>NZ_CAJYES010000001.1 GCF_913773995.1 uncultured Pseudacidovorax sp.
CGTGTCCAACCTGGTCAACATCGTGTCGGCCGACTTCTTCGGCATCGGCTTCAACCAGTACGCGGCTGTGATGGTGCCGGTCAACATCGCCGCCGTGCTGGCCAGTCTGCTGGTCCTGCTGCTGTACTTCGGCCGGGGCGTGCCACAGCACTACAACCTGGGCCAGCTCAAGACCCCAGCGCAGGCCATCCGCGACCCGGCCACGTTCCGCGCCGGCTGGGTGGTGCTGACCCTGCTGCTGGTCGGCTTCTTCGGCCTGGAGCCGCTGGGCGTGCCGGTCAGCGCGGTCGCGGCCGTGGCCGCCGTGATGCTGCTGGCCGTGGCGGCCAGGGGCCATGTCATCAGCACGCGCAAGGTGCTGCACGGCGCACCCTGGCAGATCGTGGTCTTCTCGCTGGGCATGTACCTGGTGGTCTACGGCCTGCGCAACGCCGGCCTGACCGACCGCATCGCCGCGCTGCTCGATGTGTTCGCGCAGGGTGGCATCTGGGGTGCCGCGCTGGGCACGGGCGTGCTCACGGCCCTGCTGTCATCGGTCATGAACAACATGCCCACGGTGCTGATCGGCGCGCTGTCCATCGACGCATCGCAGGCCAGCGGAGTCGTGAAAGAGGCGATGGTCTACGCCAACGTGATCGGCTGCGACCTCGGCCCCAAGATCACGCCCATTGGCAGCCTGGCCACGCTGCTGTGGCTGCACGTGCTCCAGAGGAAGGGGACCACCATCGCCTGGGGCTACTACTTCCGCGTGGGCATCGTGCTCACGCTGCCCGTGCTGCTGGTGACGCTGGCGGCCCTCGCGCTGCGCTTGAGCGTGGCCTGAACGTTCAACAAGAAACCGACCATGAGCACCATCACGATCTACCACAACCCCGCCTGCGGCACGTCGCGCAACGTGCTGGCGATGATCCGCAACAGCGGTGCCGAACCCCAGGTCATCGAGTACCTGAAGACGCCGCCTGACCGCGCGACGTTGGAACGGCTGATCGCCGCCATGGGCATCGCGCCGCGCGAGCTGCTGCGCCAGAAGGGAACGCCCTACGAAGCGCTAGGCCTGGACAGCGCCACGTGGACCGATGCGCAGTTGATCGACTTCATGCTGCAAGAACCCATCCTCATCAACCGGCCCATCGTCGTGACGCCGCTGGGCACGCGGCTGTGCCGGCCTTCGGAAGCCGTGCTGGACCTGCTGCCGCAGCCGCAGCAAGGCGCCTTTACCAAGGAAGACGGCGAGGCCGTCATTGACGCCCAGGGAGCGCGCATTGCAAAGCCCTGATCTGCCGAACATCGAGGCCGACCACTTCCGCCCGCCCGACCTGGCGCGGCTGCTGCCGACCGAGCGCGCAACACACCCGCCGCGCATCCTGCTGCTCTACGGGTCGGTGCGTGAGCGCTCCTACAGCCGGCTGCTGACCGAGGAAGCGGCCCGGCTGCTGTACGCCATGGGCGCAGAGCCGCGCATCTTCGATCCGCGCGGCCTGCCGCAGCCCGATGGCGCGCCGGAGGACCATCCGAAGGTGCAGGAGCTGCGCGACCTGGCGCAGTGGTCCGAGGGCATGGTGTGGTGCTCGCCCGAGCGGCACGGGGCCATGACCGGCATCATGAAGTCGCAGATCGATTGGATTCCGTTGTCGGTCGGATCGGTGCGGCCCACGCAGGGCAAGACGCTGGCCGTCATGGAGGTGTCGGGCGGCTCGCAGTCCTTCAACGCGGTCAACCAACTTCGCGTGCTGGGCCGCTGGATGCGCATGCTGACCATCCCCAACCAGTCGTCGGTGGCCAAGGCCTTCGCCGAGTTCGAGGAAGACGGCCGCATGAAGCCCTCGCCGTACTACGAGCGCGTGGTGGACGTGATGGAAGAACTGGTGAAGTTCACGCTGCTGACGCGCGACTGCGCGGGCTACCTGGTGGACCGCTACAGCGAGCGGCGCGAGAGCGCCGAGGCGCTGTCCAAGCGGGTCAACCTGCGCAGCATCTAACGGCCATCCCCAGGTGCAAAGCCGGACCACGACCACCGTACTGCTGGGCGTGGCACAGACGCTGGCTTGGGCCTCGTCGTACTACCTGCCGGCCATCCTGGCCGGTGCCATCGCCCGGGACGTTGGCGCCTCCAGCTCGGCCGTTTTCGGCGCCTTCTCGGTGGCCTTGCTGATGTCGGCGGCCATCGGTCCCTTCGCCGGCCGGCTGATCGACCGGCGGGGCGGGCGGCCGGTGCTGATCGCCAGCAATGTGATGTTCGCCGCCGGCCTGGCCGCACTGAGCCAGGCACAGCAGCCGTTGCACGTCTTCGCGGCCTGGGCCGTGATGGGCTTGGCGATGGGCAGCGGCCTCTACGAAGCCGCGTTCGCCACGGCCGTGCGGCTGCATGGCCAGCACGCACGGCGCACCATCACCGGCATCACCCTGTTCGCCGGCTTCGCCAGCACTGTGGGCTGGCCGCTCACGGCGTGGCTGGAAAGCACCATGGGGTGGCGTTGGGCCTGCCTGGTGTGGGCCGGCCTGCACTTGGGTCTGGCGTTGCCGCTCAACGCCATTCTGCCGGCGGCCGAGCGCGCCGCGCCGGCATCGAGCGATGCCGCCGGCAAGCCCGAGCAGCAGGCGGCCTTGCCGCCGGACAAGCAGCGCGCCGCTGCCGTCCTGCTGGCCTTCGTCTTCGCCGTGGCCTGGTTCACCAGCACGGCCATGGCCGCGCACCTGCCCAAGCTGTTGCTTAGCGCTGGGGCGACCCTGGCGGCGGCCGTGGCAATCGCGGCGCTGGTCGGGCCGGCCCAGGTCGCGGGCCGGCTGATCGAATTCGCGTTTCTGACCCGCGCGCACCCGCTGCTGTCGGCGCGCCTGGCCACGCTGAGCCATCCCTTGAGCGCGCTGTGCCTCGGCCTGTTCGGCAGCTCGGCCGCGATGGCCTTCGCGGTGCTGCACGGCCTGGGCAATGGCATCTTGACCATCGCCATCGGAACGCTGCCGCTGCTGTTCTTCGGCGCGAAGGGCTACGGCCAGCGGCAGGGCTTACTGATGGTGCCGGCGCGCATCGTGCAGGCCGGGGCGCCGTTCCTGTTCGGCCTGGCGGTAGAGCGGCTGGGCGTTGGCGCGCTGTGGATCTCGGCAGGCCTGGGCCTGGCCGCGTGCCTTGCGCTGTCGCGGCTGACTAGGGATCTTCGCCGTTGAATACGCTTGCGTACCGACGCTACCGTGATTTCCAAACCAATGACAACAAGCCCGTGCCCATGGTGAATTTCAAGTCCGTTGAGTACGCCTCCCGAAACGACGGCGTGCGCCTCCTGGTGCTCGCGGCAGTGCATGGCAACGAGGTCTGCGGCACTGCAGCCATCCACAAGCTGATGGGCGAGCTGGACCGGGGCGATCTGGCGCTGTCGGCTGGGAGCTTGACGCTGGTCCCCATCACCAACGCCCTCGCGCACGCGCGCGGCAAGCGGTCCGGCGACAGGAACCTGAACCGGGGCCTTCAGCCGCCCACGACACCGGCAGACAACGAGGACCACCTTGCCAACTGGCTGTGCCGCTGCTGGCACGGCATGATGTGCTGCTCGATCTGCACTCGTTCCGAGGCAGTGGTAAGCCGTTCGTTTTCATCGGGCCGCCCAACAACGATGGGCCGATTGAGCCGTTCCGTTTCGCGGCCGAAGAACAAGGCCTGGCCGCGCGCCTGGGCGTGCACCGCGTCGTGGACGGATGGCTGTCTACCTACGCGGGCGGTGTCGCGCGGCGACGCGGCCGGGCAACAGCCGGTGCGCCTGGTATCGATGACGCGCTCTATGGCTTCGGGACCACCGAGTACATGCGCACTGTAGGCGGCTGGGGGATGACGCTGGAGTGTGGCTTCCACGAGGACCCGGACGCCGAACACGTCGCGTACCAGGCCATCCGCAACGCCTTGACACACCTGAGACTAACCGATGGAGACCAGCCGCAACCCGTCTCGGGCCTGGAGTGCCTCCACCTGTGCGAGGTCGTCGATCGCCGGGATGCCGGCGACCGTTTCGTCCAGCCGTGGTCGAGTTTCGAGCCGGTGGCCCAGGGCCAGGAGATCGCCGAGCGCGGCAACGGCGAGAAAGTCGTGTCGCCGTTCGACGGGTGCATCGTGTTTCCCAACCCGGATGCCGCGCTAGGAACGGAGTGGTTCTACCTGGCCAGGACGAGCACCAGGCTCTGACAGTCAACGTGGTGCTGTAGCGGCCGGGTTTCTGACATTGCCTGCCTGAAGCAGTCCGGGCGGTGCGCCTTTGGCCGTTACGGCAGTCTTGAAATCGATGTTGCGCGAAGCCGAGGAAGGGGGCCAGGCGCTGCGCGCCCGGCAAGGCTGTGCACATATGGACGATGCGCCTTCGGCGCACCGTCCTCCGCCACATGACCACAGCCTTCTATAAGTTGAATCAAAGTCCGACAGCAGCAGTCCGGTGTTCGTGAGGACCGGATTGCTTGTTCACGTTGCCGGAGCCGATGTCCATGAGAGCCGAAATCCGCAGTGCTGGATGGCGTTTCTTCCTTTCGACGACGAAAAGGTGTCAACGCGGGGCAGGACGGGTCAGTCAACGCTGGGCAGGACGGGTCACAACATGAAAAAAGGGGCCTCGCGGCCCCTCATCCTGCGCACAGGTGCAAGCATGCTCAGAAGGCCAATGCCCTGTGATAGGTGGGGGACAGCTGCAGGCTAGTGTTAGCCCAGTGCCGGCGATGCTCGCCGCCGGAGCTTTCCCCTGTACTTACCCCAGAGGCTTGGCGGACAGGCTTGGCAGCAACAGGGGCAATGATCGAATTCGCGTGGGCAAAGTAGACCGCCGCGTCCATGAGTTCTGTGCGCAATGAGCCCCCCTCAAGGTCATCGCGGCGACCGCGATAGCGATAGTCAACGTCGCGGCCTTTGCATGAGACGAAAGACCCGCCGGACCCAACGACGTCCATCCACAGCTTCTCAGCTGTTCTTTCGACCTCCATCCGTCCTTCCCGAGAACTCGCAGCAAGCACAGCCAAGATGTGATGACCCCATTCCTCGGGGCCATCACCCCACTGCGCGCAGCTGAGGACTTTCAGAAGCGCCTTCCCCTGCGCCTTCTTGAAGGCCGCGAGCCAAGTCTTGAACTGCTCGGCCGTTCGTCGGACAGAGTGGCCAGCAAAGATCGACTCTGCGACGTCGCCCTTGCGGTAGATCTCGAATCGGACCACGCCAGCACCCGGATGGGAACTAGCCAGCAGCCGCATCTCAGCAACTTGCCGGGCGAGCCCTGCCTTTTGCGCACGGTGATACGCCTTCTCCCGTTCCAGGAACGTGGATCGCATCAGAGCCTTCCTGAGGGTAACGAGCCAGTCACGCAACAGAGCGACCCCAGCCTCGGCATCCTTGATGATGCCGGCGTAGAACGCTTCAATGGAGCGCGGGGGCCGGAGCATGGCAACGGTCACCTTCAGGATCTCCTTGCACCGAGGATCGACGATCAAGTCGAGCCGGCCCGCCGCATCCATCACGCACATCGACAGCGTGTCGGCCAGGAAAACGCGCATCGATTCGTGCATGACGATGGTCTGCGCGGAGCCGTGCGACGCGAGCCTGATCCAAGACTGCGGTCGAGCTGGCAGTCGCAGGGATGCCTCTTTGATCCGCAGGCTCATCTGCAAACGAGCGACAGGTTGCATCACCATCAGGTCGGTTCGGCGCTCTGCGGTGCACCGCGGACAGAGGGCTGCTTCCCACTGTGCATGGTAGGCAGGCGACAGTGCCTTGAACTTCATTTGCTCACCTTTCGCGATGCAGCAACAGCCTTCGGGAGCGTTCCATTGATGCTGTGGACGATCTGCTCCAGCAGCGGCAATTGCGCTAGCGGGTCGTCCGCAAGCTCGCTGATGCCGTGCTGTTGAAGTTTCGGCTCAAAACCCGTGCCCTCATCACGGCGCGGGTCAGTTGCGGGCGCGAGCACGCCCGAGCCCACAAGGCCGCCGTCCACCGCGCGAAGGCGAGCGCGCGCGTCCTTCTTATTCGGCTGACGGCGCTTCTTCGTCGACGTGCTATCGCAATGGTCTTTCGCACGGACCGGCGACGCATTGTTCGCACCTTTGCGCGGGCGCCCGCCAACCCCGCGCCGCAAGGAGGATGCCTGGGTATGCTCAATGGTGCGGATGCCCGCAATCGGGTTCGGAACCAGAACCGTCTGAGTCTTGTAGAAGTAGCTCATTGCGAAAAGCAGGTCCTCGATCTTCTGAGTTTCTGAGTGATGGATGTTCCCGATCCCCACGCGACGATAGCGTGCCGCCTTCTTGTGGTTGCAGTTGAAGCCCAGGCCCTTGCCTTTCGTGATCGTCGTCTCCCAGTACTGGATAATCCGATCGGCATGGAAGACATCGTGGCGTACCTTGGAGCCGTCAAAAAAGAAGGTGCAGTGGCAATGGACACCATGCTGAACGCCGCATTCATAGCAGATCGCGTAGGCCACCAGGTTCTCGAACGCACTGTTCGTACGCCAATTGTTCTTGAACTGCTTCATCCACTTCTTCATCTGCTCGGCACTGACGCCACTGGCGTTCTTTGCCGAGACGCCCAGATCAACGCGAATGCAGCAAATCTTGGCGTACTTCTCAAACATCGACGTCACCAGAGTGCGGAACTTTTTTGCATGGTAGTTGCGACGCTGCTCAATGCGGCGCATAGCCGCCTTAAATTCTGGCTTTCGCGCCCGCTTGCGAATGAGCACGATGAGGGCTTCCCACACCGGCTTCGCCTGCATGCCACTAAACCCCTTCAGCATCGACGGCGATAACCCAAGCTCTTCGCAGCATTCCTTGAAAAGCTTGATTTTGGGAGACCAATGAAAGTCCGGCTGCAAACCATAGAACGTGTCTGGATAGGTGAGCCGAGAAAACTTGGCGGTGTTGACGCCTTTCACAAAGTATTTTTTCTCTTCTGTCTGACCGGCGGTCTTGTTGAGGAGAGCCTCGTCCATTAAGTCGAGGATATTCGCATAAGGCAGCACGTTGAAGTCGGGCTGTCGTATGACGTTGAGCACTTGGTCGCTATGACGCTCACAGTAGCCTCGCTGCGATTCCGAGTGAGCGATCCTCAGAAGCGAGGAGTCGCTGCCCAGTAGGGCTGTTCGATCAGCCGGACGCAAGACTTCAGGCACGGCATCTGTATCAGATTCATTTTTCATAAATTTTTCCGTAAAGTTGATTGACATCTTGGCAGGCATTTTTTCTGTCCTTGGAAGATCGACCTGAATGACTGTCAGGCTATCGATTTTTCTGTCCCTGCCTCCATTCCAAGGAGGCCGTAGGTTTCTTACCGGGTCCTCTAAGACCCGTTCTGGAAGCAGTAACGTCCTTGCTAAAGCCTCTCTCTCCAATATAGCTAAAGGAATACCATTAAAAACCCAAACTCCACTCAGCCGGGTTTCCCGTGTTTATTGAGCAATCTGGTGACTCGTTGCCGAGCCGCGCAGCATTCCGGCATGCATGACTAGGTACGCAGTTATCGTTCTCTGAACCGTAGATCCCCCTTGCCCAAGGCTCAGCTCGTCTGTTGAAAGGTCAGCAGCCACTTATGGACTTGGCGACGGCTCCACAGCGGCCTGCCGCGAGGTTTTGCGGGCTCCGGAAACTGCGCCGTTTCGTCCTGACGCAGATCCCAGAAGGTCGAGTAGGGCATGTCGCCCAAAAACGCCCGCGTCTCCTCCACATTCATCCACTTCTCTTCGGGCAATTCGCTTTCTTCGCCCTTTTTCGACTCGTCAGCCATGACAGCTCCGCCACGCACGCGCTACAGGCGTGCAACTAAGACAAACTGCAGATGCATGGGCATCGCAGAACTACGTGCGGTATGTGTTGATGCCAAGAAGCGGACCGCGCAGCAACTTGACGCTGTGTGGCAGGCGGCTGATGAGATCAGCGGGCTGCATCGGTCCTAGGGTGGACCACTGTGAGTTTGCCCCGCGAGAGATAGGGGGCATGCGCAGCGTCGGCGCATGTGTTCGGCATTGTTCAAGATGCCGGAGCCTCTTGAAGGTCTCACAAAGGAGACTGCCGTTCTGTAAGGCGGGGACCTAAAGTCAACCCGCAAGCTGTGTGACCCGGGACAAGCTACGACGGAGACGTAGTGTCTGGGCGGGCTGCGCGCCTTAGCGCGGTATGCCCTCTGTAGGGGCCTCTAAGGGCCAGTTCCTCCATGGTCTCAGCATGTGG
Organism: uncultured Pseudacidovorax sp.; assembly: GCF_913773995.1. Taxonomy (GTDB): domain Bacteria; phylum Pseudomonadota; class Gammaproteobacteria; order Burkholderiales; family Burkholderiaceae_C; genus Xenophilus. Next base: position 8,185 of record NZ_CAJYES010000001.1, read on the forward strand.
CCATGCTCGGAAGAACACGGCGCAACTCCAGGGATCGGTCAGGAGCGCATCGGCGCGGTACTGACTTGCCGCACTTAAATGCGACGTCGGGATTATTGCTGAGGTGAGCAAGAAAATGCAACGCTTGGGTGCGACGAGACCGGCGCGTTTGCCACGTCTGACAACGCACATCTTCGCAGCGCCCCCCGGCAACGACAGAGTTTAGGCAAGGCACAGCAAGCACTTACGAGATTTTGTGTGAGCCTCGGAAAAGTTGTGTCTCAGGATCATTGGCTGCTTGGCGCATTTTTGTCTAGGCCGAGCGGGGGCGATGCCCGCGGGCTCGCTGCGATCCAGGGACTCCATCCTGCTCGGCCGCCGCAAGATGCGCCCATGCATGGCAGGTGCGGCAACCAGACACCACCATCGGACGCGAAACCGCGGCCCGCGCTTTGTTGGCTTGCCAGGGTGCCGCCCAGGATCCCTGGTCAAACGCGCCGTGAGCTGACGCATAGGCACTGCCAAACTATCAGCGGCGCGGGCGCCGTCCGCCCGCCCGCCATCGATTCGAGAATTTTTCAGCCACATATGTCTGTGAAGAGCAGGCGAACGTAAGCGCCCAACTCCACCCGGCCCCAGCCTCGCTCACTGCGAGCTGGGGCTTTTTGCCGTCAGGCTGCCTGTTCGGCCCCATTCCGTCTTTCTGACAACTCTCGACCCTCTATGCCTTCCAACTCAAACTTCTATGACGACGACGAACCCCGATTCGAGCGCAATGCCAGCAACACAGCCTCGGCGCTCGTCTGTCCTTCCTGCAGTTCCGTGCGTCTGTCTTCGCGCGAACTCGGCAAAAAAACCGGCGCTGCCATCGGCACGCTGGCTGGTGCCGCAGGCGGCATGTCCGCCGCACTGTCGGGAGCCGTCGCTGGCGCTCAGCTGGGCATGGGCCTTGGTGCAGACGTCGTTCCCACCATGCCCCCGCTCGGTGCCGTCGCCGGCGCCATCCTGGGCGGCCTCAGCGGCGGCATAGCCGGCTGCGCAGTCGGCGCAGCTCTGGGCGAGGCCATCGACGGCTCCGTCCTGAGCAACTGCCGCTGCCTCAGCTGCGGCCATGTCTTCTCGCATCAGCAGCCGTGATCGCGGCGCCTGCGCCTTGCCCAGCTCATCTCCTTCCGGCTCTCACCTCTCCTACTCAAACACTTCTTCTTCAGCTCTCATGGCACACCTCCTCCGACAAATGGCCTACGTCGGCCAAACCCCCTGGCATGAACTCGGCAACAAGCTCCCGCCCAAGCAGCCCATCGAAGTCTGGACGCAGGAAGCCGGCATGGACTGGACCATCTGCGAGACGCCCGTGCGCTACATGGCCGAGCAGGCCGGCGCTCTCGGCTCCATCATGACCTTCGATGACCAGAAGGTGCTCTACCGCAGCGACACCAAGGCACCGCTGTCCGTCGTCGGCGGCCGGTACCAGGTCGTGCAGCCACGCGAGGTCCTGGAGTTCTACCGCGACCTGACCGAGGTTTCCGGCTTCGAGCTCGAAACCGCCGGCGTGCTCAAGGCCGGCCGCAAGTTCTGGGCGCTGGCGCGCACCGGCAAGGAGTCGGCCCTCAAGGGCAACGACACCGTCAAGGGCTACATCCTGCTGGCCACCTCCTGCGACGGCACCCTGGCCACCACCGCCACGCCCACCACCATCCGGGTCGTTTGCAACAACACGCTTTCCATCGCCCTGCAGGGCGCGGTCAATGCCGTCAAGGTGCCCCACAGCACCAGCTTCGACGCGCAGGCTGTCAAGAAGCAACTGGGCATCGCCGTCTCCGGCTGGGACGCCTTCATGTACCGCATGAAGACGCTGTCCGAACGCAAGGTCAAGACGCACGAGTCGCTCAATTACTTCCTGAAGGTCCTGTGCCAGGCGGACGGCAATGCCGAGCCCCAGGCCCTGACCAACGAGCGCGCCCTCAAGAAGGTGCAGGAGCTCTACGAAGGCAAGGGGCGCGGCGCCGAGCTGCAGGCCGCCAAGGGCACCGCCTGGGGCCTGCTGTGCGCGGTGACCGAATACGTCGACCACGAACGCCGGGCCCGCAGTCAGGAGTACCGCTTGGACAGCGCCTGGTTCGGCCAAGGCGCCGGCATCAAGCAACGCGCCCTCGACGCTGCCCTGCAACTGGTGGCCTGAGCATGCCGCAGTCCTCATCCCCTCCGAGTTTCCGGCGACGACCGGGATCACCGCCACCACGGCACCCCGACGGCACAAAGCCCCGGCTCCCCACAAGGGACCGGGGCTTTGTGCTTCTGGGCGTCGGTGCGCGGCGGGGGATGCGGCGGCTGGCCTTCCTTCTTTCTGAACCCTTCTTTCAACCCAAGGAGAACCCCATGGCAGAAGCCCATCGGGCGGGCGAACCTCCGGCTCGTGCCCGCCCTGCCCTGCGCCTGGTGAAGCCGCAGGATTTCCGCAAGCTGGATCGCGCCCAGTGGCTCGACGTGCGCAAGCGAGGCATCGGCGGCTCCGACGCCGCAGCCGCCATCGGCCTGAGCCCATACACGTCGCCGCTGGAACTCTGGCTCGACAAGACCGGCCGCGATGCCGAGCTGCCGAAGGTCGATCCCAACGACGAGACCAGCCCCATGTACTGGGGCACGCTGCTGGAACCCATCGTGGCGGCGCACTACACCCGGCGTACCGGGCACAAGGTGCGCCGGATCAACGCCGTGCTGCAGCATCACGACTTCCCCTGGATGCTGGCGAACCTGGACCGCGAGGTTCTGGGCGCGCCGGATGTCCAGATCCTGGAGTGCAAAACGGCCGGCTACCACGGGGCACGTCTCTGGGAAGACGGCGTGCCCGAGTACATCCAGCTGCAGGTCATGCACCAACTGGCCGTCACCGGCAAGCAGGCGGCGGACGTGGCGGTGCTGATCTGCGGGCAGGAGCTGCGCATCTACCGGATCGAGCGCGATGACGAACTCATCGCCAAGCTGATCCAGTTGGAAGCGCGGTTCTGGCGACACGTGGAGACGGACACGGCGCCGCCGGCGGACGGGTCCGAATCCGCTGCTCTGGCGCTCAAGGCGCTGTGGCCCCGCGACAGCGGCACGGTGCTGGACCTGTCGGACGACCTGGAGTTCGGCGGCGCGTTCGCCGACCTCCTGGCTCTGCGGCAAACCATCGCCGAGGCCGAGCAGCAGCAGGAGATCCTGCGCCAGCGGATCCAGCAGCGCATGGGCGAAGCCACGGTGGCCCGCTTTGACGGTGGCGAAGTCCGCTGGAAGCGCAGCAAGGACGGCACGGCCCTGGACGTGGATCGGCTTCTGGCCGATCACCCGGAGTTGCTGAAAACCTACGGCGCCCCTAAGGCCGGCACCCGCCGCTTCACCGTCAAGGAGTTGCCATGAACACCACCGTAGGCGGCAGCCCCCTGGAGTTCCTGACCGCCTATGCGCTCGTGCTTGGGATCGGCATGGTGCTGGGCTACGGCCTGGCGCTACGCCGCGTCCAGGCGCTTTGACACCACCGTCATCGCCTGCCCGGTGACGAACCCTCTGCCGCGAGGGAACAAAGCGGCCCGCCCCAGCGGATTGAAGGGGCGGGCATGCGCATGGCTGTGCCGGCCTTTTCCAAATTTTTCCAGACTTTCCGAAGCGGCCTTTCCGCGGCCACTGGTTCTCTTCCCTCGATTTCCACCACTTTCCTCAACTTCCCAAGGACCCCACATGCTCAAAGGACTGGCCCTCACGCCGCCCGTCATCGGGCGCATCGCCATCGGCAAGGTCGTCATGAAGGACGGCAAGCGCCTGCCCGAGAAGGACGACGAGTTCACCATCACCACCCAGGTCCAGCGCCAGGACGGCTGGGTGCTGCACCCGCTGGACCAGCAGCTGCGCGCCAAGCTCGCCGAGGCGGCCAAGGCCGACGGCAACAAGGAGCCTGCCAAGAAGGAGGCCAAGCTGCGGGCCATTCCGGTGCGCTTCCTCTTCGACGATCCGGACCTCAACCTGCGCGCCAACTACAGCGTCTTCGACCGGGCCACCGGCCGGCCGCTGTGCGTCGGCAACGGACATACATGCAAGCGATCCACCTCGTCCGGCATTCAGGGCCTGCCCTGTCCCGCGCCGGAAGGCTGTGAGCTGGGTGCCAAGTCCGGCTGCAAGCCCTACGGGCGGCTCAACGTCCGCATCGGCGACGAGGACGAACTGGGCTCGTTCATCTTCCGCACCACGGGCTTCAACAGCATCCGCACGCTGTCGGCACGCCTGAAATACTTCCAGGCGCTATCGGGGGGACACCTTTCCACGCTTGCACTGGAACTGCGCCTGCGCGGCAAGTCCACCACCCGCTCGCACCGCACGCCGATCTACTACGTGGACCTCACGGTGCGGGCAGGCAGCAGCCTGGCGCAGACGCTGGAGGCCGGACAGGCACTCTGGCGCCAGCGCGCGGAAGCGGGATTTGACCAGGAAGCACTCGACCAGACAGCGCGGGATGGCTTCGCCGCCGGGGCGTTCGAGGAATCGCAGGAAGACGGCTCGGCCGTGGTGGACGAGTTCTACCAGGATGCGTCGCCCACTGCGGCCCCCTCGGGCACCAGGCAAGCGAAGCAGGCCCCACCGCCGTCTCTCGGTGAGCGGATGGACCGGCTGCTCACGCGTTCGGAGATGCCCGATGCTCAGCCCGGCGGATGACCCGGTGCCAGCGCAGCTCCTACACCGGTATGTGCCTGGCCTGCGCTTCGACACCACGTTAGCGTTGGAGCAGCCCGGCACTACGGCGCCACGCCGACTCTCAGGACGCGAAGCCTGGGATGAGTGGGACGCCGTCCGAGGTCTGCTAACCGCTGCGACGGCGTTCCTGCGAATTGCGCCAAGGCGGCCGCCGCGTTGGACGACGACCGTCCTAGCCGATCCCGTCAGCGTTCAGGCGCTGGCAGCCCGCTGGCTGCCGGAGCTCGACTGCTGCTGGGAGGCTGAGCCGCCACGCCTGAGCCCGACCAGCTTCCGGACCCTGCTGCTGTGCCTGAACCACCATGACGGCGTACGCTGGGCGCTGGTCACCGGCGAGGAATGGCTGTCCGGCCGCCAGGATCGCCCCCGGGCTCTGCTGGTACTGGATGCACTGCTCCCCTCCCCGTGGGCGGTTGGCTACAACGCTCGTCTGGAACTGCAGCCGGGATCGTCACGAGCTCTTGGCCTGCGCGCCAACCCGCTGAGGCTGCCGCTGGCCTACCGCGGCATCGACGGGATGGGCTTGGCAGTCGACGTAAAGGGGGTGCTTCGCCTGCAACACCGCATCACGCCCCCGGCTTAGCGCGGGGCCGGCGCTCGGCGGCATAAATGCGCGCCTTCCGTGGCGCGCGCGTCAGCGTCTCGTCCAGCCCGCGCAGCTTCGGCAGCGCGGGGTCGAGCAGCTCATGAGGCGGCACGGCTACCACCCGTGCAAGGCGCTCGATATTGTCAATGGAAATGTTGCGCTCCCCGCGCTCCAGCGAGCCAATGAAGGTTCGGTCCAGCTGCGCCTCCGCGGCCATCGCCTCCTGCGACATCCCCGCATTCGTCCGCACCAGTCGCACGTTGCGTGCGAACACCTGGCGCAGGGTTTCCGGGGGCGGCTTGGCTCGTGGCATTGCGCCAATCGTCAGTTTCTGGCGTGTTTGAATACACTGTGTTTAAGTACCATTTCATGTGAGGACGCCCATGTCTCAGCCACAACGGCCACCTTGAGCGCTGCCTGTCCGGCTCGCTCGCAACGGCGAGTTCCGCAATCCCAGCGCCGCCGCGCCGTGTAACGCCGTCCACGCCGGTGCAGCAAGCGCAAAGGCGTGGCTTTTCTCTGGGCTTCAAGAGCCCTTCACCTTTCAACACTTACCCATCACCATGAACATTCGTTTCGAACGCCAAGGCCAGATCCGCCTGGTCAAGCACGGCTACTCCTGGACCTTCCTGTTCTTCGGCTGGATCGTCTTTCTCTTCCGCTCTCAGTTCCTGTTGGCCTTGAGCCACTTCTTCGTCGGTGGCATCGCCATCTGGATCCTCTCGGCCATGTTCATCTCGGAACTGCGCTGGATGATCAATCCGGGCAGCGCCTTCGCCATCCAGATGTTTCTGGCCCTGCTGGTGAACGCGGTTCTGGCCATCTGGGCCAACCGCTTCTCTGGGCGCTGGTACGTCAAGAACGACTGGCGGCCACTCGACGAATTCCCGATGAACTGGAACACGCCGCCGCTCATCCGTCGGACGGACCAGACCTCCGTTTGAGCCGATGTCACGCCGCCGTCTCTTCGCCTGCCTCTTTCACTACCTCCAAGGAAATCACCATGGGTTCGTTCTCGATCTGGCACTTCGCCATGCTCCTGCTGCTGATGTCGCCGTTCGTGGCGGTGGGCGCGGCCATCTATTGGTTCGTGGTCAAGCCACGCCGAAAGGCGCAGGCAGACTACGACGCGCAGGTGGCCGCGCAACGGGATAAATCTCAACAGGCCATTGCTGCGAAACGGCCGTGAATCGCCGCCTTGCATCCTTTTGCGTCGCGGGTGCGTTGGTGGCCTGCGCCGCTGGCGTCCAGGCGAGAGGTCCCAGTCAAGATCCGACTAGCGACCCGGATGCAGTTCCGCATCAGATTGATCGCAGCGCCATGAAGGTGCAGATTCAGGGGTGGACCCCTGACTTGCGCTATCCGATCTATCCCATTGAGGTGCGCACCGGCGCATCAGGCGTTTGGTACAACACCAGCGCTCTCGCGCAGGACTACGCCGAGTTCGACTTTCCCGGGCTGCGCTGCGAGATCGGCGATGCACCGAGAGAGGTGCTCAGGGACCCGAAGTACCAATGCGCCGATGGCGTCTGCTTTACCAGAAACGGGGGCAATGTGATCGGCACCGACCCGCGCGTTAAAGCAAAGAGGGCCAAGTGCTGAAGCGGCCGCAGACGAGACACCCCACCGGTGTCTCGCCTGCGGCCTGCACTGCATCTACTATTTTTTTCGGCTCATCGGCAACCTCCGGGTTTCGGGAGGTATGCACGGGCGGCGCGTCTGCCTAAGGTCGCAGCACCTTCCACCTCCATGCGAAGCAAACCATGGCCCGTGCTCGCCGCCCTTCTCCGCTCCCTGCAGCTCATCCACCTGCGTGTCCGCGCACTGACGACGCAACCTCGTCAGCCTCGACCTTCAATTCCTGGGTTTGATGCCCCCCTGGCTAGTTTCCTTCTCTGATCTCAACTTGCCGGATCGCTAACGTTATCAACCTCTTACGGTACGAAAAATTCGTGGCAGGTCAGTTATTACCGCTACCAATAGGAATCTGCACAACGATTGGTTCCGGCAGGTAAATTAAGTCGCCGTCTAGCGCCGATGGCTGGAATCCGGCACCGTCTCTGCCAACTCCCGCCCCAGTCAGTCTCCGGTAGCGGGCCTGCGAGTTCGCGTGAGCAGAAGACAGACCGACCCTCACTGCGAGGACCTTGGCGGCATCCTCCAGCGGGATCGTCAGCGAGAGCGTCCAGCGCGACATCATCACCGGGATGGCAAAAGACTCGACCTGTTCAGATACGCGCTGCGGACGCACGCCCAGATTGGTCGCTGCTACAACGAGGCCACCGTTCATTACCGGAATCGGCCCAGACCCGCGTGGATCCAGGCGTTCAAGTTCGGCGACGATGAGCGGGGTTTGCGGCAAATCCTCGGTCGGGAGCGCGTGCATGTCCCCGACTAGGTCAGAAAGCACCTTCGTGGTGTGGCCTTGGGAGATGCCATCTATCTTGTCGAGCATTGGTGCTCGGCCGCGGTAGGCGGGGCCGGTGACGGTGACTTCGATCGTCGCGCCCTTGCGAATGGCGGAGAACCGCCAGGGTTGGTGGACCATGCCGGCGTCGATCGGCACTGTTCTCGACAGAGTGCGGCCGGCCAGCGCGTCCTTCTGATAGCGCGCCAGGACCAGCTTCACCGCTGCCTTGTAGGCGCCGGTGGGTTTCAGCTCGATATCGCAATACCAGCGGCCGTAACCAGTATGAAACGTCGGCTCGATGCAGGCGAGCGCGACCCGAGCGGTGACAGTAGGGTCCTTCTCGTCCTTCCACATCACCGCCTGTTCCGGCTTGACGCCGCTGATCTGATCGGCCGCGAGGTAGGTCGCGTCTTCTTCGGACAGGCCGTTCTGCATCCATAGCTTCTGCCCTGGGATGCTCGCGGCGTCTCCGCCCCAGCGGCTTACCTGCGCATCGGCCCAGTCCGGCAGCGCTCCGCTGCCCGGTTGTCTGCACACGATAGCGAGCTTTTCACCAGGCCCGGATGCGAACCAGTCGCCGTCGAGCCAACACCGGTAGACGTGGATGAGCGAGGTTGCCGAACCGTCCGCAGAAGTGCGTAGCACGCGCTGGTAGAGCGTCCCCTTGTCGCGGGTCACATAGGGCGCGGGGGGGCACCGCGTAGCGGGCAGCTCGATCCGGAAGACCCCTGGCGTCGCCCAATTGCTGTTCTCGACTGCGTCTCGGCATGCGTTGCGCGACGCGGACGCCTTTGTGTAAGTGGTGTTCTCAGGAGGGTCCGCGGGTGGGGGTGTCAGGGTGCTGCCCGGCGGAGCCGCCGGAACCGCGGGAGGGGATGGCGGGCTAGGCGCGTCGGGCGGTGCGAACCGCGACCGCGCCACCAGCCGGACCGCCAAGACCCGGTGCTGGTCGCAGTCGAAGTCGGCACTGAGGAGGCGGGGCATTCTGAGGGGCGAGGGGCCGCCAGAGGGCTTAGGCGGACGATCCTGCAGCAGTAGGTCGATCTCGTCGATCCGGCGCAGGTAGTCGTCCGCAGTCTCGCCTACGCCGATCTCGGGCAGTTCCAGCGACTTGATAGAGAAGAGTCTGCGGAATTGGGTAGGGGTCTTCCGCTCGAAGAGGTCGTTCTGCTCGATGCGGCCAGCCACCTCGGACTTCCTCTTGCGGAACACGCGGTCCTTCGATGCCACCTCAACCCAAAAGGCCTCCGCCCAGACCTCGCCGGTCGACTTGCGGTCCACCTTGATGCGGCCGGTGGCGTATATCTTCGCCGCGTCGCTCGCGTCGGCGCCACTTCCCTTGCTCACGATGGTTGCCCAAGAAGTGGCGTCGGTCGCCCGGTACGCGCCAAGCTGCGCGATGACCGTGGGCTTGTCGAGTGGCTGGGAGACCGGATGCTCGATCGTGATTGCGGTGACGTCGCTGAAAGAAGCAACGCGCTGGGTTCGCACAAACTGAGCGTAGACCGCGTGGCTTCTCGGGCTGCCCGGTTCGAGCATCGCACCGATGCCAAGCGACGTTAACTGGGAGCCATCCGTCGCCGCCGCGACGACGGGGTTGGCTTGAAAGGCCTCGGCTGTGCGATTCGACCATAGTTCCAGCCTGAGTGAATCCGCTGGCGCGACATCGACACAGATGGTCGGGCAGTCGATTGTCCGTCCCGACGGGCCGGGGAGTCTTAGTTGGAATGCCTTGCCGTTGCGGACCGCGCTGACGCCGTCACGTCCCAGCGCCATAACCTCGATGCGGATGGGGACGACCGAACCGGCGTCGAAACCGCGCGGCGCGGATGGCGGGAAGAAGGCCGGGTCCGACGCGAGCGTCGAGGTTGTGATCGCCTGGGCTGGGGTCGACTTGTCGCCCGTCAGCTTGGCACCGACGGTGCGCAGTGTGGCGTCGATGAAATAGGGGGTCCTCGGAGCCTTCGTCGGAGGTATCGTGGTCCGCATGACGAGCGCAACTGTGGCGGGACCATCCTTGATCGTCGGGAATGCGCCGGTTTCGGGGTCGTGGACCAAGAACCGATATGCACCAAATTTCGCCCGCTCCGCCGCCTTGTCCCGGTCAGACGCTGACCCGGAGACCGGGTCTAGCTGACCTTGCATCTCGGCGAGTTCGAAACCGACCACCGGCGACGCCAGCCAACGCACTTTCTTATCGGTGGAACCTGTCCTGACGATGATCCTGCCCACGTTCTCGCGGTCCGCCGGGTCGACGCCCTCGCCGCCGACGAAGCCGTCAGGGACGAGCAACGTCGGGGCCGGAGCCTTTTCGACCGTTCCGAACTGGTAGCCGGGATCGGTCGCGTTGCGGCCGGTCGTCAGCAGTCGGCCCAGCTTATCGTCCTCGCTACCGAGCGCGAACTCCCCGACCCGGGCGGCCAAACTCGGCACGCTCGAGCCGTTCAGCTTTCTTGCCCGCAGCATGAAGCGGTAACGGCCGAACATCCTCAGGATCGGCCCCTTGCGCGCATCGTCAAAGCCGTAATCGGCCTTAAGCCCTTGATGTTCGCCGATAGCGTTTTGGGCCTCCGCGATCTCGCCGGAAGGAAGCCCGAGCGGCCGCCCGGTCCAAGTGAACACGACCTGCGATACGCACAGGTGCCGGTTCGGCTTAGCTGGGTCGCTCGACGGTGCGCTCCAGGATCGGGCCCACGGCGACACGAACCCGTCGTTACGGGGGGTCTGGTAGACCAGCCTCAGGTTGTCCCCCAAGGCGGCCAGAGCATGATATTCGACCTTCCGCGCGCAAGCTTGGAAGACGGTGTCGTCCGGCGCGACCACGTCCACGCGGTAGCCGTCGACCAAGTCCTCGGCGAATAAGATCCTTTCGTTCTCGATCGCTCCTTGCCGCTTCTCTGCCGCCTCGGCCATCTGCTTCGCGCCAAGGTCGAGCAGCATCAGCCCGCGCGTCCGGAACCCCGTGGGCTCGGTCGGCACGTCCTTCGCGTCTGCGCCACGAAGGTACGCCGCGCGCGTCGCCTGCTCCGAACGTTTCCGGGAATAGTACGCGGCGATCCCGTCGATCGAGGCGATCTGGAAGCGTCGCTTGGAGCCATATTCCTGCGGTACGACGAAGCCGTCCTTCAATGGAAGGGCGGCGCCAACCTTGGTCGTGCGAGGCGGGGCGCCGCCGAAGCTCGCTTCCGGGCACGGCTCGAAGAGCGCGTTTCCTGCCGATCGAAGTTCGAAGGCAGTGAACAGAGCAAGTGCGGACGGGGCCGTGGGAATGGTCCCGCCAGGAGCGGTAACCTCGACGGCAATGACGCCCGTGATGTCTCCTGCTCCCGCTGGGAACGCTTTGCGCATCGTTCTTGCGTCGAGCGGGATGTCGGCAATTTGCCGGGCGAACTTGCGCAGCGCCGGGTGCGCCTGCAGCGCGCCGACAACCTGATGGGCATATTCGAGCTTGTGATTCAGCACGTCCAGATCGGCGCCTTCGGCCTTCAGGTCCTGGTCGTTGCGCATCGCGCGCTCGAAGTCTTCGTCATTCTTTTCGGGCGTTGTCCCGGTCGAGGGCATGACGGTGGCGGACGCGCGGATCCAGCCCGCGCTCAGCACCACCTCCGGTGTCTGGGGATCGAGCGCCCGCGCGAAGTCGGGGTCGAGTGTGGCTCCTCTGGCCCTCCCGCGGGAAGACGGCTCGACGACGCTTTTGGCGAGGTCGACGCCCGTGGCGATGGCGGCCTCGGACATCGACGCAGAATCCGGGATCGGTGGCGAGCTCAGGGCCGTCCACTTCAGAGTGCGGGCGATGCGGACCAAGGGGTCGTTGGGATCCCGAGCGGCGCGCAGAGCGAGGTCGATAAACTCCTCGGTAAGGTCTTTGCCTGCCTGCTGGGCCGAGTACGCGGCGAACGCCGCGGCGAATTCCTCGAGCGACCTGTCGATTGCACCTTGGTGGAGGCGCGAGTAGTCGTAGCATTCCACGTTCGCGCCCGACCCACCTGCAGGTGCGCTCCCGCCTCCGTTCAAGAGCAAGAGGTAGGCATCGAGGTCGTCTGGGTTCGCCCAGAGGCTGCTCCACCAGGCCTGCGCGTGCGGGGAGATGCTGGCAGTCAGGTCGTCCTCAAAGGCCTTTTCCGCCGGGATGCTCCCGACCAGCTTCAGGTCAGACTTCGACGGGCCCGCCCACACCTGAAAGCTGAGGGCGGGCAACTGCGTCGGCCATTGCCCAAGGTCTATGGACGGTCCTTGTGCCGGATCGGCGGAGTTTGGGGTGGTGGGCCGAAGGATGACGCTTAGCCGCAGCGTCGCGCCATCAGCGTTGATGAAGCCGTCGGGGACGGAGGTGCATTCGACGCTGCATTTGGTCATAGTCCGGGCCAATCCGAT
>NZ_CAJYES010000002.1 GCF_913773995.1 uncultured Pseudacidovorax sp.
TAGCGCTCGACCATCAGCGGCGTGGCCACGCCCAGCGCACCCGCAGCGATGCCGTCGAGCACCTGCACCGGCAGGTTGGCCCACACGCTGGGGAAGGCCCAGGCCAGCAGGCCGCGCACCGGCAGGATCAGGATCGCGAGATAGATGAAGGCCGACAGGTCCCAGCGACGGCTGCGCGACACCCACAGCGCGACCGGCACCATGGTGAGCTGTGCCACCACGATGGCCACACCGGTCCACAGCAGCGGCGCCGCATCCGGCTGGGTCGCCGCCAGCCGCTGGTTGAGCAAGGGCAGCATCGCGGCATTGCCCAGGTGGAAGAGGGCGCAGGTCAGCGCGAAAAGCCACAAGGCCTTGTGCCGCAGCAGGTCGCCGAAGCCTTCCGGCACGGCAGGCGACATTGGCTGGCCTTCCGAATGCGGGGCCGCGTCGACGCCGCGCGCGGCCGCATGGTCGATGTCGCCGGAACGGATGGCCGCCACGCACAGCAGCGCACCGACCGACATGGCCAGCATCACGGCCATCATCCAGGGCGCCCCGAACAGGTGGGCGACCACGCCGGCGCCGAGCGCCGAGACGATGTTGCCCGCATGGCTCCAGGCTTCATTGCGGCCTGTCTGGCTGCGCAGCCCTTCCTGCCGGGCCAGGCCAAGCGTGAGGCCAGCCAGCGCCGCGGCAAGCAGGGCCCCTGCCGCGCCGGCCACCGCCTGCGAGGCGATCAGCAGCGCCGGCGAGCGTGTGGTGAAGGCGAAGGCGCTGCCCACGAGCACCAGCACCACGGCGACGCCGAGCAGCAGGCGCTTCGCGGCTGAGCGGTCCACCCACGCACCGGCCAGCGGTGTCATGACCACGGCGGCCAGGCCACCGGCGGTCAGGGTCGCGCCGATCAGCGCCTGGTCCACCCGCTGGCTCTGCAGGTAGGTGGCTAGGAAGGGCCCCAGGCCATCCCGCACATCTGCAAGGAAGAAGGCCATCCAGGCCAGGGCCGTGAGCGAGCCGGCCGTGGCAGTGGAGGCAGAAGGCGCCATGCGCAGGGAGGGTCCCCCGGGCATCGTTCGCGTGGTCGGGAGGCTGGACATGGGCGCCTCGAACGCGCGTCAGCGCGGCGCCAGCGCGTGGCCGTTGACGGTGCGGGCCTCCATCACGCGGCCCTGCCCACCTGCGAGCGGGCGCGAGGGGCCGTCGGCCTCGACCTCATCGCCGACCTCCAGCCCCGCCTGGGCGAAGCCCTCGGGCTTCAGGTGCACGAAGTCGCCGGAATCGAGCACCACGCCATTGGGCACACCATGCTTCGCATGGTTGATGCGCACCACCCGCCCGCGCACTGGGCCTTCGGTGTGCGCGGATTCGACCGGCTTGCCCGCCACATGGCTCAGGCGGTGGAAGTCGTAGACCACATGGTCGCCCTCGCCCTTGTCGGAAGGCTGGCGCAGGCTGCCTTCCACGGTCACGGACTGTCCGGGCCGGAGGTGGGCGAAGGCATCGGCCGCGGTCTCGTCGTGCTTGTCGAACACGAACTGGGTGGGGATGCCGTAGGTGTCGATCAGCAGTCCCTCGTAGCCGCCGCGCGGACTGTAGATGAGGTGCTGGAACTGGCCTTCGACGGCGTAGACGTCGATCATTTCTTCATGGTGGGGCATGGATGCTCCTGATGCTTGGCGAACGGAAAGGGGGGGAGCGACGCGGGGGTCCTGCGTCGCTCGATGGCGTAGGTCAGAAGGTGTGAATGAATCCGGCGTGGCAGAACGAGCGGGCATGGCGGGCTCGTTCAGACCTTCTCAGACCGGCCGGCGCTGCGGCCCGGGTTGCGGGCCGGGCCGGGGCGCTGGCACGTCCACGCTGCCGGAGAGCACGTCCTGCAGGGCCTGCGGCGAGGCGCCCAGGCGCGTGGCCTCCAGCGCGGCACCCAGCGGACCGCGGGTGCCCCAGCCCTGCGCATACAGGGCTGCGCCCGGCTGCAGCAGGCCGCTGATCATGCGACCCACATGCGGCGGGAAGCGCACGATGGTGCCGTCTTCCAGCAGCACGCCGTTGACGTCACCGCGGCCGGTGGCGAGCACGCGGACGATGCGGCCGCCGGCGTTCATCGCAGCCAGGGCGCCCATCGGACGCGGTGCGGGCGGCACCGCACCGGGAGCCGGCGGCTGGTCGACCACCATGCGGCCGCGCGCGCCGATCTGCTGCGCCTGGATGGGCGCGCCCTCCGTCGCACGCCATCCGGTGGCGTCGATGCGCTCGCCCGGGCGGACCATCGCCGTCAGCTCGGCCGACAGGTGGGGCGGAAAGCTGATCTGCGTGCCGTCCTGCAGCAGCAGGCCGTCGGCCTCGCCGTTGGGATTGATCAGCCAGCGTGCCAGGGTGCCGGAGACGCTGGCCTGCGCCATGGGCGGGATGCCCAGCGGACCGGCGACCGGCACGGGCCGCGGTTCGGGCAGCGGGGCCGCCATGGGGCCGGGGCGTGCTTCCGGCAACGGCGCGGGCAGGGCCGCCTGCGCCCGCGGCGCGCCCATCGGCCGTGGGGCGGCGTCGGTCATCGGAAAGACGGGCGCGGTGGGCTCGGGAGGCTGCGGCGCCGGCTGGGCACCGGCGATGCCGGAAGCGGCGATCAGGCCGGCCAGCAGGCCGGCGCGAAAAGGAAGTCGGGTCAAGGTCATGGCGTGCTCCTGTTGACGGATACCTGACCTCTTCCAAAAGCCGTGCCAGTGCCACCTTCCTTTCAAATCAAGGACTTGGCCGACCATCCGCCGCGGCGTCTGGCTGCGCAGCGGACAAGGCTTGTCCGCGAACACGACAGTGCGGCGTTCGCGCAAGCGCAAGCCGCCCGCGTTCACTCGAGGCCGTACTGCGCCAGCTTGGTGTAGAGCAGCTGCCGGTGGATGCCCAACTGCCGGGCCGCCATCGACCGGTTGCCGCCCGCCGCGGCCAGGGCATGCTGCAGCAGCAGCCTCTCCAGACGCTCCACCGCCGCGGGCAGGGTTGCGTCGTACCAGTCGGGCGACAGGCCCGCGGCATCCGCCGCGTGATCCGCGCGTGCGCCGCTGGCGGGCAGGTCCACCTGCGCGATCACGGCGCCGCGCTGCAAGGCGTGGCAGCGCTCCATGGCGTTGCGCAGCTCGCGCACGTTGCCGGGCCAGTCGTAGGCCAGCAGGGCGCGGGCCGCCTCGGCCGACAGCCGCTTGGCCGGGCCCGGCGTGGCCGCCAGCCGCAGGAAATGCTCGGCCAGCGGCACGATGTCCGCCAGCCGTTCGCGCAGCGGCGGCAGGCGGATGGGCAGCACGTCGAGCCGGTAGCGCAGGTCTTCGCGGAAGCGGCCGTCGCGCACGGCCTGGGCCAGGTCGCGGTGGGTGGCCGCCACCACGCGCACGTCCACCTTCTGCACGCGGTGGCTGCCCACGGGCGTGACCTCACCTTCCTGCAGCACGCGCAGCAGCTTGGCCTGCACCTCCAGGGCCATGTCGCCGATCTCGTCGAGCAGCAGCACGCCGCCATTGGCCGCCTTGAAGCAGCCGGCGCGCTCCGCCACCGCGCCGGTGAAGGCGCCCTTGACGTGGCCGAAGAGCTCGCTCTCCAACAGGTCCTTCGGGATGGCGGCGCAGTTGACGGCGACGAAGGGCCCATCGGCGCGGTCCGAATGGCGATGCAGGGCGCGCGCCACCAGTTCCTTGCCGGTGCCCGTCTCGCCGATGACCAGCACCGGCGCTCGGCTGCCCGCCGCCAGGCCGATGCGCTTGTGCACCTCGCGCATGGCCTCGCTGACGCCGATCAGCTCGCCGTCCTCCGCGACCGGCTGAGGCGCCGGCGCAGCCGAGGCCGGCGTGGCCGCGGCCAGCGCGCGGCGCACGGCGTCGATCACGGCATCGCGACCGACAGGCTTGGCCAGGTGGTCGAAGGCGCCCAGGCGCATGGCCTCGATGGTGCCGGCACTGCCCGCATGGGCGGTGAGCACGATCACCGGCGGGCGGCGCGCCAGCCGCGCATTCATGGCGGCCAGGGTCTGCAGGCCGTCCATGCCGGGCATGCGGTGGTCCAGGAAGACCAGGTCCACGCGGCGCGCGCCCAGCAGGGCCAGGCCTTCCTCGCCACTGGACGCGGTCTGCACCGTGTGGCCCAGGCTTTCGAGCGTCTCGCGCAGCGAATCGGCGAAGGCCGCGTCGTCGTCGACGATCAGCAGGTCTGCCATGGCATCTCCAGGATGAAGCGGGCGCCGGGCGCGCCGGGCTCGTGGCGCAGCTCGCCGCCATGGGCGAAGGCCACCTCGCGAGACAGCGCCAGGCCCAGGCCGGTGCCGTCCGCACGGCCGGTGCCGAAGGGTTCGAAGAGGCGGGCGCGCAGCGCTTCCGGCACGCCCTCGCCGTCGTCGCTGACGGTCAGGACGAGCTGGCCGCGGTCGGCTTCATGGCGGGCGGCGAGCTGCACTTGGCCGCCGGGGCTGCGGGCGTGGCGCACGGCGTTGTCCAGCAGGTTGTCCACGGCTCGGGCCAGGTGCATGGGATCGAACACGGCGCGCTCGGGTGCGCCCTCGGTCAGCACCAGCCGCACCTGGCGGGAGCTGGCGCCCGCGCTGGCGGCGACCAGGCGCTCGTCCAGCCAGGCGGGCCGGTCGACCGCGCGCGGTTTGAGATCCAGCGGCTGCACCAGCGCCAGCAGGCTCTGCACGACCGCATCGAGACGGTCGATCTGGCCCACGATCGTCTGCAGCGCACGGCCCTGCGCCGCCGGGTCGCCGGCCAGCGCGTTCTCCGCCTTCAGGCGCATGGCGGCGATAGGGTTGCGGATCTCATGGGCCACGGCCGAGCTCATGCGGCCCAGGGCCGCCAGGCGCATGTCGCGGCTGCGTTGGGCCTGCGCCTCACGCGCGGCGGCGCGGGCTTCCTCGAAGCGGCCGGCGAAGCCGTTGTAGCTGGCGACGATGCGGTCCAGCTCGTCCAGGCCGGTGCGCGGCAGCCGCGGCATGGCATCGGCGGGCGCCGCGGCCAGGGCGCCTTCGAGCCGCCGCAGCCGCGCCTGGCCGCGGTAGAGAAGCCAACCCAGCCAGAGCCCAGAGAAGACGATGGCCGCCACCAGCGCCGCCACGCCGGCGCGCAAGCCGCCTTCGGCCGCCACCGCGCCCAGCTGCGTGCGCGTCATGGTCCAGGCCGAGGCGCCACCCACGTTCAAGGGGCAGGCGGCCACGATCAGCAGCTCGCGGCTGCCGCGCACCTGCTGGGTCTGGGCGCGGCCGGTGTCCACTGCCTGGCGCGCCAGCTGTTCGAGCAGCGGACGCTCCGCGGGCGGCACGTCGGTCTTCACGCCGGCGCCCTCGTAGGTGGGATAGGCATAGCCCAGCATGCCGCCATCCCGGCTCCACACGCCGCCTTCCACATAGGGCGCCTCGGTCAGCACGAGCTGCAGCAGCACGCGCGCGAGGTCGGTCTGCAGCACGGGCGCGGGCGGGGCCGACTGGGCGTAGCGCTGGGCCAGCTGCTCGCAGGCCTGCTCGACCCGGGCGCGGCCCACCTTCATCTGCATGGCGGGGCTCAGGCGGTACAGGCCCAGGAGCACCACTCCGAGCAGCAGGCAGACGGCGATGAGCAGCGCCCAGAAAACGGCAAGTTGCAGGCGCAGCGATCGCATGAAGAGGGCAGGGACGGGGCGGCAGGCTGGAGGGCGCGCCAGTATGCGCGAGGCCTACCGCCCGTCCGAATGGCCCTACATGCTCCGGGCTCGTCAGACGCTGGTGAGGCGGAACGTCGTACAAACCGCCGCCCATGTTGTCGTTCGAACTCTCCCCGCCCCGCGGATCCGCGTCGCCCGCCGCACCCGCATTGCCTGCGCAGCTGCCGCGCGGCGCGGTGCCGCTCGTGCTGTTGGCCCTCGTGCTGGTCTGGGCGCTGCCGCCGGTGCTGGCCTACCAGTCGCCCCCGTGGGACAACGTGGAAGAGCTGTTCTGGGCCCAGCGCTTCCAGTGGGGCTACTACAAGCACCCGCCCCTGCCAACCTGGATCATGGCGGTGCTGGTGCGCCTGGCGGGACCTGATCCCTGGCTGACCTATGTGGCGGGTGTGGGCTGCGGGGCGGGCGCCCTCTATCTGCTGTGGCGCTGGGCGCGCGAATGCATGCCGCCGCAACGCGCGCTGCTGGCCGTGGTGCTGGCCTCGCTGGTGGCCTATCACCTGCAGCGCACCACCATCTTCAACCACAACACGGTGCAGCTGCTGCCCCTGGCCGGCTACTGGTGGATGCTGTGGCGCACCCTGTGCCGGGCCGATGCCCAGCCGCGCCACTGGATCGCGCTGGGCCTGTTCGCCGCCCTGTCGCTGCTGACCAAGTACAGCGCCGTCGTCCAGTTCGCCGTCGGCGCGCTGCTGCTGATGCAGGCCGGTCGCTGGCGCGAGCCGCGCATCTGGCGCGGCCTGGGCCTGGCGACGATCGTGGCGCTGGTGCTGCTGGCGCCCCACCTGTACTGGGCCCTGACCCACACCGACCAGACGCTGGGCTATGCCGCCGCATCGATGGAGGCCCGTGGACACCGACCCCACCGGACGCTGCAGCTGCGGCAGCAGCTGGGCATGCAGATCGGGCGGCTGCTGCCGATGCTGGTGGTGGTCGCGCTCGCCTTCGTGCTGCGGCCGCGGACCGCCACGCCACCGGTGCCGACCAGGCCCCAGCCGACCGCGGCGATCCAGGCCGCGGACCGGCGCTTCCTGGCCTGGGCGGCCTTCGGGCCGGTGGTGCTGGTGCTGGCCGCCATCACCCTGCTGGGCATCAAGGCGCATGGCCACTGGTTCACCACCTTCTTCCTGCCCCTGTCCCTGTGGCTGACGATGGTCGTGCCGGGTCTGGAGGCGGAGCGATGGCGCCGCGGCCGTTGGGCCGTGGTGCTGGGCGCGGCCGCCCTGTTCCATGCGGTGGCGGCCGTCGGCGGCGCCTGGGCCGAAGGTGGCGCCGAGGCGCGGCGCGGCCACATCACCCGCGGCAGCCTGCCCTCGCAGCAGATCGCCGAGCGGCTGCAGGCCGTCTGGCATGCCCGCGTGCCCGACCGCCCCTTGCCCATGCTGGTGGGCGACACCTGGTTTGCGGGCGCCGTCGCGCTGAAGATGGGACCACAGGTGCAGCTGTGGATCGACGGCGAGGAACGCACCTCGCCCTGGATCGAGCCCGGCGCACTGGAGCGCGGCGGCGGCATGGTCGTCATCCTCGACACGCAGCCCTTCCAGTCAGAGTGGCCCACCCTGGAGACGCGGCTGGCGCAGACGGATTGCCAGGGCCGGATCGAGCTGCCGTGGGCGCCGGGCAGTTCGCGCATGGTGTCGATGCGCTGGGGTCTGGTGCTGCCGCATGAGCATGCGGCAGCGGGCGATCGGTGCACTGCCGTTCCGGCAACTACCGGCGCCGAGGCGTCATCGACCACACGCTGACCGGCGCGCGAGGACCAGAGTTCAGCGGCGCGGGCCGGTGTCGCCGTCAGGCGTGGACATCCACGGACAGCCACTCCAGCAGCGCCCGCGTCACCGCCTCCGGCTGCTCCATGGTGCTCATGTGGCCGCAGTCCTCGATCGCCGCCAGGCGCGCAGCCGGGATGTGCCGTTGCATCTCCTCATGACGCGCCAGCGGACTCCAGCCGTCCTCGCGGCCGCACAGCAGCAGCGTCGGCACCGTGATCGCGGCCAGCAGGTCCGTGGCGTCGGGACGATGGAGCAGGGCATGGATCTGCGCCGCGAACTGGGCGGGCGTGAAGCGCTCGATCATGTCCAGGATCCGCGCGAACACCGGCGACTCCCATCGCGCCGGATGCACCATGCCCCGGGCCCATTGGTGGCCCATGGCGCGCATGCCGTCCGCCCGGGCGAGCGCCAGCAGCGCCATGCGCTGGGCGGCCTCGGCCTCGCCGGTCGCGCCGGCGGGGCGCGCCTGGTAGCCGGTGTCCAGCAGCGCAAGCCGCTGCACGCGGTGGGGCGCCTGCCGCCAGATCTCCAGCGCACAGCGGCCGCCCATGCTGTGGCCGGCCACGCTGAAGGCCTGCCCGGCCGGCAGCATCGCGATCGCCTGCCGGGCCATGTCGTCGATGGTGTCGGCCGCGCCGTGCCGGGCGACGATGCAGTCGGCGATCGGTGCCAGGGCCTGCACCTGGGCCTCCCAGACGGCTTCATCGCACAGCAGGCCCGGGATCAGCAGCAGCAAGGGACGGGACGGCTGCGACGGGGTGGTGGGCGCATCAGTCAAGCTTGGCTCCCGACTTGAGGACGATCTGCGCCCAGAGCGCCTTCTCCGCCACGACGAAGCGGGCGAATTCTTCCGGCGTGCTGGCCACCACCTCCGCGCCGGTCAGGCGGATCTGCGCCTCGACCTCGGGCGTGTGCAGCGCACGGGCCGTGGCCGCCTGCAGCTCGTGCACCATGGCGGCGGGCGTGCCCCTGGGTGCCCACAGGCCATACCAGTTGGTCAGCACATAGCCCGGCAGGCCGGACTCGACCATCGTCGGCAGATCCGGAAGCATCGCCATGCGGGCCTGCGAGGTCACGGCCAGTGCCCGCAACCGGCCCGCGCGCACCTGCTGCATCGACGACGACGCCGAATCGAACATCACCTGGATCTGCCCGCCGATGAGGTCGGTCTGGGCCGGCGCGGCGCCACGGTAGGGCACATGCACCATGTCCACGCCCGCCAATTGCTTGAGCAGCTCGCCGGCAAGATGGGCCGCGCCCGCGTTGCCGGAGGAGCCGAAGGACAGGGCACCCGGATGCGTCTTGGCATAGGCGATGAGGCCCTGCACGTCGCGCACAGGCAGTTGCGGATTCACCAGCAGCAGCATCGGCACCCGGGTGAGCTGGGTGATCGGCGCGAAGTCCTCGATCACGTCGAAGGCCACCTGCTTGAACAGCGCCGGGTAGGTGACATGCACCGAGGCATTGACCAGCAGCGTCTGGCCGTCGGGCCGGGCCTGGGCCACCGCTTGGGCGCCGAGCATGCCGCCGCCGCCCGGCCGGTTGTCCACCAGGAACGGCGTGCCGAGCGCCTGCTGCAGCCCCTGGGCCGTGATCCGCGCGATCTGGTCCGCGGGCCCGCCCGGCGGATGCGGCACGATGACGCGCACCGGCCCCTTCGCGCTGGATTGCGCCCGTGCGAGGACGGGCAGCGTCGGCAACGCAAAGGCGGCCAGGGCGGCCGCCACCACCCGTCGCCGGCCCGCCGCCGACGGCGGCACCCCACGCACACTGCGTTCTTCGATCATGTCGTCTCCTTGTCGGTCCGGGCTCGTGCCCGCACTTCGCAGGATGCCCCACGGCGCAGCACATCACCATGCATGCGCACGGTTTTCGATGCGTTCTGCCTGTCACCCTCTCGGGGCTGCGGCCGAGGTCAAAGCTTCCTGGAACGCCGCCAGCGCCGGCGTCGGCGCGAAGCCGGCGCGCACCGTGTAGCCGATGGCGCGCGGCGGATGCGGCAGCGCCAGCGGGAGCGTCGACAGCAGGCCGGCCTGCAGCTCGCCGTGCCATTGACTCGGCGGTGCCACCGCGAGCCGGTCGCTCTGCTGGAGCAGCCTGGCGATGAGCGCCGGGCTGTTGATGTGCACACCCACGGGCGCGGGCAGATCATGGGCCGCGAAGCTGCGGACCAGTGCCTCCCAGGCCGGCGAGCCCGACATCGGCAGCACCCATTGGGCACGGCCCAGGTCGGCCAGCCGCAGCCGCCGTCGTGCCAGCAGCGGGTGGCCGGCCCGCACGAGCAATGCGAGCGGGTCATGGAACAGGTGGACCTGGCGCAGGTCGGTCGGCACTTGCGGCCGCAGAGCACCCACCATGATGTCGATCTGTGCCTGCTGCAGGCTGCCGCGCAGGGCGTCGTAGGTGCCATCCACCACCGACAGCTGCAGCTCGGGCCAGCGCGCGCTGACCTGCTGGAGGGCCGCGGAAAGCACCGCCCCCGTGGAGTAGGGCAGGGTGCCGATGGCCAGCCGGCCCAGCCGCCGTCCTCGCGCGGCGGCGGCATCCTCCACCAGCGCCTGCATCTCCCGCAGTGCGAGGGCCGCATGGTGGGCCACCCAGGCCCCTCGGCTGGTCGGCCGCAGGCCGCCGGCCAGGCGGTCGAACAGCGGCTCGCCGGCCAAATGCT
>NZ_CAJYES010000003.1 GCF_913773995.1 uncultured Pseudacidovorax sp.
TGAATTCGCCGGCGACGCCGGCCTTCACTGAGGGCTACGGAAGTGTCCATTTCTCCACCAAGAATTAGGTGGAGAAGAGCATCCTTTGGTTTTCACCGGAATCAAGGTGGGCCGACTGGACGCTCACGCCGGTATGGGCCCTTTGCGCCAGCACGATGGCCGGCTACAGTCGGCCAGCAACGGCCGCTCGCGTCGCAGGCACAATCTGACCGCTATCGGACATCCAGGCTCCCGACTCTAGCGCCATGAATCCAGATTCTGTTATCCAAGATGCAATCGAGCGTGGCGAACGGTATGGCTTGGAATCTCTGACCGGGGTTCAGAGGGTGGTGTTCGCGATTTCCGAGGCGGAGGTCTACTGTGACAACAACGGTATCGACGGGCTAATTCACCGATACGGCGTCCCTGGCATGCGCACCTTCGCCGAGGCCTTTGACGCGGTCGGAGCAACTGATGTCGCGAGCACGTTGCTCGCCTTGGCGAAAGGTGCGCCGCCGCCGGAGGCCTTGCTCGATCGCGCAAATAGGCTAATTGTTGATCGGCGAGGCTACACATACGAGAGCTTGTAGAAACTCGTAGAACGTGACGCCTGATGCGCCAAACCGGAAGTTGTCCGCCAGAACCGGACATTCAGATCAGCCTGCCGACTTACCCTCTTGCGCCTATGTATGACCCTGAAAGCTGACCTAAACATCGCCGAGATTCCCCACGAGTCAGGAGCTATCAAGTTCCGGTATGCGCGGGTGTTGGCTCCTGACAGGACTCGATGGATTCGCCATGGCGTTTTCGTGGAGTATCACGAAGACGGCACGGTCGCTTCTGAAGGGCAGTACGTCGATGGCAAGGAAGATGGGTTCTGGCGAGACATCCCTCCCAACGGTCATCCTGCGGCAGAGGGCCATCACCGTGCAGGGCAAGAGGTCGGCATCTGACGATTTTGGAAGTTTGATGGGACCGAAGAGCCGAGCACCAACTATGGCGACTGACGGCCAGGAGCAGCCGGTCGCGATACCGGCACATTCCGGCCGTAAGCCGACCTTCGCATGCGAGGGTCACTTGTAACGGCGAACCGAAGCGCGCCGCTATAGTTGTGCAGCCCTCACTTGGCAGACTTTCAAGGCCGCGCCACAACGCGCAGCCGCCACCACTCCACCGAGCAGCTGAGAGCACTGCATGGCCGCACCACAAACCGAGCGTCTTGGCGTTTCGGCGCTAGACCACTTCTTCTCGCAGCATGGTTGGCTGTTCCGAGAACAGACCACGCACGATTATGGGATCGACGCGCACATTGAAATCGTAAAAAATGAGCGTCCGACCGGAAAGCTTATTGCCTTGCAAATCAAAAGTGGCGCAAGCTTTTTCACTGAGGAGACCAACGAGTCTTTCGTTTTCAGGACCGATGACAAGCATGTTGTCTATTGGGTTGAACACTCAATGCCCGTGGTCCTTGTCCTTTACAACCCGACTACTAAAACGGCGCACTGCTGTGAGGTGAACCGCGACACAGTTACGAACACCGGCAAGAAATGGAAGATTGAAGTCCCGAAGATTGACATGCTTGCCAACCCAGAGCAGTCGCTGCATGAGCTGGAGTCGCTCACCCAGCCAGAACCGTACGTTCGCCGTTTAAACAGGTTGCGCATTGACCGTCGTTGGATGGACTTAATCGAAGAAGGTTTGGAGGTTCGTGTGACCTTCGATAAATGGGTGAACAAGTCACTCCCGCGCTATCAGGTCACCATCTATACCGAGGACGAGAGAGAGGCTTGGCCGACTCTTTACGCCCCCGGCGTTGGGATCGAAGGCATGCTCCAACATTTCTTTCCCTGGGCGGATTTCACCGTGGACAGCGATGAACATGAGAAGGGAGCGCGGGAAAAGTACGAGGCAGAGTGCTACCTGTACCACTACCGGGAAACAGGGGAATCGTTCTACAGCCAAAGTTTCGACGATTGGTACAACGCGCCCAAGGGTCTTGTCCCGGTTTTAGAGAATGGTGAGACCGAAACCTACGTGTTGATCTTGTCATTGAACGAATTCGGCAAAAGCTTCTTGGTCGTTGATGACTACCTTGCTGACCCCGACGCTCAGGAAGTAATCGGATTCGAATTGAAATGATGTCGGCAGAGGCGCGTCGTCGCCCGTCGCTCGACTCGCGCGCTTGGACCGCGGATTGGGAGTAAACGCTGCGACCGCCTCAATGCGCCGTCGGTCCGGCATGCTGGGCCTTAACCGACCTCTCCCTGTCAACGGCTTCTGGCCGATAGTACCTGTTCGATTCTCTTTCGCGTGCAGCTGCAACCAGCCTGAAGCCGGCGTTCAGGACTCCGAGTGCGTCTGACCGCTCTTGGCCGATAGCAGTCGCCGGAGAATCTATCAAAACAGGCCGCCTTGCGCCGGCGCGTGCGGTGCTGACGGCGCTGGTGGCGCTGGTGGCGCCTCAGGCTTCACGACGCGGTTCGGCGGACCCGGACGTTTTTCTCTGGCTTGAGGGAATCCTGTAATCGCTCCCTGCCACTGCCTGAAAAACCGGGGCGCATCCGCCAAGGGACATGCCATCCAGGCGTCGTACTCTTCCGGATCGAGGAAAACCGGCATCCGCTTCTCCGTCCCCGGCTCGTGGAACTGGCTGTAGAAGGGATGTGCATCGCAATTCACCGTCAGCATCGTGTAGCTGAACTTCTCGACACCGTGTTCCAGCCACTGGCTGTACAGGCCAGCGATGCCGAACGGCGTGCCGTCCTCCTTCTCAATGCGCCAGCGCTCGCTGGTCAGGTCCTCAGCGTACTTGGGCTCGAAGACCGCCTTGGCCGGGATCACGCAGCGCAGACCGCGTGCCCAGCTTTCCTTGAAGCTCGCCTTGGTGCTCACCGTCTCGCTGCGCGCGTTGTAGGTGCTGCGGCCGTACGCCACCTCGCGGCGCCAGGGCGGCAGCAGACCGAAGCGTCCAGCCTCAAACTCCCGCTGGCCGTTCACCAGCCGAATGAACGGCCCCAGCCCGGTAGGGTAGAGCTCGGGAGGCGTCTCGACCTGCGCGTCTCTCTGCACACCGAAGAACGCCAGGAGCTCATCGGCGTTTGTCACGGGCAGATAGTTCGCGCACATGGAATCGATGATAGGCCGCGGGACGTCGGCACGACTTTCTGAAGAAATCTCACGACGTAAGGCTTGGACGCCGAGGCCGCGCCACCATCCCGGACGGGTTGCCCATGGAAGGCAGTTGTCCCAACCGACTGCGCATTCCCCCTCCCTTACAACCCCTTTGGCCTGCCCTGCGCAGGCCTTTTTCTTGGGGGCGCCGACGCACGGGTGTAGCTCCGCGCAGCAGGCCTTTCTAGAGGTCGCTGACAAGAAATTTAACGGTCGGCGCGCCCCCACAAGGGCGCTGGATCGGATACTGTACGCCCATACAGCTTCTCGATTCACATGACCGCCGCCCTCCCCCACTGGTCCGAGCCCGAGCTGCCTCCTGAGGCGCCGGCTCGGACGCGGGCCGTCGTGGTGCCCGGCGAGATTCCTCAGGGCGTCTGGCGCGGCAGCGAGCTGGGCAGCCAGGTTGCTGAAACCGTACCGTCCGGCTGGGCCGCGCTCGATGCGCAGCTGCCGGGCGGCGGATGGCCACGCCGCTCGCTCACCGAGGTGCTGACGCCGCAGCCTGCCGTCTGCGAATGGCGCCTGCTCGGTGGCGTGCTTGGCCAAGTCGCCGCTGCTGGGGGCCAGGTGGTGCTGGTTGGCCCGCCCAAGCCGCCGCACCTGCCGGGCCTGCTGCATGCCGGCATCGGCGCCGCCCAGGTGATATGGGTGAAGGCCGAGACGCCGGCCGAGCGCTTGTGGGTCACCGAGCAGATGATCAAGTCCGACGCCGCCGGCGCCATCGTGGCCTGGCTGCCGCAGGCGCGCCAGGAGCAGATCAGGCGCCTGCAGGTCTGCGCACTCGCCTGTAAGGCCCCCGTCTTCCTGTGCCGACCCGAAGCGGCCCGACATGACTCCTCGGCCGCGCCGCTTCGCCTGCACACGACCTTCCGGCTGGACTGGGAACTGGAGGTCGACATCTTCAAGCGCCGTGGCCCCGCCCTGGACGCACCGCTTCGCCTGCCTTCCATTCCGGGCGGCCTGTCTTCCATCCTCACGCCTCGGCTGCTGACGCCGAGCCGCCTGACCCAAGCCAAGGAGGCCTCGCATGCTGTGGGCAGCCCTGCTCCCCGCACTCGAGAACACGCCCTCCACTGAGCTGCTGCATGGCGCCGCGCAGTGGGCGATGCAGTACACACCGCGCGTCACGGTCCTGGAGGCCTCCGCGCTGGCCATGGAGCTGTCCGCGAGTACGCGCCTCTTCGGCGGCAAGCGCCTGCTGGTGGAGCGCGTGCGCAACGAGGCGGCGGAACTCGATCTGCGCGTGCCCAGCTGGGCACCGACGAGCCTGGCCGCCCTGGCGCTGGCCCGGGCCGGGCAGACGAACGGGTTCAGCAAGCCGCTGGCGGAGGTGCTGGACGCCCTGCCCTTCGATGCGCTGAGCGCCGCCCGGGTGCATGAGGCCACGCTGTCCCGGCTGGGCTGCCGCAATCTGGGCCATGTGCGGGCCCTGCCACGTGGCGGCCTGAGCCGGCGCTTCGATGCCGGCCTGCTGACCGCCATGGACCAGGCCTACGGCCTGCGGCCAGAGACGCACGCCTGGGTGCAGCCCGCCGACCGCTTCGCCCAGCGTCTGGAACTGATGTCGCGCGTGGAGCTGGCCCCGGCCATGCTCTTCGGGGCGCGGCGCCTGCTGCTGCAGCTGTGCGGCTGGCTCGCCGCCCGGCGCAGCGGGACCACCGCCATCACGTTGAAGTGGTGCCACGACGTGATGCGCAGCAAGACGGCCGGCGACGGCGGCGAACTCACCGTGCGCACGGCCGAAGTCACGCGCAACGTCGAGCACCTGTCGCGCCTGCTGGCCGAGCACCTGGCCAAGGTCGAGCTCAAGGCGCCAGTGGGCGATCTGGAACTGATCGCCGACGAGGTGCAACCCTTGGAAGAGCGCAGCGGCGCCCTGCTCCCCGATCCGGCGCAGAGCGGCGAGTCCCTCGCGCTGGTGCTGGAGCGGGTGGCCGCCCGCCTGGGGCCCGAGCGCGTGCTGCGCCCGGTGACCGCGGCAGACCACCGCATGGAGTGGATGGTGCATTGGCAGCCAGCCGACCAGCCGCTGCCTCGAAAGGCCGTGCACGACGTCTCGCTGCCGCAGCCCACGTTCATGCTGCCCCAGCCGCTGAAGCTGGCGGTGCGCGGCGACCGGCCGATCTACCAAGGGCCACTCATCATGCTGTCGGGCCCCCACCGCGTCGAAGGCGGTTGGTGGCACCGGCTTTCCGACGACCAGGGCCAGCAGTCCACGGCCAACGTGCTGCGCGACTACTGGGTGGCGCTGAGCGAGCACGCCGGCGTGCTGTGGGTGTTCCACACCCGCCTGGACGACGAGCGCGGCGCCTGGTTCCTGCAGGGCGTCTTTGCGTGAGGCAGTCCCATGGCGCTTTCCCACTACGCCGAGCTTTGGTGTCTCTCCAATTTCTCTTTCCTCCACGGCGCCAGCCATCCTGAAGAACTGGTCGAGCGTGCCCACGAGCTGGGCTACTCAGCTCTGGCCCTCACAGACGAGTGCTCGATGGCCGGCATCGTGCGGGCGCATGTGGCGGCTAAGGAGGTGGGACTCAAGCTGCTGATCGGCGCACAGTTCAAGGTCGAGCACAACGCCCCGTTCACCTTCATCGTCCTGGCGCGCAACCTGCAGGGCTACGGCAACCTGTGCGAGTTCATCACCAGCTTGCGGCGCAGCGCGGACAAGGGGACCTACCGGCTGACCTTCGGCCACCTGGCCAAGCAGCGCTTCGAAGACTGCCTGGTGCTGCTGGCCCCACCGCGCGGCACCACTTCTGACCACCTGAACGCCCTCACCGACTGGTTGCAGGCGAGCTTCGAGGATCGATGCTGGCTGGTCGCGCTGCGTGAACGGGTTCTCGGCGACGAGATGTGGCTGCACCAGTTGCGCCAGGCCGCGAACGCCTTCGGTGTGCCCGTGGTGGCCGCTGGCGACGTCCACATGCACTTGCGCTCCCGCAAGCCGCTGCAGGACGTCCTGACCGCCACCCGCATCGGCAAGCCACTCACGGAATGCGGCCTGGCCCTTCAGCCGAACGCCGAGCGCCACCTGCGCACCCGGCTGCGCCTGGCCCAGCTCTACCCCGCGTCGCTGCTGCGCGAGACCCTGCGCGTAGTTGAACTCTGCGACTTCTCGCTGGACGAGCTGCGCTATCAATACCCCGACGAGGTCGTGCCAACGGGCGAGACCCCGGCCTCCTATCTGAGGCGCATCACCTACGAAGGTGCAGGCCGCCGGTGGCCGGAGGGCGTCTCAGCCAAGGTGCAGCAGCAGATCGAGCACGAACTGTCGCTCATCTCCGAGCTGCACTACGACCACTACTTCCTGACCGTCTACGACATCGTACGCTTCGCTCGCTCCCGACACATCCTCTGCCAAGGACGGGGCTCTGCGGCCAACTCGGTCGTCTGCTACTGCCTGGGGGTCACCGAAGTGGATCCGGCGCGCATGTCGGTGCTCTTCGAGCGCTTCATCAGCCGGGAGCGTAACGAACCGCCAGACATTGACATCGACTTCGAGCACGAGCGCCGTGAAGAGGTCATGCAGTACCTGTACCAGAAGTACGGGCGCGACCGCGCCGCCCTCGTGGCGACGGTGATCAGCTACCGGCCGCGCTCGGCGATCCGGGACGTGGGCAAGGCCCTCGGCTTCGACCTGGAGACAGTGGATGCCCTGGCCAAGGGCCACCAGTGGTGGGACGGGCGCGAAGTGCGGCCGGAGGCCTGGGCCGAGGTTGGCCTCGATCCCGACGACCTGCAGGTGCGCCAGCTGGTGGCGATCACGCAACAGCTGATGGGGTTCCCGCGCCACCTGTCGCAGCACGTGGGCGGCTTCGTGCTCACGCGAGGCCCGCTCGCCCGCATGGTGCCCATCGAGAACGCCTCGATGGTGGACCGCACGGTGATCGAGTGGGACAAGGACGATCTGGATGCCGTGGGCCTGCTCAAGGTGGACTGCCTGGCCCTGGGCATGCTCACCGCAATCCGAAAGTCGCTGGAGTTCATCGGCGAGCGCAGGGGCTACCGCTTCGAGATGCAGGACATCCCGGCGGAGGACCGCACGACCTACGACATGATCTGCAAGGCCGACACGGTGGGTGTGTTCCAGATCGAGAGCCGGGCCCAGCAGGGCATGCTGCCGCGCCTGAAGCCCCGCTGCTTCTACGACCTGGTGATCGAAGTCGCCATCGTGCGGCCTGGGCCCATCCAGGGCGGCATGGTCCATCCCTACCTGAACCGGCGCCAGGGCAAGGAGCCGGTGACCTACCCCAGCGAAGCGTTGAAGGAAGCGCTGGGCCGTACGCTGGGCGTTCCGGTGTTCCAGGAGCAGGTGATGCAGATCTCCATCCTCGCCGCGGGCTTCACGCCGGGCGAGGCGGACGGGCTACGGCGCTCCATGGCCGCGTGGAAGCGCAAGGGCGGGCTGCAGCAGTACTACGACAAGATCGTCAACGGCATGACGGACCGTGGCTACGACGAGGCCTTCGCCAAGAGCATCTTCGAGCAGATCAAGGGCTTCAGTGAATACGGTTTTCCGGAGAGTCACGCAGCCAGCTTCGCGCTGCTGGTCTACGCCAGCTGCTGGATCAAGTGCCATCATCCGGCGGAGTTCCTGGCGGCCATGCTTAACAGCCAGCCGTTGGGTTTCTATTCGCCTTCGCAGCTGGTGCAGGACGCGAAGCGGCATAACGTCGTTGTGCGGCCCGTGGACGTGATGCACAGCCAGGTGGACTGCTCGCTCGAAGGTCTGCCGCATCCGCCGGCGGTGCGGCTGGGCCTGCGCATGATCGACAAGCTCAAGGGTGAGTCGGCGCAGCGGATCGTGCAGGCGCGGGAGCAGGCGCCGTTCGACAGCGCAGAAGACCTGGCACGGCGGGCAGGCCTTGAACAGCACGAACTGAAGATCCTCGCGGCAGCCGATGCGCTGATGAGCCTGTCTGGTCACCGGCGCCAACAGGTCTGGGATGCGGCAGCGCTGCGACGAGCGCCGATGCTGCTGCAGGACGCACCGGTGGATGAGGACTATCTGGAGTTACCCGAAGCACCGGAGGGCGAAGAGATCGTTTGGGACTACCGGTCCCTTGGCTTGACGCTGCGGCGCCACCCGCTGGCATTGCTGAGGGAGAAGCTCAAAGCCAAGGGGCTCAGCACCGCGGCTGACCTGTATAACCTGCCCAGCGGAAGGCATGTGCGCTACTGCGGCATCGTGACACTGCGCCAGCAGCCGGACACGGCCAATGGCACGATCTTTGTCTCACTGGAGGACGAGACGGGCGTGGTGCAGGTGATCTGCTGGAAGAGCCTGCGAGAGCAGCAGCGTGAGGTGATGCTGCGGTCTAGGCTGCTCGCTGTGCGCGGCGAATGGCAGCGCGAGGGCGAGGTGCGAAACCTCATTGCGCATCGGCTTGCCGACCTGTCACCGCTGCTAGGGCGGCTGGCTGAATCTGCGGACAGTCGGGATTTTCGATGACGGTGCAAAGGAGCATAACCAGCCGCCCCTCGGAGCGGCGGCACATGGGCAATGTAGCAACTGCGATGCATTACGCGGCAAGCAGAGGGAGTACGCGGACACTGTTGGAAAAGGGAACACCAGAAGGCCGAGTGATGTTGGCCGATGCAGACGGTCGCGTCGACTGAGAGCAGCGCGGCTTCGTCCGCGAAGGCCAGGCCTACGAGGCGAGCTTGTTGGGACGGGTTGACGTAGACGCCTATGTCCAGGGCGGCCGTATCCGGGTGCGCCTGCACGAAAAGGGCGGCAAGCTGCACGCTGTGCCCTGCAACGCGATGCTTGAGCGCTACCTGCTGGCCTATCTCGACGGAGCGGGCATGCGTGCTGATTCGAAGGGTTTCCTGTTCCGCACGGCGCGCGGCACGACGGGACAACTGTCCGAGCGGCCGATGGGTCAGTCCGACGCCTACCGCATGATCCGGCGCCGCGCCGCCGCGGCCGGCATCGCGACCCTCGTCGGCAACCATTCGTTCCGCGCGACCTGCATCACCGAGCTGCTGCGCAACGGCGGCAAGCTCGAAGATGCGCAATGGATGGCAAACCATGAGAGCGCGCGCACGACCGGCCTCTATGACCGGCGCAACGACGACATCAGCCTCGACGTGGTCGAGCGGATCGTGATCTGAGGACACCCAGCAGGCGGACTTCGATGTTGAGGACGACGACTGCTTGACCGATGGCAGCGCCAGCTCGATCTGTAGCGTCTCGACATAGGCCGCGACATGGACCGGCTCGATGTCGCGCAGCTCGGTGATGCCGGCTTCGTCGCTACACCAGACCGCGAACTGCGTGGCGGCGCGCGCATAGGCGCGGCGCGTGTTCGGGTTGCGGATGTTGGCCGTGAAGAATTCGAGATAGCGCCTGGCCGCGTCGGGCGTCGGCGCGAAAAGCGCCGGCAGGACGGGCAGGTCCGCGGTGATCTTCGTCAGCGCCCCTGCCATGCCCCCTCGCCGTTAACCGGTGCTTGATAACGTCCTTTATCAGGCACTGGTTAACAAGAAGTGAAGGGGCCGGATCAAGACCTGTCGGGCCCGCATCGGCTGCGGTATGGTGCTGGCAGAGGTGCGCTGCGTCGCGCCTACCTGTGGAGGAAGTTCAGGTGTTCATTCTCGATACCGATCGTCTTCGCATCGGCGACATCATCCTGACAGCGGACCAGACGCTGCTTAGCAAGGGCATACGTGCGGCCACCGGAGGCTCGTTCTCTCACGCCATGCTCTACGTGGCGGACCACAGCTACATCCACTCGGACGGCGACGGGGTCCATTCCGGCAACACGCAGAGACGGTTGTTCTCCGCCCTCGGTGATGCAGCCGTTCTGCGCCTGCGGACTCCTGATGCTTCAGCCGTGGAACGCGCGTGTGTGTACGCGCGGACCCAGGTCGGAAAGCAATATTCGAAGGCGGAGGCCGTCAGGTCAAGAAAATTTAGGGATGTGGCGGATCAGCTGGAAGACTCGAACCGCCAGTTCTGTTCGCGGCTGGTCGCGCAGGCCTATTCGTTTGCCGGAGTGCCCCTCGTTCCTAACGCGGACTACTGCTACCCGAGCGACTTTGCCAGCTCGCAGCTTCTGCTGGCGGTTGCGGCGCCGCTTCGACAGGCGCGCGCCGCCGAAATCAAGTTCGCCCAGTCCGAAAACCCTATTGAGCGGCAGACGCGAGCGACCAACTTCATCCTGGACGAGGTGCGCAAGCTCAGCGGTCTCGACATTCAGACCTTTGAGCAACTGCCGGAATTTCTCATCCAGAACCCACAACACGATGCAGCGGTGTGCGAGATCGTGAAGGCGTCAGGCTACCTCGATTTATGGAAGGAAGATGTACTGCGCAATCCTTGGCGCTACGACGCCGCGGAGTTTAGGAGGCTCCCTTTGCCATCTGCCGAACGAGAGCGCGTTGCGCGTCGGGAATTGCCCGCTGCCGAGCAGCAGCTTCAACAGTTCACGTTCGTGTACGGGCAGTACCTGACGCTCTGGCAACAAGCAAAGCTTAACTACTTCGCGGCGGAACTGCAGCTCTACATGTACCTAATCGATGTCACCAAGCAGCGGATAGAGGCGGCGCGCCAAGTGCTGGGGCAGCGTCCTGCAGGCGATACCTAGACTACGAACAGAGGGCTTGGATTCGTTCGTGACACTACCAGCTGCAGCCGATGCGTGGCGCGGCTTAGCGCGACGTACAGCAGGCAGCGCGCATCTTCCTTGTCCGGAAACGTGTCAGCGTTGACAGGGAGAAGAATGACGCTTTCGCATTCGAGGCCCTTGGCCTTGTGAATCGTGCTGATCGCGCGAGCGGGCGGGCTTGGCCGGGCGTAGGTGCGACGGTGCGTGATCTCGGCGAGCCCGATGTCAGGGCTCTCGTAGTCACCAAGCCGCACAGCCTCCCAAAATTCTTTGCCGTGATCGATCTCGATAGCGCCGAAGGCTGCCTGCTGTTCCTTCATCTCACGCAGGCGCCGCAGCATCTTCGACACGCCATGATGATCGGGTTCGGCCGTCAGCGAACGGGCAAGCTCCTGGATCAGGGCCGGTTTGCCGGATGTGGATTTCGTGCAGCCCTCTGTGGCTTCGCGGATCAGTCGATCGCCGAAGGCTGATGGACTGAAGCCCTTACCGACATCGTCCATAAAATCGACAACGGCCGCGGCAATGGCGGCCGCGTTGCCCATGTCGGCCTGGATTGCGGCAACGAGA
The DNA here is from genome assembly GCF_913773995.1 of uncultured Pseudacidovorax sp. Classification (GTDB taxonomy): domain Bacteria; phylum Pseudomonadota; class Gammaproteobacteria; order Burkholderiales; family Burkholderiaceae_C; genus Xenophilus. The sequence continues at coordinate 11,334 of NZ_CAJYES010000003.1, forward strand.
CGGTCAAGTCCGTCCCTGGTGTGTCCCTCCCAGATCGGCAGGCGGCGCATGAACATGGCCCGGATTGCCCGTGCGGTGTCGTTGTATCGCGTGAGGACAAGCAACGATGACTGGGTCTTTTCAAAGTCGTCGATCGGCTTCCGCTGCATCGACGCCAGCTGGATGCCCATGCGGACCTGCGACTGGTTTTCGGCGATCACTACCTGAACACTGTCCGGCAGCCCGGACCTCAGATCGATGCGACCGTTGTTCTGCAGCGTCTCGCGTGCCTTAAGGGTCCACGCCCCAAGATCAGGGCAGCCACCGCGACCCCAGCGATGGGGAAAGTCCAGCCGCTCGAAAGCTTGTGCTGCACCGGTCAGCGCATTCCAGTCGTAGCGCGGCAAGGCCCCTTTTACCGGCTTGTCGGTAAAGATGCGCTGCATCGGGTCGGCGAATATCCGCACACGCGACCCCTGCCCGGCTAGTGCCATCACGACGGCATGCTGATCGCCGCTTGAATCCTGGTGTTCGTCACACAGCACGACGGGGTAGCGACGCGCTGCAGCAGTCGCGACCATGGGATGGCGCTTGAGCAGCGCGGCCGCGCGCAGCGCAAGCTCGCCGTAGCCATCCTTGCGTTGACGAACCCATGCTGCTGTGTCCGCCGGCAAGCCGAGGCCCGCGTGATACGCACCGGCAATGCTGGCAATCAGGCTGTCGATCGTCGCGATTTCTACACGGGAGCCGGCCCCTTTGGTGCGGCTGGCGAAGACTGAACATGCGGCATGCGTGTGCGTCAGGATGAGCATGCGCTGCGCGTCGCGGGCTCCGGACAGCGCATTGGCGTAGTCCGCGCCTTGATGGGTCTTGCCACAGCCCGCCGGCGCTTCCACGACGACAAGCGGAGCGTCGGAACGGATGGCGGCGCTGACACTCGCGTCGCTCAAGATGGCAGGTCTTCCAGAATTGGCAGGCCCGCCGCGGTGCGAGCAGCATTGCAAAAAGGCAGCAGCTGCGTCTTGACTGCGGGCCAGACGCCAAGGCTGAACAGCTTTTCGGCAAGTTCGCGGCCGCCGCGTTCCGTCTTGAACCAGTCCTGCGACTGCTTGCTATACGTCTTCTTCTCGGCCTCTGGCGTGCCTTCCGGCACGGTGCCGCCAGCCGCTTCTCTGACGAGCCGCTTCAGTTCGACCCCGGCCTTAGCCTTGATGCTGGCGAAGTCCTTCGGATCGATCTTGAGACGCATCGCCAGGGAACGTAGCCGGCGCCCGGTCTTTTCATCGTCGGGGTCGGTGATGAAGGCTTCGATCTTGTCATCAGTGAGTGCATCGACGATGTTGGATTCGATGTCGCCCGTTTTCCAGCGAAACAGCAGTGGACCAAGCTTCTTCTGCACTTCCGTCCAGCGCGTCGGGTGCCTGTTCTCGTCGTCAGCGAATCCGCCAAACTGCATGCCGCCTTTGGATAGGGATTCCAGCAGCTCGATCGTCGTGTCATGACCGCCGCCATCAGCGACGTGGAACCCGAGAGGCTGGAGTTCCGATGCCAGCGCTTTTGTGAGCAGACACCGGACGAATCCAACTTCAGTGATGCCCTCGGCGACGATGGTCAACCGGGCAAGAAACGCATCAGGGTCGGTGGCGCGGAGTTTCGTGACCTTCGTGCCTGTGAGTTGTCCCAGTCCGCCCGTCTGGTCCATGTACCAGAGAGACGCTTTGCCGGCGGCGGAGATCGCTGCTGGGCTATGTGTCGTGATGAACGCCTGCGACGAGGCATCCTGCAGCCTCGCCATCAGGATGCGCTGTCGGTACGGCTCCAGGCCACGCTCGACTTCATCGACGATGGTGATCGGATTACCGCCCTGAATCTGCTCGGCGATGGCCAGCGCCGACAACCGCCTGGTCCCAGCGCCCCAGCTTGATAGGGGCAGCTGTACCGTCTCGCGCATTGCCGTCAATCCGACGAGGGAGGCGATCGACGGTCCCTGCCCACCCGTAAGGGCGATATCGAGATCATTCGGTAGCTTGTGGTCGCGGAACACCTTGTTCAACTTGCCGAGAGCCTTGCGTGCATCGTCGGATAGCTGCGAAAGCATGTCGTCGTTCTCGGCGAGCTTGTTCGCTATGCGAGCGCGGAGCCCCTTGTCGGTCAACAGCCTGTCCAGTGCCGAACCCTGCACGAGCCGCAAGTCCCGATCATTGCGATCGTCGCCACTCAGGCGCACCAGTCCGATCGCGCGACGAAATGAAACTGGCAACGATTCCGTCATCCCGCTCGGCTGAACGATCTCGTAGCTGAGTTCGAGGTCGGAGGTGCCACGAACGCGCAACACGTACACCTCTTCGCCGGCAGGCTCGCTGCCTTCGTCGTGAGCCGGAACGGTTGCGTTCTCGCCGTTCCAGTTCCACGGCCACGACGGCTTCGTCAGCTGATTGATGCCAACGCCCGCGGGCAAGGCCATCACGGCCTCGATGCTGAATTCCGCCGCTTCGTCGCGCAGGTTGTAGTCGCTGTCCAGGACCGACGCACTGTTCGTCGGGCTCAGGAGAAGGCTGATCGCATCGAGGATCGTCGTCTTGCCGACATCGCCACCGCCGAGGATGAGGTTGACGCCGCGCGCCGGGTGCCACGACAGGTGCTTGATGCCGCGGAAACGCTCGATGGTCAGCTTGTAGATCGTGGGTACGCTGGGGCTGCCTGTTGTCACTTCCGGGCTCTCCCTTGGTCAATGTTCTCCCCGGCGATATCGAGCATCGGGCCGGCACCATTCCGGACAAAGTGAGTGGCGCTGTCAAGGACGCCGTCTTCAGGAAGGCGGCCACTGCCGCGCAGCGCGCATTCCCAAATGACCAGCACGCGCCAGCCTTCGGCCAGCAGCGCATCGACCGCCCTTTGATCGCGCGTAGCGTTTGCTGCCAGCTTGGTCTGCCAGAAGTCCTGCCGCGTCGCGGGCAGCTTCGACAGCGCGCAGCCATGCGCGTGCCAGAAGCAGCCGTGAATGAATACGGCTGTATGGTGCTTCGGAAAGACGAGATCGGGCCGGCCGGGGAGTGACCGGTCATGCAGGCGGTAGCGCAGGCCCCGCGCGTGCAATCCGCGGCGGATCAGCATCTCGGGCTTCGTGTCCTTGCCCTTGATGCGGCTCATGTTGAGCTGGCGCTGTTCGGGTGTCAGCACGTCGGCCATTCACGCTCCCGCTCCCGCGTCTGCCACGATGGTGCGCAGACAGCCCCGCAGCTCTTCGCCCGACATGCCGGGCCGCAGCGTCACCGCGCCGAAGCGGAATTTCTCGCGGTACTCCGGATGGAAAAGCCGGCCCGGTACGGGCGTGGCCTTGAAGTCCGTCTGCGGGCCTGCCGGCACATGCGGGGTAAGCAGATAGGCGGCTGTCACGATGCCCTCGGTCCGGCCGCTGCCAACCTCCTGCACGAGCGCGTCGCGGTAGGTGTGGATCGAGTTCAGCGCATCGTTGAGGCCGTCATTGATGCGGTACTTCGCGTCGAGCACGATCACCCGCCGTTCCGGGCCGCCCAAGTCCCTGCCCGCCAGCACAACATCGGGCACCATCGTCCGGCTGAAGCTGCCCTCGCGGCTGTCCTCGACCCAGTATTCGCGGTACTGCCGCTGGAAACACAGCACGCGGTCACCACCAATCGGGACGGTGATCGCGCCGGCCGCGATCGTCACGCCGCCGCCGGCCTCGCTGAGGAACAGGTTGCTCAGGTCCACGCCCGACGTGCCGTATTCCTCGACGGCGGCGCGCAGCAGGCGCAGGAAGCACCACAGCTCGTACAGCTCATAGGTCCGGGCCAGCGGCATCTGCAGGAAGTCGCCGAACAGGGCCGCGAGGCCGAGATTCATGTCCTGCCAGAGCCGATAGAAGCGCTGATAGACCGGATCGTTGCGGAACAGCGAAGACATGCGCAGCAGCGCCGGCCCCTCGCCGACCTCGGCCATGAAGCCGGCCGCCGCGACATCGTTCAAGCGCCGCGCGATCCGCCGCGTCCGCACGGCCCAGCTGCCCGCCGTGGTAACCGTCTCGGGATCGTCGGTGGTTCCTGCCTTTACCAGCAGCTCGGCGATACCGGAGAGCCAGGCCGCCCAGGAATGCAGGCAGGCCTTGATCTGCCGGTGCTCGGGGATGTCCACGCTGTTGCGTCGCTGCCGTAGCGTGATGTGCGCCGGCAGGCGACCCTTCAGCGCGGCCGGCAGACGCGAAGGCCGTACCGTTTCGGTCCTGATTACGCCGGACCGGAAGGACTTGATGATCTCGGGGCCTGTTGCGCGTGTGGCGCGGTGCGCCGGCACTGTAATGTCCTCGGCGCGCAGATAGTGGCGCGGGGCACGCGCAATCGCCTCGACCGTCGCGACGATCGCTTCGGCGCGCGAGCGCAGGAACTCGAGGCGGGCCAGCGGCGGCTGCCGGTTGCCCGGCTGACGGGCAATGCCCTTGCGGAACGCGCTCAGCGAGAACAGCGCGAACGTGTCTTCAAGGACTTCGCGCACCATCGCGTCGAAGTCGTCGCGCGTGAGCTTGCGCAGGTCTGGATCGGTCGTGACCTCGAAGCGGCGCGTCCCGATGCCTGGCACGCGCAGCACGGCCCCGACCATGCCGGCATGAAACCCAGGCTGCCAGCGCCAGCGGGCCTTGCGCGGTTCGCGCGAGCGCAGCGCCTCGACGGGCGCATCGTCGATCAGCAGGTCGGCCGCAAGCGCATCGTCGCTGTCGCGCAGCTCAAAGAGATAGGACGCCCCTTCCCGCACCGCGCCGGGCGGCACCGCATCCGGCACAGGCCAGACCTGCCATGCCGGTCCGCCGCCTTCCGCCTGGATGTAGAGCGCCGCCACGGTTCACCGCATCGCCTGGAAGGAGCCGAAGTCGTCGAGATCGGTCAGCAGCCGGCGGACGAAGGCCTGCGCGCGCGGCAGGCCTTCACAGGCCTTGTCGAGGCCGGTCAGCAACGTGCGTTGCCGTTCGGCACCGCGCAGCTTGACCAGCACCTTCTGCACGAGCAGCTGGTCCGTGACATCGGCCGCAGCGCTCTCCAGGTGCGCGGCGTCGAAGGCGTGATAGCGCACGAATTCCTCGATCAGCCGGTAGCCGAAGCCGAGCCCGTATTGCTGCATGAGGCCGTGGATTTCGGTCAGCTTCGCTTCGGACGCGGTACGCGCATCCTTCAGCTCGGGATAGCGGGTTTCGAGCGAAGCGAGGAAGCCCGGCACATCAACCGCGGACATATCGATCACCGACGCGCGGTCGAGGACCTTGTCGCTGACCGGGTTCGTCGTCTCATCGACGTTGATGGTGCCGATGATGAACAGGTTCGCCGGCAGTGGCAGCTCGGCCCGGATGCTGGCGCCGGTCGTGCCTTCAAGCGGCACGCTGTTCGAGTGCAGCTGCAGCCGGCCCTGGGTCTCCATGCAGGACAGCACGTCGGACAGGTAGTACTCGACGCGCGCCAGGTTCATTTCGTCGAGGATGACGAAGACCGGGGACTCGCGGTGCGCGGTCGCGACCAGCACCGCTTCGAGGAAGGTCGGCACGACATAGCGGTTCGTCAGCACGTCGAAATAGCCGGTCAGCCCGGTCGGGTCGGTCCACTCCGGCCGCACCGGGCACTCGAAGATCAGCGGATCGTCGTCCGTGTTCGAGGTCAGGCCATGCACTGCCCTGGCGTACTTCAAGGCCAGCTGCGTCTTGCCAGTACCGGAGAGGCCGGACAGGATGACGAAGTGCTTGTGCGGCAGGAAATTCAGCGCTGCATGAAAGCGCTTTACTTCGCCGTTCGGATAGTGGCCGCCCAGTGCCTTGACGGCGGCTTCGATGTCGGCCACCGGGATGCTCGCCGGCATGCGGCGCATGGCCGGGCTCAGCGTCGCCGTATCGGTCCAGACCGGCAGCTCGTGAATTTTCTGTGATCCGACCAAGCTGCCCAGCCAGCCGATGAACTCGCGCGCCAGCAGGCTGCGCCGGGCCGATGCGGTCGGTGGGTACAGTGCGACGACGATTTCATCCGGTTCCGTCGCCGGACCGAAGGGCGACATGTCGAAGGCGAGGCTGTCCCAGAACTTGGCGTTGCGCAGCCAGAGCCGCCCGTCGCGGGCGAGGTAGATCGGGACCAGGTTGTTGCGGGCGCTGTACTTGATGGTCGCGCCCGGAGCCTCAGGGGCTTCCTCGTCAGCGCCCTCGGACAGCAGATCGGCCGGTTCGGCGCCCGCGGCCTTCGCGGCGGCGCCGAGCTTCTTCATTTCGGCGAGGCGGGCCAGGAAGCTGGCCTTGTCCTTGCGCACCAGGACCGCGAAGTAAACCTCGTCCTCGGGCGGGAAGCGCATGACGCAGCCAAAGATCAGGGCTTCGGTGTCGTCCTTGACGTTGTCGAGATTGACGACGCCGAGCTGGATGCCGCCCTCGACGATCTTGGCGCTGTTGGAGACGCCGAACAGCTCGCGCGGGCGGACTGCCTTCGAGGTCCCGAAATGCTTCTGCGCGGCCTCAAGAAACCGCTGCTGCCGCTCGACGGGGTTCATTGGCAGCCTCCCTTTCTTCTGTTTGTTGTTTGAGCGTCTTCATGATCTGCGTCGCGACAGCCTTCGCGAGCAGCGGCGGGACGGCGTTGCCGATCTGCCGGAACGCCGGATTCATCGTGCCGCAGAACAGGAAGCCGTCGGGGAACGAGTGCAGCCGCGCGGCCTCGCGCACGGAGATCGTGCGGGCCTGCCTGCTGTCGTAGTGGATGTGGCTGTAGCTGTCCTTGCCGAGGTGCGCCATGAGCGTGCGTGCCGGCTGGTCGCGCCACATCTTGCGCCACTTGTTCGGGAACTTGCCCACGTCGTAGGGCGGCACGATCGAGGCCTTGATGTCCTCGTATTTCTGCGAGCCGGGTTTGACCTTCACCCCCTGCTTCGCGAGGTCGGCAAGGTGCTGCTCGAACATCGCCATGGCGTGTTCATAGGCCTGGGGATACTGGTCGCCCGGGTTCATGCGGGCGAAGAGCGGGTAATCGCGCGGCAGATATCGGATGACGTGGTCGGTCAGGACCGGCGGGGCCTCGAAGCCCGGCCAAGTCCGCATCAGCTTGGCATAGGGCGTGTGGGGTTCCCTGCCATAGGGCATGGGCACGTCGAAGCGGCGGGCGCCGCGGCGCAGCTTACCGCTTTTGAGCAGCTTGCGCGCGTCGATGGATGGCAGATCGCCGAGTGCATCTTCCGCAGTGATGGCCTGCGGCAGCGAGCGCGTGGCCTTTGGCGCGTGGATGTAGTGGTGCGCGTCGTCCGCGATCCCGCTGTCGAGGAACTTCAGTGCCACCGAGCGGGTGCCTTCATAGCCTGGCGGCAGGTCGATGAAGTGTGTCGGCTCGGGAAACGTCACCACATCGGCGATTTCGCGCCGGTAGGCGATCAGGATCATCCGCTCGCGCATCTGGGGCACGCCGTAGAAGGCAGCGTTCAGCAGCGTGTAGCGGCAGATGTAGCCCTTGCTCTCTAGGACTTCGGCGATCTCTTCGGCGATGTTCTGGCCGCCGTGGTTCAACACGTCGGGGACGTTTTCGACCACGACGGCAAGCGGCGCGAAGGCTTCGACGTAACGCAGATAATCGATGTAGAGTTGGGCGCGCGGGTCGTGCTTGAACGCTTCGGCGTGGTTGTCCACCTCGCGCAGCTTGGGGCGGCCGACGCGGGCGAAAGCCTGGCAGGGCGGGCCGCCGACGAGCACGTCGAAGGCGTCAGCTGTCGGACCGGCCTGCAGGTCCTTCACGAGCTGATCCGGGCTGGTCTTCGTGATGTCGCGGGCCTGCGAATGCGCTGCGTCGCCACCGTGGAAGTTGCGGCCGTGGGACGCCGCGGCTTCCGGGTCGAATTCGACCGCGCCGGCGATCGAGAACCCGGCTGCCGAGAACCCGAGAGAGATCCCGCCGCAACCGGCGAAAAGATCGAGCACACGGGGCTTGCCGCCCGCCTGCAGGCGGGCAATCTTCTGGCGGATGGCGCGCGTGCTCACAGGCGCGCACCTTCCCGTGATTGCTTGGTGGTCATGGTCTTGTTGGGATTTTTGGAAGGGTCGGCGCCGTTACTGGCGGCGGAAAAGCGGGTACTGCGCCTCGACGTACTTCTCGACGGCGTCCCGGACGACCCAGGCGACGGACACCTTTTTGTCTTCGGCGATCCTTTCCAGCTCGGCGTAAAGGTCTGCGGGGAAGGTCACCGACGCGCGAGTGCCTTCCTTCGCCGGAGCGTGCTGTTTCGCGGTGACTGCCATGGGGCGCTGCGAGTGTGTGCGGAGATGCACCACATTACACCACAGCGGTGCATCCGGCCTTGGGGTCACCCCCTATGGCGGCGGTTTGGCTATGCGGCGGCGGCCGGCACCGTCTCGCGCGGGAACAGGTCGCCGTTCCCGGTGAGGTAGTACTTGTTCGCCTCGTTCACCTTCAGCGTCCGGCTGAATTCGCGATCGATGTTGATGAGCAGGCCGCTGCTGATGAGCAGGCTGATGGCACGGCGGATGTCGCGCTCCGGGATGCCGGTACGCGCGTGGATCGTCTCGTAGGCGGCCATCGTGTAAGCGACGGCGTTCGAGCGCACGGCAGCCAGGTACAGGTAGAGCTTGAGGGCATGCAGCTCGTGTTTCGAGCGCAGGCTGAAGGTGGTGAACGGCTGGATGACGCCGTCCTTCACGATGGCCCGGCAGGGCAGCTTGAACCACTTTTCGTGCGGTCCGGTCAGCACGTAGCTGCGCCGCTGGGCCGAACCTTGTGGCGTGACGAGGCCGGTCCGCTGCAGGCGCTTCAGCCCGTCCGCGACCATGGCGCGGGGGCGGCCGGTGGCCACTTCCAGCTCGTCATAGGTCGCATGCGCAATCACGGCCGTGGTGCCGTCCTCCTGGGTCTCGGTCCGGGCCTGGAACAGCAGCGCGACGTAAAGCATCAGGGCCGCAGCCGAGGTCGCCGCCGCCAGTTCGCCATCGGGCGCCCAGAGCAGTAGCGGTAGCGCATCGCGCACCGGCTCGGACGGTGCGCGATGCCAGGGCATCGCGCGGATCACTTCTTCTTCCCCGAGGCGTGCAGCTTGAGGATCACATGCAGCGCGTAGCCGACGACCAGCAGCGCCAGCACGGGGATCACCGCGGTGAGCAGCTGCACGAGCTGCGGCGCGTGGGCCGCAAGCCAGTCAAGCACGTTGAGAGTTTCTTTTTTCATGTCGCACCTGAATTCAAAGAACCATGTGCAGCAATTTATTGAGACTAAGCAATTATCTCTAGATATCGGTGCGGGCCGTGGCGGTCTGTTCGACGAGAAACCGCATATGTGACAACGACTTGCACGGAATGCAAGCAGTCTGTGCGGGTCATAGCTTAGTTCATGAGTGGCCACCTGTGAAGGGTGGACCGAGCGTCGCCGCGGTGGGCGGCCGGGTGCTACGCGCGCCGCGCGCCGAGCCCTGGGTCTCGGCCAGAGGTAACGCCCCCTGACGCGAACAGCATGTTGTCCGGCGCGGTGCTGGGTATTTCGGCGATCGTGACCGCTGATTTCGGGATCGTGACCGACGCGCGGTTGTAGAGGCGGTTTGCGCGTAGTCAGTGTAGTTTTGGGGCCTACTGGGTCTGTTCGGGACCTCCTTTGTCGTGGGGCTGAGCGCTGCCCGCCGCACGGCGCAGCGAGTCGCCCTTGAGGCTGAGGCGGTGCTCCTTGGCCAGCAATCGATCCAGGATGGCGTCGGCCATGGTCGGGTCGCCCAGCCAGGCATGCCAGTGCTCCGCCGGCAGTTGCGTGGTCAGGATCGTGGCGCGAGCCGCAGTACCGGCACGGTCGTCAATGACCTCCAGCAGGTCGGCCCGGCTCGCCGGCTCCAGCGGGGCCAGGGCCCAGTCGTCGAGCACCAGCACCTCGGTGCGCGCCAAATTCGCCAGCCACGCCGCGAAGCCACCCTTGCCGTGCAGGATGCGCAGTTCCTCGGCCAGGCGCGGCACGCGCAGGTACAGCGCCGAGTGCCCCCGCCGGCAGGCCTGCTGCGCCAGCGCGCACGCCAGCCAGCTCTTGCCCGAGCCCGTTGGGCCCAGGCGTCGGCTGCAAAGCGGCACGGTTCGCGGATCCGTGTCGCCCACACGTTGCGGCCATAGGCTGCGCTGTGAAGCAATTGCGCGTAGAGCGCACGTATCCACCTGTGACACGATGGCCTGCTGGTCAATCCCGGTCCGTCGTGGCCTACATCAGACACATACCCTAATTCCAAGTTCTTAGACGAAATCGAGGAAACCTTCGGACTCTGCTTCAGCGACTGAGATCTGGATTGGCGGCAGAGACCCGGCAGCGCAGGGTAAAAATCTTGGGAATTTTCCCATGCCAAACGTTCTGACGTTGAGCGGAAGCTGCGGTTTCGCGAATGCGTCCGTTAGCACCTGATACGCGGCCCAGCGCCTTATACCGCGGATTGTTCTAGCATCTCGAAGATCCGTGCGTCCTACTATGCGATTCCAGTATTTGGTCGGGTCTGCGTTGCAGTTGTGAACCCAAGCGTACAAGCCAGCGGCCGTGATCCATTTAGCCTCTAAGAGGTTAAGGATGACTAGATCGTCGGGCCTTTTAAGTGGAAGCACGTGCACCCAGTAGTGGACGTGGAAGCCTCTAAGGCGCCCATACTCCAGCGACCAAGAGTACCCCACGAACCGTTCACCGAGGATGTACTCCATAGCGTCGTGAAACTTGGCGCGCAACGCCACGAATTCTTGAAGCTGTGCTTGCTTTTCGTCTTCGCCCGCCCCTTGGCGTTGATGGACGCGTTGGTCAAGATGAAGATCGAAGCGTAGTCCGAGTACTTGAGGATGGACGCTGCGCAGGTCCTCAACCCTCCTAAGCAAATCTCGAAACTTTTCAACGGCGTTGCGCTGAAACATGCGCTGCTCGTGACGAAGCTCAGGATCGCGTAGCGCGCTGCGCAGTTGAGCGACTTCTTGGTTTAACAATCTGAGTAATGCAATCTGGTGATCGACGGGTCTTTCTTGCGCCGACCCTTGATAGAGCCCGCCAACCGAACCGAACCGCCACTCCATGAAACAATGCACAAAGGGAGAAAACTTGTGGGTGGGAAACTCTTCTAGGACATCGCAAAGGTCAATAAGCATGGCTGCGCGAAGATTTCTAGCCTCTTCCGTCCAGGTAACTCTCGCTCTGGTCATGTCCGCAAGCGTGAGCGTGAGCATCGAACAGTCCTTATGGATTAGGTCGACCGCCGCGCGAGTGATCGTCATAAGCGCTCCTCTGACAGACCTACGATCAAGAGCCAATGGCTGGGCTGGGTTCATGTCTTCGTACCTTTCGACATTCGACTGTTGCCATATCCTTCTCGCCTCGCCTCCACATCTCGAAATGTGCTGGGCCGCGGCATCAGCGAGTCCCCAGGGCTTATCGTTGCTTCTCATGCAAATTCCTTCGATCTCTAGCAAGTTATGTTGATTGATGAAGCCAAGACCTTCACATGTTGCAACGGCGTTGCCGGCAAGATGGTGGCTTACAACCATCAACAGATAGGTGTTTTTTCGATATAGTTAGCGTTCCCTCAAGTTCGCTCCGCCAATTTAAGGCCCAACGGGGTTCACGCCCAGGCACTCCAATGGTCTAGCGCGTGATTCGACGCGGCTGACGAGGTCAGAGAACGCGGTTTTCTTTCGCTACGACGTTTTTCCGTCTTGCTCCGAGTTAGTTCCACATAGTTATTGCTTACTCAGATTTTTTAATCATTCAAGCGTCACACTCCGACCTTTATAAAGCGCCTGTGTCTGGACCATCCAGCGAACGTCCTGCCAAACTTGGAGGCGCCAAAAGGAGCAGCTCATTTTTGGCGCTGGTTCAAGCAAAGAGAACAGATGGCAATTTCAGTCAGGAATCGCCTTGCTCACACAGGACCGGTGCCGAGTACAGAACGTCTCACTGACCTCCACTTGCTTCGGGCGTCCTGCGCGGACCTACGCCCGAGCAGGGTCGGCTTGGAGTGCAAGCCGTCGCTGTAACGACCTCAGGCGCCGACTGAGTACGCACGAGAGCGCGTGTATGGCACCTGAGAACGCTGGGAGGCAGTCACTACTGGCCTGTGCGCCGCGCAGAGACGTGAAACACGCGCGGAAGAAGTACAGCGACTAAATGACTGGGGCTGGCCGACGGCGTCTGACAGCGCACACTCTCCCAGCGCTGGTGCTCGTGGCTTTCTTATAGCCCCTTGACGTCGACGGTGGTTGAGGCAGTGCGTCTGGACAGAAACGCCGCGACGCAGAGTGGTTGTATTTGGTCCATTCACGGTGCCTGAACCTCGGCGACATTCGCAGCCCGAGCCCGTGCTCCTGGAGCCCGCTGGGCGGAATGAAAGCTCCTCGACCACTTCGGCCGGCGCGGCACAGTCTCCGCGCACTCTCTAAGCAAGATGCACGGAGTCCACGATGGCCGATCTGAACGTGACCTCGACTCTAATGCTCAGAGGTTGCGCGACTCACTTGGTGCTAGATGCGGACTGCCTCGTGGTCAAGCGGCTGATACACGTCCACCCACCCACCATCAGCCCAAACGGGACGCGGATTCGCGGATGTAGTCCGAGCATCGATCAGCGCCGTGTTCAACCGCCGTGCAGTCATGGCATCGCCCTCCTGCTACATCTGCTACATCTAGCAGGCTTAGCAGCCCATCTGGAGATGCCCGGGCCGAAGTAGGGCTTCAGTTGCTCCCTACACGCCACCCCGTCCGATCGCCCTCGTGAAGGACTGGCTTCGAACTGCCTACATGACGCCTACATGGCTGAGAAAACAAAAAAGCCCGACTCGGTTGAGTCGGGCTAAGTGTCTGATTTCACAGAGAAAATTTGGTGGCCTGGGGCGGAATCGAACCACCGACACGCGGATTTTCAATCCGCTGCTCTACCAACTGAGCTACCGGGCCTTAAGGCTGGCCTTCTGTCTGTTCAACATCAGGCGAGCCTCAGATTATAGCGCAGCTTTTTTCCCTTTCGACAAGTCCACGCCAAGTTGCTTGAGTTTTCTGTAGAGATGGGTGCGCTCCAACCCTGTTTTTTCGGCAACGCGGGTCATCGAGCCCCCCTCCATCGCGAGGTGGAACTCGAAGTAGGCCTTCTCGAAAGCGTCCCGCACTTCACGCAGGGGACGGTCGAGGTCGAAGGTCTGGCGGGCCTGGGGGCCGGGGTCGGGCGCCGCGGGGTGCAGCACCGCCAGGATGGGAGGCACGTTCGCCGGCAGGGCGCTGACCGGCGCGACCGCGGCGGGCGGTGGCGGCGCTGCCGCGGCGCGGCGGCCGTCGTCGCGTGTCAGCCCCTTCTCGACCTCCTTGAGCAGCTTCTGCAGCGTGATCGGCTTTTCGAGGAAGGCAACGGCGCCGATGCGGGTCGCCTCGACGGCGGTATCGATGGTGGCATGCCCGCTCATCATGATGACCGGCATGTTCAGGAGGCCGGCCGCCGACCATTCCTTGAGCAGCGTGACGCCGTCGGTGTCGGGCATCCAGATGTCGAGCAGCACCAGATCGGGACGCTCGCGCTGGCGGGCCGCTCGGGCGGCGGAGGCGTTTTCCGCCAACTCGACGTTGTGCCCTTCGTCGTTGAGGATCTCGAACAACAGGTCGCGAATGCCCAGTTCGTCGTCGACCACCAGGATGTTTGCCATGAATGCGAAGGGTTTTCTTGCTTGCTGCGGCCTGCGGCGCTCAGGCAGGCGACGAGGCCGCGGAGTGGGCCGTGTTGCCACCCGCGGGTGCGGCAGCAACGGTAAATGATAGCGACACTTGTGCACCGACCACTTCGCCATCGGCCATGCGATTGGACAGGTCGACGCGCGCACCATGCTCGTCGGCGATCTTCTTGACCACAGCAAGCCCCAGGCCGGTGCCTTTGCTCTTCGTGGTCACGTAGGGCTCGAAGGCGCGCTGGAGGATGTTCTCCGCAAAGCCATGGCCGCCATCCTGCACCACCAGGCGCACGCGCTGGCCCGAATCGGCGAGCCGCGTGCGGATGAGCACAGGCGACGCGCCGTGCGCAGCCTCGGTGGCATCCTGCGCGTTCTGCAGCAGGTTGTGGATCACCTGACGCAGTTGCTGCGCGTCGCCGCGGATGGGCGGGCAGCGGGGATCCAGCTCGGTCTGCACCGGCACGCCGGCATGCTCGGCGGCGTACAGGTTCAGCACGTCGGCAACCAGGGCGTTGAGCTCCAGGGGCTTGAGCTCGGCCGCAGGCAGGCGGGCGTAGTCGCGGAATTCGTTCACCAACCGCTTCATCGCATCCACCTGTTCGACGATGGTCCTCACGGACTTGTGCAGCACGGCCTCTTCGGTGGGCGCGACCTTGCCGGTGAGCTTGAGTTCGAGCCGTTCGGCCGACAGCTGGATGGGCGTGAGCGGGTTCTTGATCTCGTGCGCCAGTCGCCGCGCCACCTCGCCCCATGCCTGGCTGCGCTGCGCCGAGACGATCTCGGAGATGTCGTCGAACACCAGCAGGCGGGCTGCGCCCGGCAGCTGCGCGCCGCGGGCCACGATGTTGACGGCATTGCGCTGCACGCCCGTGCCCGCGGCATGCAGTTCGTAGGCATGCTGCCAGTGGTCCAGGCCATGCTGGCGTGCATCGGTCTCGAGTTCGTCGAACTGGCGCTGCACGGCCAGCCCGAACTCCGCCAGGCCCGGCACCTCCGCCAACGGCCGCCCCTCGTAGGCCGCCAGCGGCGCGCGCAGCACGCGGGTGGCACCGGGATTGGTCGACAGCACCGTGCCCGCCGCGTCCAGCACGATGACGCCCGAAGTGAGGTTGTCGAGGATGGTCTGCAGATTGGCGCGGGCCGCGTCGAGCTGCTTCATGCTCTGCTCGACCGCGGCGCGCGCCTCCGCCAGCTGCTGCGTCATCTCGGCGAAGGACCGCGTGAGGCCGCCGAGCTCGTCGCGCGCCCGCGAGACCTGGGTCGGCCGCAGGTCGCCGGCCGCCACCTGGCGCACGCCCTCGGCCAGCACCAGCAGCGGACGGGCGAGCTGGTTGCCGAAGAGCACCGCCAGCAACACGGCGCCGAAGACGGCGAGGAACAGGCACAGTGTGAGCGTGCCGATGTACATGCGGCGCAGGCCGTCCCGGGCCAGGGCGCGTTCCTGGTATTCGCGGTTGGCCTCCTGCACCGCCAGGGCATTGGCGACGATGGCCGGCGGCAGCGGCTGCACGATCTCCAGGAAGCGTGGCTCGTTCAGTTCGAAGCCGGGTCGTGGCACCAGCGCCATGGCCTTGACCACCGCCCTTGAAGAGGCGGTGGCAGGCGCTTCGGCCGTCTCGTCCAATCCCTCGATCCGGGCCGTCGCGCGGTCGGCGCGAACCTGGCGCAGTTGCTGCGGGCTCGGCCGCTCGGGACTGAGCTCGAAGCGCAGCGCGCCTGCACTGGCCACCAGTTGGCCGTTGGACGTCCACACCTGCACGGTGTTGGCCCCCAGCTGCTCGCGCAAGCGATCCAGCGCCACGGGCAGCGCCGTCTCGGGCGTGTTGGCCAACTGATTGCCGGCGGTGCGGGCCTTGGCCGCCAGGTCGTCGGACAGGGAGTCCAGCGTCGCACGGCCAAGGTTGAGGCCCGCATCGAGCGCGCCTTCGACCTTCACGTCGAACCAGCTTTCGATGGAGCGCGCGACGAACTGGTAGGACACCGCGTAGACAAGGATCCCGGGCACCACGCCTACCAGCGCGAAGATCGCCGCCAGCTTGATCAGCAACCGGCTGCCGAACTTGCCCTGCCGCAGCCGCCGCGTCAGGCGGAAGGCCACCCACACCAGCACCAGCATGAGCAGCGAGGCGACCACGACGTTGACGGCGAAGAGCCGGGCGTAGTTCTGCTCGTAGAGGTCGCGGTTGTTGGTCGACTGGGCCAACAGGAACATCAGCACCAGGCCGAGCGCCGTGATGGCCGCCGCGCCCACCCCGACCCCCCAGCGCCGCGCCCGAGAGCGCCGGCGGGGGGGGGCTGCGCCAAGCCCACCGGGCTGCGTCTGCGTCACCGCGCCGCCTCCAGCGGCAGCCGGGTGCTGCGCTCCACCGACACGTTCCACTCGGACTGGCCCACCAACCCGATCTGGAACGGCCGGGGCAACTGCGAGGTGTCGAGCCGGAAGCGGAACACCACCGGGTGCGATCCGCCTTCGGCGATGTCGCCCACATCGGCCAGGCGCAGGCGGCCGATCCGACGAACGGCATCCAGGGCCTCGTCCAGCGTGTCGAAATGCTGCCCCAGCGTGACGCTGGAGGCCAGCGGCGTGATCGGCGTGGGTGACACATTGAGGCGCCAGCGGCGCATCAGCGGCTGGTACGCGAGCCGCATGTAGCGGGCGGCCTGGCCGATACGCTGATCGGTCCAGTACCAGCGTTCGCGGAAGAGCTCGGCCTCGGCCACGAAATGCAGGGCGATGCCCTTGTCCAGCACGTCGGACACGGCCGCCGGCAGCTCGAAGCGCACGGCGGCGCTCAGATAGATGCCATCGTCCGTGGCTTCAAGGCGCAGCTGGGTGAGCTCGGCACGCGTCTGTTGGGCAAGGGCTGGCAGGGCGGCCAGCAGGCCCGCGCCCAGCGCGCCCGCCAGGAGCCGCCGCCGTGCCAGCTCAGGGAGCGTGCTTTTCAAGCAGCGCGTAGAAGAATCCGTCGTGCTCACCCAACGCATTGTCCGGGAGGCCGCGGGGGCCAGCACCACCTTGGGGCAGCAAATGGCCGGGCGATGGCAGCAGGCGCGCGTTGGTGTTGTGCGCAAGAAACGCGTCGATCTGGCGGGAGCCCTCCTCCCGGAACACCGAACAGGTGCAGTAAAGCAGCCGCCCGCCGACGCGGACCAGCGGCCACAGCGCCGCCAGCAACATCGCCTGCTGCACCGCGAGCTGCTCCACATCGCTCTCGCGACGCAGCCAGCGCACATCGGGATGGCGGCGCACGATGCCCGAGGCCGTGCAGGGCGCATCGAGCAGGATGCCGTCGTAGGGCTGGCCGTCCCACCAGCTTTCGGGACGGGCGGCATCGGCCACCCGGATTTCGGCCTGCAGCCCCAGGCGCGCGAGGTTCTCGCCGATCCGCTTGGCGCGCTGGGCATCGATTTCCAGTGCGGTCACCTGCACCGGTGCAGCGGCGTCCCGTTCGAGCAGGTGGGCGGTCTTGCCCCCGGGCGCGGCGCAGGCGTCCAGCAGGCGCAGGGCGGCGCCCGCGGGCTTGAGACCTTCGAGCAGCAGCGGTGCCGCGAGCTGGGCCGCCGCATCCTGGACCGAGAACTCACCGGCCTCGAAGCCGGGCAGCTGCTGGACGGGACGCGCTTCACGCAGTTCCAGGCCCTGCTCGGCCACCTTGCGGGCCGGCAGCTGCATCGCCGCCAGCGCCGGCAGATAGCGGGCGACCGACGTCTTTCGTGCATTGATGCGCAGAGTCAGTGGCGCCGGGCCGTTGTCGGCCGTCAACACGCGCTGCCAGGCCTGGGGGTGGTCGCGTCGCAGGCGCTCGATCCACCACCGGGGATGGTTCCACTGGGCCACCGGTTCGCGCTCGGTGGCGGCCACCAGTTCGTCGCGCTCGCGCAGGAAGCGGCGCAGGCAGGCATTGATGAAGCTGGCCTGCGCGCGGGTGTGGGGCTGGCGCTTGGCCGCTTCGACGGTCTGATCGACCAGCGTGAAGGGCTCGTAAGGCGCGCGCTCGGGGTCCCATGCCAGTGCCAGCGCCGTGCACAGCAGGGCGTCCGCGGCCGGCGGCGGGGTGCGCTTGGCCAGGTGGCGCCGAAGTGCCTCGCCGCGGCCCAGCCAGCGCATGGTCTGGAAGGCGATCGCCTGCACGCCCGGGCGAAGGGCAGGCTCGACCTCGTCAAGCGCGGCGGTGCCGGACGCGCCGCCACGGACGGCCGCGAGCACGCCCGCCACCAGTTGCAGCTGGCGCCAGAGCGGGGGCCCGAGGGGGGCGGAAGGGGAAAAGGAATCTCCGACGGACATCGGTGTGGGACAGGAAGACGGCGATGGTAATGGGTGCCCGCGCGCCGCCCTCGCCGCGCGCCGGCAGGAAGGTTGCCGCCACGGGCGGCCGGCACTCAAGCCAGGGGTGCTGCCACCTTGAAGCGGGCCAGCCAGGCCACCAGGATGGCCGGAAACTGGCGAACTGCCGCGTTGTACTGAGCCACCGCGGCATTGAACTGGGCCTGCGCCACTTCGACATGGGTCGGCGGCAACGGCCACGCCGTGCCGGCAAGCAAATCGTCGGCCAGCAGGGTGGGCAGGACCTGGCCCGCGGCCTGTGCATGCTGGTGCCAGGCTGCCGCCCAGGCCCGCACAGCGGTCGCCAACGCAGCCATGGTGGGCGCATGCAGCGGCCTGAGCCGGGCGGCGCCCAGCGAAGTCGCCAGCTGTCCGCACGCACCCCGCAGCGTGGCGTCCAGGCCCCGCTGGGCTTCGTCGGCAGCAATCGGCGCCTGGGCGAGGAGTGACTGCACATGCTGCACCTGAGCCATCAGCGCGGCATCGAGCTGCGCATAGGCCTGCACCGCCGCGCCCCGCAGGCGCACGAGGCGATTGTGGGCGCCGACGTACCAGAACACGCCGATGGCGATCACGCCCCAGCTGGTCAGCGAACTGGCCCAGCCGTTCATGGCGAGGCCTCTCCAGGCGATGAATGAAGAAACGCCCTCGCGCCGATGAGGGCGGGAGGGCGTCGGGACGCGATCATGGAAGCGATGCGGTCGTCTTTGGGCAGGAAGCGCGTGGCCCCACGGGGCCATGCGCGTCACGGCTTACTCGCCAGCCGGGGCTTCGCCCGCGTCGACCGTGGCGTCGGCCGATTCGTCCGAGGTGGAGGCGGCCAGTTCGGCGGCTTCCGCATCGGCGATGGCGCGGCGCTCGGCCTCGTCCATGGCTTCCTTGGCCTTGCGGGCCTGGTGGTACGCCAGGCCGGTACCCGCGGGAATCAGGCGGCCGACGATGACGTTTTCCTTCAGGCCGCGCAGCTCGTCGCGCTTGCCCATGATGGCCGCTTCGGTCAGCACGCGCGTCGTTTCCTGGAAGGAGGCCGCGGAGATGAACGAGTCGGTGGACAGCGATGCCTTGGTGATGCCCAGCAGCAGGTTGCTGTAGGTCGCCGGGATCTTGTCCTCGCGCTGCAGACGCTCGTTGGTGTTGAGGATCTCCGAACGCTCGACCTGCTCGCCCTGGATGTAGCCCGACTCGCCCGGGTTCTCGACCACGACGCGGCGCAGCATCTGGCGAACGATCACCTCGATGTGCTTGTCGTTGATCTTCACACCCTGCAGTCTGTACACGTCCTGGACTTCGTCCACGATGTAGCGGGCCAGCTCTTCGGAACCCAGCAGGCGCAGGATGTCCTGCGGATCGGCCGGGCCATCGACCACGACTTCGCCCTTGTTCACCACCTGGCCTTCGTGCACCAGGATGTTCTTCTCCTTGGGCACGAGTTCTTCCCAGACCTTGCCTTCGGGGTCGGTGATCTGCAGGCGGATCTTGCCCTTGGTCTCCTTGCCGAAGGAAATGGTGCCGGTCATCTCGGCCAGCAGGCCCTTGTCCTTGGGCGAGCGGGCTTCGAAGAGCTCGGCCACGCGGGGCAGACCGCCCGTGATGTCACGGGTCTTCTGGCCTTCGACCGGGATGCGGGCCAGCACTTCGCCGGGACCCACGTCCTGGCCGTCGCGCACCTGGATCAGCGCGCCCACCTGGAAGCCGATGGCCACCGAGTGGTCGGTGCCCGGGATCTTGACTTCCTGGCCCTGCGCGTCGAGCAGCTTGACCAGCGGACGCACCACCTTGGCGGCGCCGCGGCGCTTCGGATCGATCACCACCAGCGTGGACAGGCCGGTCACTTCGTCGACCTGCTTGGCCACGGTGACGCCCTCTTCCACGTTCTCGAACTTCGTCTGGCCGGCGAATTCCGTGATGATGGGTCGGGTCAGCGGGTCCCAGTTGGCCAGGATCGTGCCAGCCTTGATCTGCTGGTCGGCCTTGACGGTCAGCGTCGCACCGTACGGCACCTTGTGGCGCTCGCGCTCGCGGCCGTGCTCGTCCTGGATGATGATCTCGCCCGAACGGGCAATCACCACCAGCTCACCCTTGGAGTTGGTCACGTAGCGCATCGTGGCGTTGAAGCCGATGATGCCGTTGGACTTGGCTTCCACGCTCGAGGCGATGGCGGCGCGCGAAGCGGCACCGCCGATGTGGAAGGTCCGCATCGTCAGCTGCGTGCCGGGCTCGCCGATCGACTGGGCGGCGATCACGCCGACCGCTTCGCCGATGTTCACCAGGCCGCCGCGGCCGAGGTCGCGGCCATAGCACTTGGCGCACAGGCCGTAGCGGGTGGCGCAGGTCAGCGCGGTGCGCACCTTCACCTCGTCCACGCCGGCGGCTTCGAGGATCTCGATGGCGTCTTCGTCCAGCATCTCGCCGGCCTTGACCAGCACGCTGCGGTTTTCCGGGTGCAGCACGTCGTCCGCGGCCGTGCGGCCGAGGATTCGGTCGCGCAGCGACTCGATCACCTCGCCGCCCTCGACGATGGCGCGCATCGCGGTGCCGTCGCTGGTGCCGCAATCCGGATCGGTCACGACCAGATCCTGCGTCACGTCCACCAGACGGCGGGTCAGGTAACCCGAGTTCGCCGTCTTCAGGGCCGTGTCGGCCAGACCCTTACGGGCACCGTGCGTGGAGATGAAGTACTCCAGCACGTTCAGGCCTTCGCGGAAGTTGGCCGTGATGGGCGTCTCGATGATCGAGCCGTCCGGCTTGGCCATCAGGCCCCGCATGCCGGCCACCTGGCGGATCTGGGCGGCGGAACCCCGCGCGCCCGAATCGGCCATCATGTAGATGGAGTTGAAGGACTCCTGGTCCACTTCCTTGCCGTGGCGGTCGGTGACCTTCTGCTTGGACAGCTGGGCCATCATCACCTTGGAGACGGCGTCACCCGCGCGGCCCCAGATGTCCACCACCTTGTTGTAGCGCTCGCCGGCCGTGACCAGACCCGAGACGTACTGCTGCTCGATCTCCTTCACCTCGCGCGAGGCGTCGTCGATGATCTTTTCCTTCTCCGGCGGCACCAGCATGTCGTCGATGGCGATCGAGATGCCGGCCTTGGTCGCGAGGCGGAAGCCGTTCTGCAGCAGCTTATCGGCGAAGACCACCGTCTCCTTCAGGCCGCAGCGGCGGAAGGAGGCGTTGATCAGCTTGGAGATCTCCTTCTTCTTCAGCGCCTTGTTGATGTTGCTGAAGGGCAGGCCCTTGGGCAGGATCTCCGACAGCAGCGCGCGGCCGACGGTCGTGTCCACCAGGGAGGTCGAGGGCTCGAACTCGCCGGTGTCCTTGTTCTTGTTCCACTCGGTGATGCGCACCGCCACCTTGGCGGTGAGCTCGACCTGGCCGGCGTCGAGTGCGCGCTGAACTTCACCGATGTCGGAGAAGATCAGGCCCTCGCCCTTGCCGTTGATGCGGTCGCGGGTCGTGTAGTACAGACCCAGCACCACGTCCTGCGACGGCACGATCGACGGCTCGCCCGAGGCCGGAAACAGCACGTTGTTGGAGGCCAGCATCAGCGTGCGGGCTTCCACCTGCGCCTCGACCGACAGCGGCACGTGGACGGCCATCTGGTCGCCGTCGAAGTCGGCGTTGAAGGCGGCGCAGACCAGCGGGTGCAGCTGGATGGCCTTGCCTTCGATCAGGATCGGCTCGAAGGCCTGGATGCCCAGGCGGTGCAGCGTGGGGGCGCGGTTCAGCAGGACGGGGTGCTCCTTGATCACCTCTTCCAGGATGTCCCACACCACCGGCGTGCCGGCTTCCACTTCCTTCTTGGCCGCCTTGATCGTCGTCGCGATGCCCATGGCTTCGAGGCGCGAGAAGATGAAGGGCTTGAAGAGTTCGAGCGCCATCAGCTTGGGCAGGCCGCACTGGTGCAGCTTGAGCGTCGGGCCCACCACGATGACCGAACGGCCCGAGTAGTCGACGCGCTTGCCCAGCAGGTTCTGGCGGAAGCGGCCGCTCTTGCCCTTGATCATGTCGGCCAGCGACTTCAGGGCGCGCTTGTTGGCGCCCGTCATGGCCTTGCCGCGGCGGCCGTTGTCCAGCAGGCTGTCCACGGCCTCCTGCAGCATCCGCTTCTCGTTGCGCGCGATGATTTCCGGGGCCTTCAGCTCCAGCAGGCGGCGCAGACGCGAATTGCGGTTGATGACGCGGCGGTACAGGTCGTTCAGGTCCGAGGTGGCGAAGCGGCCGCCGTCCAGCGGCACCAGCGGACGCAGGTCCGGCGGCAGCACGGGCAGCACGTCCAGCACCATCCACTCGGGCTTGATGCCCGACTTGCGGAAGGCTTCCAGCACCTTCAGGCGCTTGGAGTTCTTCTTGACCTTGACTTCGGAGCCGGTCAGGTCGCCGCGCAGGCGCTCGATCTCGGTGTCGAGCTCGATGGACTGCAGCAGGTCCTTGATGCCTTCGGCGCCCATCTTGGCGATGAACTCGTCACCGTATTCGGTGCGCTTCGCCTCGTAGTCGTCCTCGGTCATGATGCCGAACTTCTTCAGCGGGGTCATGCCGGGGTCGACGATCACATAGGCTTCGAAGTACAGCACGCGCTCGATGTCGCGCAGCGTCATGTCCAGCACCAGGCCCAGACGCGACGGCAGCGACTTCAGGAACCAGATGTGCGCGCAGGGCGCTGCCAGGTCAATGTGGCCCATGCGCTCGCGGCGCACCTTGGTCTGCGTGACTTCGACGCCGCACTTCTCGCAGATGACGCCGCGGTGCTTCAGGCGCTTGTACTTGCCGCACAGGCACTCGTAGTCCTTGATGGGCCCGAAGATCTTGGCGCAGAACAGGCCGTCGCGCTCGGGCTTGAAGGTGCGGTAGTTGATGGTCTCGGGCTTCTTCACCTCGCCGAAAGACCACGAACGGATCTTCTCGGGCGAAGCCATGCCGATCTTGATGGCATCGAAATGCTCATCCGGCGTGAACTGCTTGAACAGGTCGAGTAGCGATTTCATGTGACTCTTTCCCTTTCAATTACGAGCGCTCGAGCTCGATGTCGAGACCCAGCGAGCGGATTTCCTTGACCAGCACGTTGAACGATTCCGGCATGCCGGCCTCGATGGCGTGCTCGCCCTTGACGATGTTCTCGTAGACCTTGGTACGGCCCTGGACGTCGTCGGACTTGACGGTGAGCATTTCCTGCAGCACGTAGGAGGCGCCGTAGGCTTCCAGCGCCCACACTTCCATCTCACCGAAGCGCTGGCCACCGAACTGGGCCTTGCCGCCCAGCGGCTGCTGCGTGACGAGCGAGTACGGACCGGTGGAGCGGGCGTGCATCTTGTCGTCCACCAAGTGGTGCAGCTTCAGGAAGTGCATGTAGCCGACGGTCACGGGGCGCTCGAAGCGATCGCCGGTGCGGCCGTCGTAGAGGTAGGCCTGCGTGCGGCTGTCGGTCAGGCCCTTGAGCTTGGCGATGTCGTCCGGGAAGGCCAGCTTCAGCATCGCGCGGATGTCCTCTTCGGCCGCGCCGTCGAACACCGGGGTGGCGAAGGACACACCGTTTTGCAGGTTGTGCGCCATCTCCACGATCTCGGTGTCGTTCAGGGCGTCCAGGTTCTCCTTGCGGCCGGTGCTGTTGTAGAACTGCTCCAGGAACTGGCGCAGCTCGGCCACCTTGGCCTGCGTCTGCAGCAGGTCGCCGATGCGCTGGCCGATGCCCTTGCCGGCCCAGCCCAGGTGCACTTCCAGCACCTGGCCGACGTTCATCCGCGAGGGCACGCCCAGCGGGTTCAGGCAGATGTCGCACGGCGTGCCGTCGGCCATGTGGGGCATGTCCTCGACCGGGACGATCTTGGACACCACGCCCTTGTTGCCGTGGCGGCCCGCCATCTTGTCGCCGGGCTGCAGGCGGCGCTTGACGGCCAGGTACACCTTGACCATCTTGAGCACGCCCGCGGGCAGCTCGTCGCCTTGCGTGAGCTTCTTGCGCTTCTCTTCGAAGGCCAGGTCGAAGCTGTGGCGGGTCTGCTCCAGCGAGTTCTTGATCGACTCCAGCTGCATGGCGACCTCGTCCTCGGCGGGACGGATGTCGAACCAGTGGAACTTCTCGACCGACGACAGATAGGCCTTGTCCAGCTTGCTGCCCTTGGCCAGCTTGTTCGGGCCGCCATTGGCCGTGCGGCCGGTCAGCAGCTTCTCGATACGGTCGAAGGCGTCGGCCTCGACGATGCGCAGCTGGTCGTTCAGGTCCAGGCGGAAGCGCTTGAGCTCGTCGTCGATGATCTGCTGGGCGCGCTTGTCGCGCTGAATGCCTTCACGGGTGAAGACCTGCACGTCGATGACAGTGCCCGAGGAGCCCTGGTCCACGCGCAGCGAGGTGTCCTTCACGTCGGAGGCCTTCTCGCCGAAGATGGCACGCAGGAGCTTCTCTTCCGGCGTCAGCGTGGTCTCGCCCTTGGGCGTGACCTTGCCCACCAGCACGTCGCCGGGGGTGACTTCGGCACCCACGTAGATGATGCCGGACTCGTCCAGGCGGTTGAGCTGCTGCTCGGCCAGGTTCGGGATGTCGCGGGTGATTTCCTCGGCGCCCAGCTTGGTGTCGCGGGCCATGACCACCAGTTCCTCGATGTGGATCGAGGTGTAGCGGTCGTCGGCCACCACGCGTTCGGAGATCAGGATCGAATCTTCGAAGTTGTAGCCGTTCCACGGCATGAAGCCGATCAGCATGTTCTGGCCCAGGGCCAGCTCACCCAGGTCGGTGGAGGCACCGTCGGCCACCACGTCGCCCTTGGCCAGCTTGTCGCCGCGCTTGACGATCGGACGCTGGTGGATGTTGGTGTTCTGGTTGGAACGCTGGTACTTGATGAGGTTGTAGATGTCCACACCCACCTCGCCGGCCTGCGCTTCGTCGTCGTTCACGCGCACCACGATGCGGGTGGCGTCCACGTAGTCGACGATGCCGCCGCGCGTGGCCGTGACCACGGTGCCCGAGTCCACGGCCGAGACGCGCTCGATGCCGGTGCCCACGAAGGGCTTCTCGGGACGCAGCACGGGCACGGCCTGACGCTGCATGTTGGCGCCCATCAGTGCGCGGTTCGCGTCATCGTGCTCCAGGAAGGGCACGAGCGATGCAGCCACCGACACGATCTGCGCGGGCGACACGTCCATGTATTGGATGCGGTCGGCACCGACCAGGATCGATTCGCCCTTCTCGCGGGCCGACACCAGGTCGCCGGTCAGGCGGCCTTCGTCGTCCAGCGCGGCGTTGGCCTGGGCGATGACGTACTTGCCCTCTTCGATGGCCGACAGGTAGTCGATGTCCATCGTGACCTTGCCGTCCACCACGCGGCGGTACGGCGTCTCGATGAAGCCGTACTCGTTCAGGCGGGCATACAGGGCCAGCGAGTTGATCAGACCGATGTTCGGGCCTTCCGGCGTCTCGATCGGGCACACGCGGCCGTAGTGCGTGACGTGCACGTCGCGCACTTCGAAGCCGGCGCGTTCGCGCGTCAGGCCGCCTGGGCCCAGGGCCGAGACGCGACGCTTGTGCGTGATCTCGGACAGCGGGTTGGTCTGGTCCATGAACTGCGACAGCTGCGAGGCGCCGAAGAATTCCTTCAGGGCGGCCGAGATCGGCTTGCTGTTGATCAGGTCATGCGGCATGAGCGGCTCTTGCTCGGCCTGGCCCAGACGCTCCTTGACGGCCTTCTCGATGCGCGCGAGGCCGGTGCGGTACTGGTTCTCGGCCAGTTCGCCGACGCAACGCACGCGACGGTTGCCCAGGTGGTCGATGTCGTCGACTTCGCCGCGGCCGTTGCGCAGGTCGACCAGGATCTTGACCACGGCGAGGATGTCCTCGTTGGTCAGGACCATCGGGCCCGTGGACTCTTCGCGGCCGATCTTGGCGTTGAACTTCATCCGGCCCACGCGCGACAGGTCGTAGGTGTCCGGGTTGTAGAACAGGCGCTGGAACAGGGCCTGCACGGCGTCCTCGGTCGGCGGCTCGCCGGGGCGCATCATGCGGTAGATCGCGACGCGGGCGGCGAACTCGTCGGCCGTCTCGTCGATGCGCAGGGTCTGGCTGATGTAGGCGCCCTGGTCCAGCTCATTCGTGTAGATGCACTGGATCTCCTGCACACCGGCGGTGCGCAGCTTCTTGAGCACGGTCTCGGTCAGCTCGTCGTTGGCCTTGGCCAGCACCTCGCCCGTGTCGGGGTCGATGATGTTGCGGGCCAGCACGCGGCCGACCAGGAAGTCTTCCGGCACGCTGATGTGCGTGGTGCCCGACTGCTCCAGCTCGCGGGTGTGGCGGGCCGTGACGCGCTTGTCCTTGGCCACGATCACCTTGCCGGCCTTGTCGGTGATGTCGAAGCGGGCGACTTCGCCGCGCAGCCGCTCGGAGACGAACTCCATCTGGCCGCCGCTGTCCATCAGGCGGAAGTTGTCGTTGACGAAGAAGTTCGCCAGGATCGATTCCGGGTTCAGGCCGATGGCCTTCAGCAGGATCGTGACCGGCATCTTGCGGCGGCGGTCGACGCGGAAGTACAGGATGTCCTTCGGGTCGAACTCGAAGTCCAGCCAGGAGCCGCGGTAGGGGATCACGCGGGCCGAGAACAGCAGCTTGCCCGAGCTGTGCGTCTTGCCCTTGTCATGCTCGAAGAACACACCGGGGGAGCGGTGCAGCTGCGACACGATCACCCGCTCCGTGCCGTTGATGATGAACGAACCCTTGTCGGTCATCAGGGGCACTTCGCCCATGTAGACCTCTTGCTCCTTCACTTCCTTGACCACCTTGGACTGCGAGGTCGAGGACTCGCGGTCGTAGATGATCAGCTGCACCTTGGCGCGAACGGCCGAGGCGAAGGTCAGCCCGCGGGTCTGGCACTCGCGCACGTCGAAGGCGGGCTTGGCCAGGTTGTACTCCAGGAACTTCATCTCCACGAAGCCGTTGTGGGAGACGATCGGGAAGGCGGCGTTGAACGCGGCTTGCAGGCCTTCGTCGCTGCGTTTCTGGGGAGCCGTCTGGGCTTGCAGGAAAGCGGTGTACGCGTCCTTCTGCATCTGCAGAAGGTAGGGAATCTGGACGACGCTGTCGCGGTTGCCGAAGCTTTTGCGGATTCGCTTGCGTTCGGTATAACTGTAGGTCGATGCTTGGGCCATGAGAGCTCCGGGGCTTGAGATCATCAGCGACTAGGGTCAGTAACGCGTGCGCGTTCCTGCTTGGCGGCTGGCCACTACCAGCCGATGGCGGACGGCGATGCATTGCACATCGCCCGAACCAAGAGTCCTTCTGCAGTCGGGATCAGAAGGCACTCGAAAACCGTCGCATGGTGGGGGCTTTCGGGTGCGCTCTGAAAGCGGCAAAGGCTGGAAGGCCCGCGAGGGCACTTCCAGCCTCCAGAGGAAACCGAATTACTTCAGTTCCACCTTGGCGCCAGCTTCTTCCAGCTTCTTCTTGGCGGCTTCGGCGTCGGCCTTGGCCAGGCCTTCCTTCACGGCCTTGGGAGCGGCTTCCACCAGGTCCTTGGCTTCCTTCAGGCCCAGGCCGGTGATTTCGCGCACCGCCTTGATGACCGACACCTTGTTCGCGCCGGCTTCGGTCAGCACGACGTTGAACTCGGTCTT
Organism: uncultured Pseudacidovorax sp.; assembly: GCF_913773995.1. Lineage (GTDB taxonomy): Bacteria > Pseudomonadota > Gammaproteobacteria > Burkholderiales > Burkholderiaceae_C > Xenophilus. The sequence goes on from NZ_CAJYES010000003.1 coordinate 38,915, forward strand.
CTCTTCGGCGGCCGGAGCGGCAGCGGCACCGCCGGCGGCGGGAGCGGCCATTGCAGCGGCGCTCACGCCGAACTTCTCTTCGATGGCCTTGACCAGGTCGTTGAGTTCGAGGACCGTCATGCTGTCCAGAGCGGTCAGGAATGCGTCTTTATCGAATGCCATGTTGATTTCCTAAAACAGATTGGGTTGATTGCCGCGCGATCAATGGATCAGGCCGCGGCGGCCTCGGCTGCAGGTTCTTCTGCAGCGCCTTCGCCACGCTTGGCCGCCAGGGCACCCAGCACCACGGCGGTGCGGGAGATCGGCGACATCAGCAAGCCACACAGCTGGGCCAGCAGCACTTCCTTGGTAGGAATGTTGGCCAGTTGCTTCACGCCTTCCACGTCCAGGGCCTTGCCTGCGAAAGCGCCACCGCGAATCACCAACTTGTCGTTGGTCTTCGCGAAGTCGGCCACCACCTTGGCGGCAGCGACGGCGTCTTCGGAGAAGCCATAGATCAGCGGACCGGTCATCTGGTCGCCGACGACCTCGAATGCGCTGCCAGCCACGGCACGGCGGGCCAGGGTGTTCTTCAGAACACTCAGGCTCACACCCTTTTCGCGGGCTGCGTTGCGCAGACGGGTCATGTCGGCCACCGTGATGCCACGGTATTCCGCCAGGACGAGCGTTTGAGCTTTAGCGGCGAGGCCGGTCACTTCAGCAATGACCGCTTCTTTCTCACTGCGATTCAGACTCAAGGTCTACTCCTTTTCAATGTCGCCCGGTTGCCCGGGCGACGCCTTCATGCAGCGACCAACTGTTTCGGAACCGGAATTCCTTGCAGTGGGATCGCCATCTGCGCTGGCCGACCCGGGGTCGATTAAGGCGGCGAGGTTCGCACCCCGACGCCGCCAGCGGTCTTGGATGGCCCGGAGCCCCTTCCCTGAGGAAGAAGGCCCCGGCCCACCACATCCGCCGTGCCGTCCGAGGACAGCACGGCAAATCACGTTCAGGCTCAGGCCTGGGCGATGGACTGCGTGTCCACGCGCACGCCCACACCCATGGTGGACGACACGGCGACCTTGCGCAGGTACACGCCCTTGCTGGTGGCCGGCTTGGCCTTGTTCAGCGCATCGATCAGCGCCACCAGGTTGCCCTGGAGCTTGTCGCTGTCGAAGGAGCGGCGACCGATGGTGCCGTGGATGATGCCGGCCTTGTCGACACGGAACTGCACCTGGCCGGCCTTGGCGTTCTTCACGGCCGTGGCGACGTCCGGCGTCACGGTGCCGACCTTGGGGTTCGGCATCAGGCCGCGCGGGCCCAGGATCTGACCCAGGGTACCGACGACGCGCATCGCATCGGGAGCGGCGATCACCACGTCGAAGGGCATGTCGCCCGCCTTGACCTGCGCAGCCAGGTCGTCCATGCCGACGATGTCGGCGCCGGCAGCCTTGGCTTCCTCGGCCTTGGCGCCCTGGGCGAACACGGCCACGCGCTTGGTCTTGCCGGTGCCGTTGGGCATCACGACGGCGCCGCGCACCACCTGGTCCGACTTCTTGGCATCGATGCCGAGCTGCACGGCCACGTCGATGGACTCATCGAACTTGGCAGTGGCATGTTCCTTCACCAGCGCCAGCGCGTCGGCCAGCGGGTACAGCTTGGTGGTCTCGACCTTGCCCTGCAGGGCCTTGGCTTTCTTGGTCAGCTTGGCCATCTCACACGCCCTCCACGTTGACGCCCATCGAGCGGGCCGAGCCGGCGATGGTGCGCACGGCGGCGTCCAGGTCGGCGGCAGTCAGATCCTTCATCTTGGCCTTGGCGATCTCCTCGAGCTGAGCGCGGGTGATCTTGCCGACCTTGTCGGTGTGCGGCTTGGCCGAGCCCTTGTCGAGCTTGATCGCCTTCTTGATCAGCGTGGTCGCCGGGGGCGTCTTGATGATGAAGGTGAAGCTCTTGTCCGCGAAAGCGGTGATCACCACCGGCAGCGGCAGACCGGGCTCGACGCCCTGGGTCTGGGCGTTGAACGCCTTGCAGAACTCCATGATGTTCAGGCCACGCTGACCCAGCGCGGGACCGATCGGCGGCGAGGGGTTTGCCTTGCCTGCCGGCACTTGCAGCTTGATGAAGCCGACGATTTTCTTCGCCATGCTTGACTCCTTGCGGGTGATGACGCCGCGGATATGTCCGCAGCTCCCCGGGGTTGCGACTCAGGAAAAAAGCGGTCCGCCGAGTCGAAAGGCGCGGACCACCCGAAGCCGCGACCGGCGCCGCCAGTCGCGTTCTTGTCTCTGTCTCAGGTCTTCTCGACCTCGGCGAAGCCCAGCTCCACCGGCGTTGCGCGGCCGAAGATCATCACGGACACGCGCAGCTTGTTCTTCTCGTAGTTCACTTCTTCGACGGTGCCGTTGAAGTCGGTGAACGGGCCTTCCTTGACGCGCACCAGCTCGCCCACGATGAACTCCACCTTGTGGCGGGGCTTCTCGGTGCCTTGCTGCATCTGGTTGACGATCTCGTCCACCTCGCGCTGCGAGATCGGCGCAGGCCGGTTCTTGGCGCCGCCCACGAAACCCGTCACCTTGCTGGTGTGCTTCACCAAGTGCCAGGTGTCGTCGTCCATCACCATCTCGACCAGCACATAGCCCGGGAAGAGGCGGCGCTCCATGGTGCGCTTCTGGCCGTTCTTGACGTCCACCACTTCCTCGCTGGGCACCAGGATGCGGCCGAACTTGCCTTGCATGCCTGCGCGGTTGATGCGCTCGGTGATGTTGCGCTCGACGGCCTTCTCCATGCCGGAGTAGGCATGGACCACGTACCAACGCAGGTCCGGATTGGCCGGCTGTGCCGGGGCAGCGGTGTCGTTGTCGACGGTGTCGTTCATTACTTTTTCCAGCCCAGCAGCAGGTCGTAGAAGACCCACTCCAGGGTCTTGTCGGTCACCCAGAGGAACAGCGCCATGATCACCGCGAAGGCGAACACGTAGGCCGTCATCTGGATGGCCTCCTTGCGCGTCGGCCAAACGACCTTGCGCACTTCGCGCCAAGCGTCGCGGCCGAAGCCGTAGAGACGTTTTCCGCTCTCGGACACCGCAAAGACAGCCACGGCCGCAGCCATGCCCACCAGCAGCACGCCCCATTGAACCCATGCCCCCTGCCGGGCCAGCATGTAGAACGCCACAAGCGAGCCCAGCAGCAGCAGCACGGCTGCAGCCAGCTTCGCCTTGTCAGCGCCCGTCTGGACCGTTTCGATTTGAGTTGTGGCCATCTCGGCAAATTCCTGGCCTTGCGGCCTGTGTATACGCCTGTTCGCAAGACGCCGAAGCCCGCCGGAGCGCGGCGGGCTTGAAGCTGTTCGTTTTCGCCGAATCGGAGTCGGCTGGATCCGTGCTGTGAACTTCCGGACCCGTCGCCACCCGCTAGGAGGTGGCAGGGGCAGTAGGAATCGAACCTACAACCTTCGGTTTTGGAGACCGACGCTCTGCCAATTGAGCTATACCCCTAAGACCTGATCAACAGGCTTCGAGACGCCACCAAGACAGTGAGCGTCTCGGAACATCAATTACTCGATGATCTTGGCCACGACGCCGGCGCCGACGGTACGACCACCTTCACGGATGGCGAAGCGCAGACCTTCTTCCATGGCGATCGGGGCGATCAGCTTCACGGTGATCGACACGTTGTCGCCAGGCATCACCATTTCCTTGTCCTTCGGCAGCTCGATCGCGCCGGTCA
>NZ_CAJYES010000004.1 GCF_913773995.1 uncultured Pseudacidovorax sp.
TCCACCGGCGCGCCCTGCGGCGGTAGCCACTGCCAGGCGGCCACTGCGCCACCGCGGGAGGGGACGACCGCCAGTCGCTGACCGGCATGCTGCAGCCAGTGGCGGCCTTGCGCGTCCGCGACGAGCACGCCCGCATCGGCGGCCTCGACCGAATCGACAGGTGATGCCGGCGCGCCGGCGAGGTCGGAGAGGTTCATGCGACAGATCCAAAGGCATGGGCCGGCAGGCCGGCGACGTTCATCGGCACGGCAAAAAGCCCACCAGCGAGCGGCTCGGCGCGCAGCGCCACGTCGTCGAGGCCCACACGCGCGGTCGTGATGTAGAGCGTGCGCAGGTCCTCGCCGCCGAAGGCGCAGTGCGTGACCTGGCTGGCGGGCACGGCGATGCGGTCCAGCTCCTCGCCAGTGTCGGGGTCGTGGGCGCTGACGCAGCCGCCGCCCCAGTGCGCGATCCACAGGCGCCCCTGCGCATCGACCGTCATGCCGTCGGGATGGCCATCGCCCGCGCCGAAGGTCAACCAGGGGCGAAGCGGCACACGCGGGCCGCTGACAGGGTCCACCTCGCAGGCCAGCACATGCCGGCCCACCGTGTCGTTCACATACATGCGCCGTCCGTCCAGCGACCAGGCGGGACCGTTGGTGACGCGCAGGCCCAGCAGAAGGCGGTCGCAGCGGCCCGCCTCGTCGTAGCAGTACAGGTGGCCGGTGGGCTGGCGCGCGTCGAAATCCATGCTGCCGGCCCAGAAGCGCCCATGCCGGTCGCAGCGGCCGTCGTTGAAGCGGTTGCTGGCCGGCTCGCCCGCGGGCTGGTGCAGATAGACCGGCTGCGTGCCCGGCGCTTCGGGATCGAAGTGGGCCATGCCCCGGCGCAGCGCCAGCATCAGGCCGGTGCCATCACGCCGCTCGGCCACGGCCGAGACCTCTTCGCCGAACTGCCAGCACAGCGCCTCTCCGTCAGCGGGGCGCCAGCTGAAGAGCCGGTGCGACAGGATGTCGACCCACCACAGCGCCTGCCGGCGCGGCGACCACAGCGCGCCCTCGCCGAGCTGGGCGCGGGCATCGAGCACGCACTGGGCCGGACCGGCATGCAGCGCCGGCCCGCGGGCGGCGGGCGGCAAGGAGGAAGTCATGCGCAGGGCCTCGCCATATTTGTCTCGCGTTTGTCTTGTCTTGACGCCATCGATGCTAGCCGGGCATATTGATGAGCGTTGCATGATTTATTGGCCTCATTCGATACACAAATGAATATCCCATCATCGAACACCTTCGGCACCGCTTCCGCCCGCTACCCGGGTCTTCAGGGCCGCCGCGCCTTCGTCACCGGCGGGGGCAGCGGCATCGGGGCCGCCATCGTGGGCGAGCTGACACGCCAGGGCATGCAGGTCGCCTTCGTCGACATCGCCGAGGCACCGAGCCGTGCGCTGGCGGAGTCGCTGGCCGCCGAAGGCCTGCCGGCGCCCTGGTGGCGGCGCTGCGATGTGCGCGACGTGCCCGCGCTGCAGGCCGCCATCGCGGATGCGGCCGCGGAACTGGGCGACTTCACCGTGCTGGTCAACAACGTGGCCAGCGACGACCGGCACACGCTCGAATCGGTGACGCCGCAGTACTACGACGAGCGCATGGCCATCAACGAGCGTCCGGCCTTCTTCGCGATCCAGTCCGTGGTGCCCGGCATGCGCCGGCTGGGCGGCGGATCGGTGGTCAACCTGGGCTCGACCGGCTGGCAGGGCAAGGGCAGCGGCTACCCCTGCTATGCGATCGCCAAGTCGTCGGTGAACGGCCTGACGCGCGGGCTGGCCCGCACGCTGGGGCAGGACCGCATCCGCATCAACACGGTCTCGCCCGGCTGGGTGATGACCGAGCGGCAGATCGCGCTCTGGCTCGATGCCGAGGGCGAGAAGGAGCTCGCGCGCAACCAGTGCCTGCCCGACCGCCTGGCGCCGCAGGACATCGCGCACATGGTGGCCTTCCTGGCCAGCGACGCAGGGCGCATGTGCACGGCGCAGGAATTCACCGTAGATGCGGGGTGGGTTTGAGCATGGTCAGCGGAGACTGCCGCGTGACGGATTGAGCGCCCGCGGCCCCTCACCCTGCCTCTCCCCAGCGGGGAGAGGAGCAATGCGGGGTCAGGGACTGAGGCCGTAGACGGGCCGGCAGGCAGTGCGTAGCGCCTGCATCAGCAGCGTGGCGCCCGGGGACAGTTGCCGGTCGGTGCGGGTGATGAGGCCGAAGTCGTCCATGTGGCAGGGCATGTCCAGCGGCAGGATGCTCAGGATGCCGTGGCCGGCGTAGTAGCGCGCCACTTCCGTGGCCATCACGCACAGCATGTCGCTCTGCTGCAGCATGCGGGTGATGAACAGCAGGGCCGCGGTCTCGACCACGTCGAAGGGCGGGGCCAGGCCGGCCTCCTGGAACATCAGGTCGAAGCGGTGCCGCAGCACGCTGCCCGCCGGCGGCACGATCCACGGCCGGGTCGCCACGTCACCCAGCGTGAGCCCTGCCGCACTCGACAGCGGGTGGCCCGGCCGGGCGACCGCACATACGGGCTCGCCCGTCAGCGGCTCGTAGCGCAGGTTCGACTTGTCGTCGTCGGCAAAGATGCGCGCCACCAGGATGTCCAGCCGCCCCTGGCGCAGGTAGTCGACCAGCACCGGGCTGGTCTCGATCTCCAGCACCACGCGCAGGCTGGGCTGCTCGCGCTTCACGGCCGCCACCGCCTGCGGCAGCAGCGCGAGGCCGGGGGAGGTGATCGCGCCCACGCCCACCTGGCCGTAGCGGCCGGCCTTGAGCGACATCAGCTCCTCATGCGCCTGGTTGAGGCTGGCCAGCGCCTGGCGGGCGTGGCGGATCATGGTCTCTCCGTACCAGGTGGGCCGCATGCCCCGGGGCAGGCGCTCGAACAGCGGCACCTCCAGCACGTCCTCCAGGTCCTTGAGCAGCTTGCTGGCCGCGGGCTGCGTGATGTTGAGTGCGCGGGCGGCCGCGTGGATGTTGCCCTCGTCGGCCAGCGCCGTGAGCAGCAGCAGCTGCCGCGT
>NZ_CAJYES010000005.1 GCF_913773995.1 uncultured Pseudacidovorax sp.
TGATCTTCGGGCGCATGCCGGTCGCCAGTGCCGACGCGGTGGTCGCCTTCACGGGGCTGAACCCTCGCCCGAACGACTCGGGCAAGAAGACGGGGCAAAGGCGCCTGTCGAAGAAGGGCTGGCCCGAGAGTCGGCGCCTGCTGTACGCCGCGGCGATGTCGGCGGCGCGCACGAAGACGTGGAAGAGCTTCTACCAAGCGCAGCGCAGCAAAGGGCTGAGCACGACTGCGGCTCTGGTGGTGCTGGCCCGAAAGCTCATGCGCGTGGCCTTCTCGCTGTTCAAGCAACAAGCGATGTTCGATGCCCGCCTGGCGGCCACTGTCGCTTGACGAGAACCATAGAACCTCAGCCTGAACGGTCTGGGGTCGACCGGCCCCGCATGACGGCCCCCAGGACTCCGCGACCTTACGGTCGCATGGTCCTGCGGTCCTGCGGTCCTGTGGTCCTGTGGTCCTGTGGTCCTGTGGTCGCACGGTCGCACGGTCGCACGGTCGCACGGTCGCGCGGCCTGGAAAGGGGAGGGTTCGCCAGCATCGTCTAGGCGGAGGATGCCGGTGTGCGTGCGGAGGTGCCATTCGCGGCGCCGTGCAGTGCGGAAGGCGGGTCGGTGGAGAGCGAGCATCCGCCCCGTGCAGCAAGCCGGTTAGCGCGAGCGTGCACCGGGAGCACGCATGCCGGCGTCCTCTGCCGGGTTGGCGCCCGCACCGCCCGCACCGCCCGCACCGCCCGCACCAACCGGCACCAACCGGCACCAACCGGCACCAACCCGCATTACCCGCAACGCACCGTACAAGCGGCCCCTGCCCCGCCCTTCAGTCCCGCCGCAACAACGCCTGACGCAGCAGCCGCGAAGCGCGGTCTCGGATGCGCCCCGGCATCTGCCTCAGCGGCCGGTGCGGCTGCACCCGCGCGGTGGCGCAGGCCCACAGGAAGTCGTGCAGGATCGGCGTGTCGTTGATCGTGTCCGTGCCGCCGTACTTGTGGAACTCCGGGTGCCATTGCGTTGCCGCGATGTAGCTGTGACTGCCCTGGTCCGGCCGCCGGCGGATCGCCTCGGGCACATGGTCGGGCAGGCTCCAGGCCTCCACCTCGAAGCCCGGGGCCAGGTTCTTGATGCCCTGGTGGTGGATGCTGTTGACCCGCGCCTGGCCCACGCCCGGGTACATCTGCGCCAGGCGCGTGCCCGACACGATCTCGATGCCGTGGAAGTTCTGGTCGTAGGTCACCGGGTCGCGGTGGCGCAGCGTCTGCGGGTGGCCGTGCTGCTCCTCGATGTCCTGGTAGAGCGAGCCGCCGAAGGCCACGTTGATCAGCTGCAGCCCGCGGCAGACGCCGAAGATCGGCTTGCCGGCCTGCTCGAAGGCCTCCACCAGCGCCAGGTCGTACAGGTCGCGGATGCGGTCGCCGATCCAGGCTTCCTTCAGGGGCTCCTCACCATAGTTGCCGGGCCAGACGTCGGCGCCGCCGTGCATCACCACGCCGTCCAGCCATTCGGCGTAGTGCGCCAGGCTGGTGTCGCCGCGGGCCGTGTCGCCAGTCGGGCACGGCACCATCACCACCATCGCGCCGGCCGACATCAGCCAGTGGCAGATCGACTGCTCCACATACTGCAGCGTCTTGTTGGTGAACAGCGAGCGCTTGGGGTCGGCATGCGAGAAGCAGGCCGACAGACCGATCTTGAGGCGGCCGGAGACGGGCGGGGCGCCGCTGGCGAGCGGCAGCCGAGAGGCACGGGACATGTCCTCATGGTGCGCGCAGGCCGCTTCCGGGTGTGTCGGCCGAGGGCGCGTCCGGCGCGAAGGGGCGGCATGGAAGATGCTGCGCCGCTACAATCCCGCGGTTTTTTGCACCGCGCGGGCTGTCCGCGCGTGGCGACGTTCAAGCGTTGAGATCGTGGCGATCCGTTTGTGGGTCGCCATGCCCCTGACAGTTTCGCGCCCGCCTCTTCCATGGACACAGGCTCGGGCGCCGGCAGTGGCAGCCGGTCGGCAGACCGGCGTCCTGCCTGCTAGAGGACACACGAGATGGCGAAGGAAGAACTGATTGAAATGCAAGGGGCGGTCACCGAAGTGCTGCCCGACTCGCGCTACCGCGTGACGCTGGAAAACGGCCACGAGGTCATCGCGTACAGCGGCGGCAAGGTGCGCAAGAACCACATCCGCATCATCCTCGGCGACAAGGTCTCGCTGGAGATGTCGCCCTATGACCTGAGCAAGGGCCGCATCACCTTCCGGCATCTGGAACGCCGCGGCCCGCCGCCCGAAGGCTCGCGCCGCTGATCGGTCCGGCACCTGCGCGGTGCCACTGCCCCGCGCGGGGCTTGTTCCACCAACGGGGCTTCCGCCGAAGCCCCGTTTTCACGACCCAGGGTCTCGCAGGAGGCCCTTTCTTGTTTGTGTCTATGGACGGCGAAGACCAGCAGACCGAGATCCCCCCTTCCTTCGTCGCGCTGTACGCCGACGCCCGCCAGCGCCTGCGCGAGCCGCTGGCCGTGGTGCGCCAGCGCTACGAGCTGTGCGAGGACCTCGCGCAGGTGCTGACCGGCCAGGCACTGGGCCTGTCGCAAAGCGGCTCGGTGAGCGACCAGGAGGTGCTGCAGCGCTGCCTGGCCGGCCTGCGCACGGCCGACTCGGGCCTCAGCGCCGACGAGGCGGGCTGGACGGTACGGCGGCTTGCCGAACTGCTGGGCTGGGGTTGGCCGGACAGTCCAGACCGCGCGGACTGAGCGCGTCGAAGCCGGGGCCCACACCGTCTGGCGCGCTGGCTCCGAGGTGCCAGACGGCCCGGACGCTTTCCAGTTAGGCTCGGACGCTGGAGACACCACCCAGAACGCGCCCCGACTGCGGCGCGCATGCGCCGCCTCATGACCCCGCCCCCTTCCTCCAGCGCCGCCGCGCGCGCCACGACCCGCAGCGCCTGGACCATGCTGCTGGTGCTGAGCACCGGCTTCGCGCTCAGCCAGGCCTTCCGCACCGTGGCCGCCATCATGGCGGCGCCGCTGGCCGCCGACTTCCATCTCAGCCCGCAGGCGCTTGGCCTGTTCGCCGGCGCCTTCCATTTCGCCTTCGGCGCGCTGCAGCTCTTCATGGGCATCGGCATCGACCTGCAGGGCGTTCGGCGCACCGTGCTGGTGGCCTTTCCGCTGGCCATCGGCGGGGCGGTGCTGTCGGCGCTGGCCCCCAGCTTCGGCGTGCTGGTGGTGGGGCAGGTGCTGATCGGCATCGGCTGCGCGCCGGCCTTCCTCGTGTGCACCGTCTTCATCGCGCGGCACTTCGCGCCGGAGCGCTTCGCCGCCGTCTCGGGCGCCATCCTGGGCCTGGGCAGCTGCGGCATGCTGGTGACCGGCACGCCGCTGGCCTGGCTGATCGAGGCCAGTTCCTGGCGCATGGGCTTCTGGGTGCTGGCCGCGGCCTCGCTGCTGGCCTGGGGCGCGATCGCGGCAGTGGTGCACGAGCCCGCACCCGCGGCCGATGCGCCGCGCGAATCGCTCGGCAGCGCCGTGCGCACCTTCGCCCGCCTGCTGCTGCTGCCGCACACCTGGGGCATCCTGGCGCTGGCCCTGGTGACCTATGCCTCCTTCGTGGCGCTGCGCGGCCTGTGGCTCGGGCCCATGCTCATGCAGCGCCATGGCTTCTCGCTCATGGCCAGCGGCAACGTGGCGCTGCTGATGACGGTGATCGCCATCGGCGGGCCGCCGTTGTTCGGGCGCATCGATCCAGGGCCGGCACGGCGCCGTCGCTGGCTGGTGGGCTTCACCGTGGTCTGCGCCGCGCTCTTCGCGGTGCTGGCCTTCGACACGCATGCCGGCGCGGACATCGCGCTGGCGCTCGTCATCGGCCTGCTGTCGGGCTACATGGTGCTGCAGTACCCGGACGTGAAGAACGCCTACCCGATGGCGGTGACGGGCCGGGCGATGGCCCTGTTCACCATGGCGATGTTCCTGGGCGTGGCGCTGATGCAGTGGGTGACGGGCGCCATTGCCACCGCGGCGCAGTCGCGGGGCATCGAGCCCTTCCAGGCCGTGTTCGGCGCGATCGCGTTGATGCTGGCGGCCGGGGCGCTGGCCTACCGCGTGCTGCCGCAGGCACCGCGGGAGAGCTAGCGCCGCCGCTTTCCCTTCCAGAACTTCGGCGCATCGTCCAGCCGTCGCAGGGCCTGGCCGGCCTTCTTCGCAGCCCGGGGCTGCTGCGCCGCCAGCCAGCCCACGGCGAACCAGGCATGCGCGTCCTGCTCGGCCGCCTGTTCGTACAGGCGGCGGGCGGTGACCTGGTCGTTGAACAGGCCCAGCGCGTCCTGTGCAGGCCGCAACTGCGCCAGGTAGCGCGCCGTGCGGTCCTCGCCCAGCAGCGGCGCCACGAACTCGGCCAGGTAGCGCAGCCGCTTGAGCCGCTTGCGGGTGCGGTGGCGCTGGTCGTCGTCCAATTCGTCGAAGCGCTCGGCATCGCGCAGCGACTGGCGGTGCAGCCGCCGCAGGCGATGGCGCAGGTGGGCCAGCGTGGCCTCGTGGTCGAGCGGCTCGGCCGCTGCCGCGGGGTCTTCGGCGGCGCGGCCGGCGAGGGCCACCAGCACGCCCTGGAATTCCGGGTCGCGCACCGCGGCGGCGGGCGTCTTTTCGTCGGCCGCCTCGGCCAGATGCAGCGCCGGCGCGTCGCTGCCCGCCATCCAGCGGCGCGATTCGGCCAGCACCTGCGTGCGGTCGCGCTTCGCACCGAGGACGCCGAAGGCCCGCTTGAGCGGCGCGTCCCAGCCCGGGTCCAGCCCCGGCGCCAGCGGCGCGAGCTCGCGCAGCGCGGTGCGCAGGCGGCGCAGGCCGATGCGCAGCTGATGGATCTGCTCTTCGTCTTCACTGCCCTCGGCGATCTCGCTGGCATTGGGCAGGATCTGCGCGAGGCAGGCGGCGATCACCAGGCGCTGCAGCGCTGCGCCGTCGGGTGCGCGGTCGTCGCCGAAGCGGGGCTCCGCAGCCTTGACCGCGGGAACGTGTACGACGCCCTTCATGAGCCGCTCGCCGCGCTCGGCCTTGGAGACGGTGCCCAGCCACAGGCCGTGGCGCTGCGCCCAGTCGCGCGACAGCGCGACCAGGCCAGCGAGCGGGCCTTGCAGCAGCTCCAGTTCCAGCTCGCACACGGGGGCCACGCGCATCGGGCCGCCCGCGGGTAACTGCGCGACGATCTTGCCCACGTCCAGCGCAAGCTCCACCAGCGCGTCCCCGTGGCGGACGTCGCGCGTCAGGCGCCAGATGTCGGTGGCATAGGTCTCGACCAGCTCCTCGCCGGCGGCTTGCAGCACCTGCACCAGCCGCTCGCCCACGGGGGTGTCGCGGTGCCGAAGCAGGTCCGGACGCTGGAGGTCGGCGCCGCGCGCGGCGCCGAGATCGGCGTTGTGCTCCAGCCGCTGCAGCAGGCCATGGCCGGCGGCCTTGACCGTCTGCACCCAGCGCCGCCCTTCCTTGCGCAGGCGCAGCGCCATGCCCGCCGCGGCCAGGGCGCCATGGGGCGTGTCGAAGTAGCGCGCCTGCATGCGGGTGCGCTGCACGGCGCCCTGGCGCAGGTCGGCCTCGACCTCGGCCAGCCGCTCGGCGGGGATGTGGAACTTGAATTCGGTTTCCATGGGTCTCGATGGGCGTGCGGTTGGGGCGGGCGGCGCGGTCGCGCCCATCCTCGACAGGAGTGGATGAATCTGGCGTGGGCCTGTCAGGGCAGCATGCGCGGCATGGCGGGTTGGTGCACAGCGTCCCAGGCCGTCGGCCGACACGCCGCGCGGGTGCCGCTGCCCAGAATGCCGCCGCCTGCCGATGGTGGCAGGCCTGTGTGTCATTGTCCCCGTCGACCGAGCCGAGCCCTTCATGCGCCTCAAAGCCACCAACTTCCTCAAGCTGGACTGCCAGCAGCCCTGCCCCGTCGTCGCCATGCTGCGCCCGCGCAGCGGTCTGGCCCAATGGGTGGTCAGCGAGCACTACCACCTGCGGCCCTGGGTGCCCACGGTCGAGTACGTGGACCCGTACGGCAACCTCGGCCAGCGCTTCGTGGTGCCGGCGGGCGGCATGGAGATCGAGGTGCAGGTCGAGATGGAAACCGAAGAGGCCCTGGCCGTCGAGCCCGCAGCCCCGGTCACGCCGGTGGACCAACTGCCGGACTGCGCCTTGATGTACCTGCTGCCCAGCCGCTACTGTCCGTCCGACCGCCTCGGTGACCGCGCGCAGCAGATCGTCGGCGACCTGCCGGCCGGCTATGCGCAGGTCGAGGCCATCCGCCGCTGGATCCACGAGCACATCACCTACGAATATGGCGTGAGCGACGCCAGCACCGACGCGGTGGGCACGCTCAACCTGGGCAAGGGCGTGTGCCGCGACTTCTCGCATGTGGGCATCGCGCTCACGCGGGCGCTGCAGATCCCGGCGCGGCAGGTGGTCGGCTATCTGCACAAGCTCGACCCGATGGACATGCACGCCTGGTTCGAGGCCTTCATCGGCGGCCGCTGGTACACCTTCGATGCCACCCAGGCCGAGCCGCGTGGCGGCCGCCTGGTGGTGGGCTACGGCCGGGATGCGGCGGACGTGGCCTTCATCTCCAACTACGGCGAAGTCTCCGTGAGCGAGATGCGCGTAACGGTCGAGCAGGTCTAGACACTGGGCCTGGGCATCGCCCGCGGCCTTGTGCCGCCCTCAGCGCCAGCCGCGGTGCCAGCCGTACGTCGGGTGGTACCAGCCCCAGCCGAAGCGGGGGTGGTAGTGCCACACATAGCCCGGCGCCGGCATGGCATAGGTGGGCGCGACATAGACCACCGTGGGCGGCGGCGCGTAGACGGGTGGCGTGACCACTACCGGTCTCGGCACCACATGCACAGGTTCCGGAGCGACCACGCAGCCTGCGAGCAGTGCGGCAGGCAGGGCGGCCAGGGCCCAGAGGCGGGGGCTAAAAAAAGAAGGTTTGGTGTTTGTCCTCATGGCTTCGTGTCAGCAGTGCCCCTTGAGGGCGAAGTCCACGTTCAACGCAGCCGCGGCGTGCGCCAGCCGACGCCCGGCATGTAAAGACATGTTCACTCAGCCGGGCGTCAGTTCGGGTTCAGCCCACTGTCAGTGGGCTCTTCAAGAGACGGCCTTGCGCGTGCCGCCGCCGCGCGCCAGGCTCTTGCGCCGGAGCTTGTCCTTCTTGCGCAGGCGCTTCTGCCACTGCGAGGCGGCGACGCTCAGCACCGTGGCGCCGCCCAGCAGCAGAAGCTGGCGCGCCAGGTCGCGCGTGGCGCCCTGGAGGCGGCGGTCCACCTCGGCCTGGGCTTCGCCTGTCTGTGCCAGCGCGACCGCCGCCGGCGGCAGCTTCGCGCTGCCGGCCTCGGGCACGCCCGTCTCCGACTGCGTCGGTACTTCCGGCGGGTTCGCGGTGGCGGCCGCCAGCCGCGCATCCGCCACCGAGCCGTGTTCCAGCGCATAGACCTTGGTGAACTCGGCCCCGAGCAGGAAGATCTGGGCCGCGTAGTACACCCACACCAGCAGCACCACAAGCGAGCCGGCGGCGGCGAAGGATTCGGTCATGCTGCTGCGACCCAGGTACAGGGCGATGGCCGTCTTGCCGATCTGGAACAGCATCGAGGTCACGGCCGCGCCCACCCACACGTCACGCCAGGCGATGCGCGCCGTGGGCATGAACTTGTAGATCATGGCGAACAGCAGCGTCATGATCGCGAAGGAGATGGCAATGTTGAGCAGCTGCAGCATCAGCTCCCAACCCGGCAGCAGCGCGCCCACCCAGCTGCCCATCGCCGCCAGGAAGGCCGACACCAGCAGCGACACCATCAGCAGGAACGCCAGCCCCAGGATCAACCCGAACGAGAGCACCCGCGCCCTCAGCACCGACCACACCCCCGTGGGCTTGGCCGATTGCGGCACATGCCAGATGCGATCCAGCGCGCTCTGCAGTTCGGCGAACACGGTGGTGGCACCGACGATCAGCACCCCGACGCCGATCAGCCCCGCGACCAGGCCCTTTCCAGGCTCGCTTGCACTGCGGATCAGTCCCTGCACCGCGATGGCCGCCTCGCGGCCGATCAGGCCGGAGAGCTGGCCGACGATCTCGCCCTGCACCGCCTCGCGGCCGAACAGGGCGCCCGCCACCGCGATCACGATCACCAGCAGCGGCGCGAGCGAGAACAGGGTGTAGTAGCTGATGGCGGCCCCCATGCTGGGGGCGAAGTCGTCACTCCAGGCGACGACGGCTTTCTTGCAGAGCGAGAACAGTTCCTTGAAGGTCATGGTGGCGGCTTCCTGGAGAGGCGCACAACGGCGCACCGAGGTGAGCAGTGTGCGTGCCCTGCCGCGCCGTGCCCATCCGCCAACGGGCGCTTCGCGGGTAGGCCAAGTGCGATGCGCGGATGGTCAGGCCGGCTGGCCGCCCTGCGTCTTGCCGCCGTCGTCCGCCAGGTGCCGCATCACATCGGTGGCGCGGTCGCCCGCGGCGGCCACCGCCGCGCGCAGCTGCGCCTCGCTGATGTCCAGGCGGCGCGCCCATTCCGCCACCGAGCCATCCGACTGCAGGTCGATGCGGTCCGGGTCGTTGCCGGCGGGGGCGATGAGGGTGTGGTCGTCGGGCATGGGGACTCCGTGGGATGGAACAAGAAATGATCGGGTCAGCCAGCGGCCGGCCCGCGCGCGAAGCTGGCGACCAGCGTGCGGCCGCAGGGCTCGGTCTGGCGCATCACCTCCAGGCGGCCGCCTTGTGCGCGCACGGTGTCGCGCAGCCGGTGTTCGCCGCCGCCATCCGCGCCCTCACCGCCCTCGGGCAGCGTCGGCGCGTGCACCGCGAGCCGGAAGCGCTCGGGTTCCACGATGGAGGCGACGATGAGCCCGCTGCCCGGCGTGGCGATGGCCGCCGCCTCCGCCACCATGCGGCCGACCAACTGGGCCAGGCGGTCCGGATCGGCCTGGCAATGGCCTTCGCCCAGGCGGTCATGCTCCAGGGCATGGCCCGGAAAGGCCTGTGCCAGCGTCTCGACGCACTGGGCCACCAGCGCATGCAGGGCGACGGGCCGGTACAGCGCGTCGCCGCATGCGCTGGACTGGGCCTCGGCAATGCGCTGGTCGATCAGTTGTTGGGCGCGCTCGCCTGCGCTGTCGATGTGATCCAGCACCTGTCGCTGCTGCGGATCGAGCGCGCCGCGGCGCAGCAGCTCGGTGCCCAGCCGGATGGCACCCAGAGGATTGCGCAGGTCATGGCTCAGCCGGGCGAGCTGGCGCTCCAGCTGGTGCACCTGGGCCTGCAGCGCGTCGCGCATGGCCTCCAGCGGCTGCAGGTCGGGCCGGCCGTGAGGCGTAGGCGGCTCGGTGGGGGCGGAATCCGGGTCGTGCATGGGCGCTCCTGGATGCGGGAACGGAAAGGCGATGGGAGAGGACGGGACAGAGATCGTCGGACGGGGTCCGCCGCGCACCGATGCGCCGTCGGCGCCACTGCGGGTAGGTCAATGACGACGCCACGGACACTGCGCGTCGCGCCGGTGCGCGCTGCAGCCTTCACGCACAATCGTCGACCCTGGGGCGGCTTCGCCGCCACCGGCCGGCGGTGCGGCTGCTTGCAGTGCGCGGACCGGCCCACCTCCTTCCAACGGGCCGCCCGCGGCCCTCCAGCCTTTCTTTCATGCAGATCACCCAAGACACCGTCGTCACCCTGCGCCTGCGCATCGCGGATGCCCAGAGCGGCCAGCTGCTCGACAGCCCCAAGGAGCCGGTCGTGTACCTGCACGGTGGCTACGACAACATCCTGCCGGCCATCGAGGCGGCTCTGGACGGCCAGGCGGCCGGCCACCAGGCCACGCTGAACCTGTCGCCCGAGCAGGCCTTCGGCGCCCGCGACGAGGGCCTGCTGCGCACCATTCCCAAGAGCGAATTCCCGCCGGGCGTGAAGGTCGGCGGCCAGCTGCGCGGCCAACTCGACAACGGCGAACCGCATGTGTTCAACGTGGTCAAGATCAAGGGACCGCAGGTGCTGCTCGATGGCAACCATCCCCTGGCCGGCCGCAGCCTGCGCATCCAGCTGAACGTGGTGGCCGTGCGCGCGGCCACGGGCGAGGAGATCGCCCATCGCCATGTGCATGGCGATGGCGGCCATCACCACTGAAGCCCGTCGGGTCCTGCTCCGGCGCGATGCGGGACCGACGCCGAGGCGGCTGGCTTCACCCGGCGCCGCAAGGCGCCTTCAGCCGCGCGGCGTCACGGGCGATGGCGGCACGCCGCGGGCCTCGATGGCCTCGGCGGCCTCCAGGCACAGGTCCTCGCGGAAGCGGGCAGCCACCAGTTGCACGCCCACGGGCGCCGGCCCGTGTTCACTCTCGGCCATGCCGGTGCTCACCGTGAGGCCGGGCAGTCCCATGAAGGGCAGCGCGATCTGCGTCATCTGCGCTGCCCACACGCGGGCATAGCCTTCGGGGCCCTGCAGGTCCAGGTCGACCGGAAAGGGCAGCTCCGCCGACACCGGCAGCAGCACCAGCGGATAGCGTTCGTGCAGAAAGCGCTGCCATTGCCGCGTGAGCGTCGCGCGCCGCACCAGGATGGCCGACAGCGCCGCGCTGTCCATGCGCGCGGCCACCTCGGCTTGGCCGCGCAGCACAACCAGCGCGGCCGGGTCGCCCTCGCGCTCGGCCGTGCGCAACTGGGCTTCGTAGCCATCGCCGACCCACAGCAGCGTCTGGTCGTCGGCAGCGGCCTTCAGCGGCGGCAGCGCCTCGACCTCGTCCACCTGCCAGCCGGCGTCGCGCAGGCGTGCGGCCGCATCGCGCAGGGCCGCTTCGACCGGGGCGGTGGTGGCCAGTCCGTCCGGCCGCACGCACAGGGATGCCAGCCGCGGCACCGCGGGCCCGACCAGCGGTGCCGGCACCGACCAGGGGTCGCACGCATCCGGCCGGGCCATGGCCGCCAGCGCAAGGCGCAGGTCGTGCACGTGTCGCGCAATGGGCCCGGAGACGGCCGTGAGCTGGCCGCCGATCGTGCGCTCGGGGCTGGAGGCGTTCCACGCCGCCACCCGGCCGAAGCTGGGCCGCAGCCCATGCACCCCGCAGGCATAGGCCGGGTAGCGGATCGAGCCGGCGATGTCGGTGCCGTGGCCGATCGCGCCGATGCCGGCCGCCACCGCCGCCGCGGCGCCACCCGAGGAGCCGCCCGGCGTCAGCGCCGGATTGCGCGGATTGCGGGTCACGCCGTGGAGCTGGTTGCCGGTGAACCAGCGGTAGCTGAAGGCGGGCGTGTTGGTGCGCCCGATGATCACCGCGCCGGCGGCCAGCAGGCTGTGCACCACCGGGCTGTCGTGTTCGGCGATCAGGTCCTTCTGCAGGCGCACGCCGTTGGTGGTGGCGAAACCCTTCTGGTCGACGTTGACCTTGATGGTGACCGGCACGCCGGCCAGCGGCCCCACGTCTTCCCTGCGTGCCAGCGCTGCGTCGATGTCGGCGGCGCGGCGCAATGCGTCATCCGGCCGGTGGTCGACCACCGCATTGATGCCTGGATTGACCTGGCCCAACCGGGCCAGGGCTGCCTGCGTGGCCTCGGTGGCGGAGATGCGTCGGCTGGCCACCAGCGCGGCGGTCTGAGCGGCGCCCAGTTGCCAGAGTTCGGTCGGCAGTGAAGAAGGGGAGCAAGAGGCGGAAGCGCTGGACATGCAGGCGGTATAGCGGGATGCGTGCCCGCTTGTCCAGCACCCTGGGCGTTCGACTCGCCTGCGTCCGTCCAAGCCCGGCCTGCGCGGCCGGTGGGTCTTCAGCGCATCGGGCCCTGCGCGTTGCAGTAGTCGAAGAAGGCGTCCAGGTCGTTGGACTTGTCGAATACCCGGTCGGCGCCCGCGTCACCGCAGCGGCGGCGCATGTCGGCTGTGGCGTAGTTGGTGAGCACCACCATGCGCTGCCGCGCTCCACCGTTGCGCAGCCGGCGCAGCACACCCAGGCCCGATCCCTGGCGCAGGAAGAGGTCGACGATGGCCAGATCCCAGCCGTCGGAATGCGACTGCATCCACCGGACCGCCTCGTCCTCGCCTTCGGCCAGCCCGACGATCTCGGCGTCGGTCAGGTCTTCGAGCGTGGGGATCAGGCTGTCCCGGATGGTGGGGTTGTCTTCGACGATAAAGATGCGGGGAGCGGCCATGGTGTGGCGCGGACTGAAGCAGACAAGCGTAAGGGCCGGAGGGTCGCGGGCTTGGCCGCCCGAGGCCTCCCTTCCTGTCGGACGCGGCCTACGGAATGGGCAGGGTCAGCGCGTGCCCGCCTTCTTTTCGACTTCGGACTGCGCGGCTTCGAGGGCGTCAAGCACCTCCGCGGACCGGTTGATCTGCTCCTCCACCTGCCCGGACTGGTCCAGTGCCTGGGCCACCTCGCCCACCTGCACATGATCGGGCAGCACCTCTTCGAGCACGGTGTTCACGACGGCCAGGTTGTCGGCCGCCTGGCGGATCTCGGCGGCCACTGCCTTGGCCTGGTCGATGGTGCGCTCCAGCGCTTCGACCGCCTGCGCCGTCGTCGGATCCTGCTTGTCTTGGCTCATTCAACGCTCCTGCGGAGGCCGTGGGAAGGCCCAATGCCGCGTGTGTAACGAGGGCGGATGGTAGCGCCGCCCGTCCGCTGCCGGCGGCCAATCCACTGTTGCACCCATGGTCCACCCTGTCTCGCTTGCATGGTCTTCCACAATCGGGTCCAACGCCGCATCTTCGGACTTCGGGCTGACCGCCAGCCCTCTTGCGAACGAAAGAAAGACTCCCCCATGGCTACTGCCCCTTCCACCGCCGTCCTGGGCGTGCACCCGCTCGGCTTTCCCTGGCCGACCATCGACCCCTTCCTCTTCTGCGCCTACCACGACGACGGCTATCCGCGCGGCGACGGCCGCATGGCGCCGGCCGCCTCGCTCGCCGGGCGTGAGATCGGCGCCGACTTCAGCCGCAAGGACGGCTGGAGCATGTACCACGGCGAATCCGTGCCCGGCTTTCCGGCCCATCCGCACCGTGGCTTCGAGACCGTGACGCTGGTGCGTCGCGGGCTGATCGACCATTCGGACTCGCTGGGCGCCGCGGCCCGCTTCGGCGGCGGCGACGTGCAGTGGGTGACGGCCGGCCGCGGCATCGTGCATTCGGAGATGTTCCCGCTGCTGCGCGAGGACGCGGACAACCCGCTGGAGCTGTTCCAGATCTGGCTGAACCTGCCGGCGGCCCGCAAGATGGTCGATCCGCACTTCACCATGTTCTGGTCGGGCCAGGTGCCGCACCTGCGCGCCGAGGGCGTGGACGTCACGGTGGTGGCCGGCCGGCTGGACGGGGCCGACGCGCCCCCTTCGCCGCCGCCGGATTCCTGGGCCGCGCAGTCCGATGCCGACGTGGCCATCTGGACCGTGCGCCTGGCGCCGGGTGCGCGCTGGACGCTGCCGGCCGCGGCGGGGCAGGGTACGCAGCGGGTGCTGTACTTCTTCAAGGGCGCGTCGGCCACGGTGGGCGCGCAGGGGGTGCAGGGGCCGGCGGCCATCGAGCTGCGGGCCGATGCCGAGGTGCTGCTGGCCGCGGGCGACGAGGTGTGCGAATTCCTGCTGCTGCAGGGCCGGCCCATCGCCGAGCCGGTGGCCCAGTACGGGCCCTTCGTCATGAACTCGCAGGCCGAGATCATGCAGGCCATGCAGGACTACCGCCGCACCCAGTTCGGCGGCTGGCCCTGGCCCGACCCGGCGCCGGTGCATGGCGCGACACCCGGGCGCTTCGCCCGCTATCCGGACGGCCGGCGCGAGGAGGCGGTGGACGCGGCGGAGTGAGCGTCAGCGCCGACTCGCGCTGCCGGCGATGGCGCGGGACAGCCGCCACATGAGCCACAGGAAGCCCAGCGGCAGCAGCACCGTCTGCACGACGAACAGGGCGATCAGCCGCACCATGGTGCGGGTCCATTCGCCGGCCGCCTGCAGGATCGCCTCGTAGCCGGCGCGCAGGTCGGTGGCACGCTCGGACCAGCGCTTGAGGCGCTCCAGCAGGCCTTCCTGCGCAGGTGCGGCCGGCTGCGTGCGGCCCACCACCTGCTCGGGCGAGGCCTCGATCACCGCCAGGGCCGACTGGTATTCACCGGCCATCACGGCGCGGTAGACGCCTTCGTTCGCCAGGCCCACGGCCGGCACCGCGAAGCGCACCAGCAGCAGGCCGGCGAAGACCGGCGACAGCCATCGCAGCGCGCGTGCGGTGGCGGTCTCCTGCCTCGCTGCGGGCGCGTCGACGCCGGCGGCTTCCGCCCGCGCGCGGGTCGGCGCTGCGGCCGCGCGCCAGCGCAGCACCAGCCAGGCCAGCAGCACCGCCGTCAGCGCGATCGACACCGCCGCATGCCCGCCGATGCCCAGCATCAGCAGCTGGATGCCGAAAGCCACGCTGGCCGCCAGCATCACCGCGGCGAAGCGGTCCACCAGTTCGTTCAGCGGCTTGAGGGCCTGGCCGGGCGCCAGGCTCAGGCCGACGCCGGCCGGCTTGACGTCCAGCTGCGTGCCCTGGGCCACCGACAGCACCGCGCCCAGCGCCCGCGCCGCCGCAAAGGCCGTGAGCGAACGCTGCAGGCCGGCGCGCAGCTGCTCGCGGGCCAGCGGCTCCAGCGGCACCAGCCAGCATCCCGCGAGCACGGCCGCGGCCACGAGCAGCAGCAGCGCACGCTTCAGAACGGCCGCGATGCCGCGTTCCGATGATGCGCCCGTGCGCTCGCTCATATCGACTTGAGCGCCTCAGCCCCGGGCGCGGTCATGCTGGGCGTGAACTCGACGATCTCGATGCGGGCCAGCTTGTGCTGCGCGAAGGGGTCTTCGGCCAGCGCTGCCTCGAGCGCGGCGCGGTCGCCCGAGCGGGCCAGGATCACGCCGCCCACACGCGGCACCTGCCGGCCGGAGGCGATGAACAGGCTGCTGTCGTAGTGGCGGCGCAGCCAGGCGACATGGGCTTCCATGTGGGCGTCGATCTCTTCGACGGGGCGGATGTAGGTGAGGGTGACGATGAACATGCGCCCGAGGGTAGCCCGGGCCCCCGGCCGCTGTCTCGGAAGGCCTCGGCCGGCGCGGAGGATTGAAGCGCCGCGGTGCCCGTCCTTCGAACGCGCCGCGGTACCGCTGTGGCCATCGCTTCCGCCTCAGCCCTGCCCTGTCGCCACCGTCCAGACCAGCCACACATTGGCCGCGCCGATCACCGCGAACAGCCCCCAGGCCGCGGCCTTCATCAACGGCCCGCTTGCGAACTCGCCCATCAGCCGTTTGTCGCTGGTGAAGCGCACCAGCGGCCAGATGGCGAATGGCAGCTGGAAGCTCAGTACCACCTGGCTCAGCACCAGCATCTTGCCCACGCCGCCGTCGCCGAACCACCACACGCCCACGAAGGCCGGCACGATGGCCAGCGCCCGGGTGATCAGCCGCCGCTGCCAGCAGGGAATCTTCAGGTCCAGGAAGCCTTCCATGATGATCTGGCCGGCGATGGTGCCGGTGAAGGTCGAGCTCTGGCCCGAGGCCAGCAGCGCGATGCCGAAGAGGGTGGCCGCCAGCCCGCCCACCACCGGCTCGATGAGCCGGTAGGCGTCCTCGATCTCGGTGACCGGCGTGCGCGCGCCGCCGTGGAAGGCGCTGGCCGCCAGGATCAGGATGGCGGCATTGACGAACAGCGCCAGCGTGAGTGAAAGCACGGCGTCCATCGTGCCCAGGCGCACCGCCTCGCGCGTGGCCGCGGGCGTGCGCGCCACCAGCCGGGTCTGCACCACGGAGGAATGCAGATACAGGTTGTGCGGCATCACCGTCGCGCCCACGATGCCGATGGCCAGGTATAGCGCGCCCGGCTGCTGCAGCCGCTCCAGGCTGGGCACGAAGCCCATCGCCACGCCGAACCAGTTGGGCTGGGCCATGGCCAGCTCGACCGCGAAGCAGCCGGCGATGGTCAGCACCAGGCCGAGCACGATGGCCTCGACCCGGCGGAAGCCCGCGCCCTGCAGGCCCAGCACCAGCAGCGTGTCGAAGGCCGTGATGGCGATGCCCACGGGAATGGAGACGCCCAGCAGCAGGTGAAGCGCCAGGGCGCTGCCCAGCACCTCGGCCAGGTCGCAGGCCACGATGGCCAGCTCGGCGCCCAGCCACAGAAAGCGGTTGGTGCGCGGGCCGTAGTGCTGACGGCAGGCGCGCGCCAGGTCCAGCCCGCCGGCCAGGCCCAGACGGACGCACAGGGTCTGCAGCAGCATCGCGGCCAGGCTGGCCAGCAGCACCACGAAGAGCAGGCCGTAGCCGAAGCGCGAGCCGGCCTCGATGTCGGTGGCCCAGTTGCCCGGATCCATGTAGCCCACCGACACCAGCAGGCCGGGGCCGGCGAACTTCAGCAGCTTCTTGTGGATGGGCTGGCCCGGGTCGACGGTGACGCTGCCCTTGACTTCGGAAGGGCAGAAGGGCGCGGTGGCGGTGCGGGGCAGGCGGAACATGGCGGGGCCGATGGTAAGGAGACGCGTCACCGATCGGGCGGGGCAGGGGTGCAGCGCCGCCGGATGTGCCCGGTCAGAACTGCTCGGGCGAGGGCATGTGCTCGCGCATCCACGCCGTGAAGGCGCGCAGCCGCGGCGGGTACTGTCGCGCGTAGGGATGCATCAGGTAGATGGGCAGCGGATCGCCCACCCACTGTGGTGCCAGGCGCACCAGCCGGCCCTGGGCCAGATCCGGCGCTACCGCCCAGGCCGACACCAGTGCGACGCCGGCCCCGCCGAGCACGGCGCGGCGGGTGGCATAGAGGCTGTCGGTGGCCAGGCGCGGCCGGATGGCGAAGGTCTCGCGCGCACCGTCGGCCTCGTGTGTGAGCGTGACCTCGTCGCGGTAGAAGGTCTGCAGCGCCAGCCAGGGGAGGGCGGCCAGTTGCTGCGGCGCCTCGGGCGGCGGACCCTCGCCCCACAGACCGGGCGGTGCCACCACGATGCGCTGGATCTCGGTCAGGCGCTGTGCCACCACCGAGGGATCGCTCACGGCACCGACGCGGATCGCGCAGTCGATGCCCTCGGCGATGAAGTCCGGCTGGCGGTCGTGCAGCAGCCATTCGACGCTCACTTCGGGATGGGCCTGCAGGAAGCCCAGCAGCGGTGCCATCAGCTGGTCCTGTCCGAAGGCATGCGGCACCAGCACGCGCAGGTGGCCGCGCGGCGTGTTGCGGGCGCCGCGGACCTCGGCCTCGAAGCTGTCCCAGCGCTCCAGCAGCTCGCGCGCCTGGGCCAGGCAGCGCTCGCCGTCCTCGGTCAGCGCCATGGCATGGGTGGAGCGGTGCAGCAGCCGCAGCCCCAGGCTGCGCTCCAGCGCCTGCAGGCGGCGGCTCACGGTGGGCTGGGTGCTGCCCATCTGCTGGGCCGCGGCCGAGAGGCTGCCCGCGTCCACGATGCGCACGAAGGTCTGCAGCAGGTCCAGCCGGTCGACGGCAAGGGTGGCGTCTTTCATGCACTGAACGTATAGCCGATCTGCAATCCAACCGTCTACAGCTTTTTGTCATTCGTTGAAAGAATGCTCCCCATTCGACGGCGCCCACCTTGCTTGTGTTCGGCGGGGCGGCGCCGCCGACTGCCAAGGAGTTCTCATGTCATCCCTTCCACTCGCCGCTGGTGCCGCCGCCCCCGCCCAGCCCGACCTGTCGCGCAGCCTAGTGCTGATGCTGGCCGCCGGCGCCGGCCTGGGCGCCGCCGCCCTCTACTACGCACAGCCGCTGCTCGGCATCCTGGGCGCCGACCTGGGTGCCAGCCCGGCACACACCGGTCTGGTGCCCACGCTCACCCAACTGGGCTATGCGGCCGGCATCCTGCTGCTGATCCCGCTGGGCGATCGCTACGACCGTCGCCTGATCATCCTGGTCAAGGTCGTGCTGCTGATGCTCGCCCTGCTGGCCAGCGCCATGGCGCCCGGGCTGGGTGCACTGCTCGTGGCGAGTCTCGCCATCGGCCTGACCGCGACGCTTGCGCAGGACATCGTGCCCGCCGCCGCCGCGCTGGCGCCCGAGGCGCACCGCGGCCGCACCGTCGGCACGGTGATGACCGGGCTGCTGCTGGGCATCCTGCTGTCGCGGGTGGCCAGCGGGCTGGTCGGCCAGCAGTGGGGCTGGCGCGCCGTCTTCCTGGCCGCGGCCGGCTCCATCGCGCTGATCGGCGTCGCGCTGTGGCGCGGGCTGCCGCGCTTCGTGCCCTCGACGCAGCTGAGCTACGGCCAGCTCATGGCTTCGCTGGTGCAGCTGTGGAAGCGCTACGGTCCACTGCGCCGCGCGGCACTGGCGCAGGGCCTGCTGTCGATCGGCTTCAGCGCCTTCTGGTCCACGCTGGCGGTGATGCTGCACGAGCGCTTCCAGATGGGCAGCGCCGCCGCCGGCGCCTTCGGCCTGGCCGGCGCCGCCGGTGCGCTGGCCGCGCCGCTGGCCGGCCGCCTGGCCGACCGCCGCGGCCCCGGCCGGGTGACGCAGCTGGGCGCCGGGCTGGCGCTGCTGTCCTTCGCATTGCTGCTGGTGCAGGACCTGCTGCCACCTGCCGCGCAGATCGGCCTGCTGGTGGTGGCCGCCATCGGCTTCGACTTCGGCGTGCAGGCCACGCTGGTGGCGCACCAGACGCTGGTCTACAGCCTGGACCCGGGCGCCCGCAGCCGGCTGAATGCACTGCTGTTCACCGGCATGTTCATCGGCATGGCCGCCGGTGCCGCGCTGGGCAGCCAGGTGCTGGCCCATGTGGGCTGGTTCGGCGTCGTGCTGCTGGCCATGGCGAGCGCCGGGGCCACGCTGGCCGTGCGCCTGTGGCCGCCGCGGCGCGGCTGAGCGACGTTCGGGGTCTCCTGCAGAAAGGCCGCCTGGCGAGCACCGGGCGGCCTTTCTGCATCCGGCGTCATCGCCCGGAAAGCTTGGGAAGTCTAGGAAAAGGCCGGCTCAGGAAAGGCGAGGCCGCCTCGCCAAAGCGCCAGGGCACGTCCGCCGCGCGGGTGATGCCGATGCGTGGCCCGGTCTGCACCTGAACGCGTTCGCCGGCGGGCCGGGGACGGAGCTCGAAGGGCGGGGCATCCAGCCGCAGGTGGTTGAAGCTGGCGTCCACGCCCAGCGCCTGCCCCACGCGGCCGGGGCCGGCGGCCAGCAGGCGCACATCCTGCACGCCGCGGCGCTCGCGCATGCGGGCCAGGCCCTCGGTGGGCGCCAGCGCACGGATCAGCACGCCCGCGCCGTGGCCTTCGGGGCCGCAGACGAAGTTGAGGCACCAGTGGATGCCATAGGAGCGGTAGACGTAGGCCCGGCCCGGCGGCCCGAACATGGCCGCATTGCGCGGCGTGGGCCCGCGGTGGCTGTGCGAGGCCGGATCCTCGCGGTCATAGGCTTCGGTCTCCACGATGCGGCCGCCGACGCCGTCCACCAGCAGCTCGACGCCGATCAGGGCCCGCGCCACCTCGTGGGCCGGGGCGAGGAAGTCGATGAAGGCGGTCGTGGGCGATGAGGCTGTCACGGAGCGGAAGGGGCGAGGACGGATCTTCAGTCTAGGAGGCGCGCCACTCCGCCCGCGCCGGACGAATGCCGGTGCACCCGACAGCCCGCGCCAGGGTGCGTGGCGCCAGAATGACCGGGTCCTTGTCACCCAGGAGCCGGCACCGCGCCGCGGCCGCCGTCCTCGCCCGCCATGCCCCAGCCGACCGACTTCGCCACGCTGATCCACAAGGGCGCCACCGCCTGCGCCCACGCCGTCTCGGCGGGCGAGGCCACCGCCCTCGAACTCTGCGACGCCGCCATCGCTGCCATCGAGGCGAAGGACGGCGCCCTCAACGCCGTCGTGCTGCGCGACTTCGACCGCGCGCGCGATCAGGCCCGCGCGGCCGATGCCCGGCGCGCGCAGGGCGAACGGCCGCCGCTGCTGGGCGTGCCGATGACGGTGAAGGAGTCCTTCAACATCGCCGGCCTGCCCACCAGCTGGGGCTTGCCGCCGTTCAGGGACTTCCGCCCGGCGACCGACGCGGTGGCCGTGCAGCGGCTCAAGGCCGCGGGCGCCGTCATCCTGGGCAAGACCAATGTGCCCGTGGCGCTGGCCGACTGGCAGACAGCCAACCCGATCCATGGCCGCACCGTGCATCCGCTGGATGCCTCGCGAACGCCGGGCGGCTCCTCCGGCGGCGGCGCGGCCGCGCTGGCAGCGGGCCTGGTGGCGCTGGAACTGGGTTCGGACCTGATGGGCTCGCTGCGCGTGCCCGCGCACTTCTGCGGCGTGTGGGCGCACAAGCCCAGCGCCGGCATCCTGCCCCTGCGCGGCCAGGCCTTTCCCGGCACGCCCGACACGCTCGGGCCACCGCCCGACCTGCCCACGGTCATCGGCCCGCTGGCACGCAACGCCGACGACCTGCTCCTTGCGCTGGACGTGCTGGCCGGCCCGGAGATGCCCATGGCCCAGGCCTGGCAACTGCAGCTGCCGCCGCCGCGCCAGCCCGATCCGGCGCGCTGGCAGGTGCTGGTGCTCGACGGCCATCCGCTCGCTCCTGCCGATGCGGAGGTGCGCGGCGCGGTGGCCGAGGCGGCGCGGCGGCTGCAGGCGCAGGGCGCACGCATCGTGCACGCTGCAGAACT
Source organism: uncultured Pseudacidovorax sp. (assembly GCF_913773995.1). Taxonomy (GTDB): domain Bacteria; phylum Pseudomonadota; class Gammaproteobacteria; order Burkholderiales; family Burkholderiaceae_C; genus Xenophilus. Next base: position 20,550 of record NZ_CAJYES010000005.1, read on the forward strand.
GCCGCCCGGCGCCCTGCCCGACCTGGCCGTGCTGCACCGCGCCTACCAGCAGTGGGTGATGACCGTGCTCGGTGCCTTCGAACCCGGCGCCGAGTGCGCCCTGAACGCGCACGAATGGATCCGCCTCGTCGCCGAGCGCGGCCGTTTGCGGGCGCAGTGCTTTGCGCTGCTGGAGCGGGTCGACGCCATCCTGATGCCGGCTTTCGGCTGTGCCGCCTTCGCGCACCAGGACGAGCCGGACTGGGCGAAGCGCAGGCTGCGCGTCGCTGGCGCCGACACGCCCTACGAGGCCCAGTCCGCCTGGGCCAGCCTCGCCTCGCTGGCCAGCCTGCCGGCCACCGCCGTGCCGGTCACGACGGGCGCGGGCGGACTGCCGCTCGGCGTGCAGGTGATCGGCCCCTGGCTGCAGGACCGCGGCACGGTCGAGGTGGCGCGCCGGATCGCGACCCCGGACTGACGACGCACCGCCTGCTTCAGTCACAGCGCTGTCACACAGTGCATTTAACGTTTGCTTACACAGGCGTGTCTTCTTTCCCGCCACCCGTCATGGCCGCCGCCAGCGAATACCTCAGCGACTTCCGTCCCCGTTCCCGCCAGCCCAGTGCCGCCGATCTGTGCGTGCCCGTGCCCTGCATGACCGCGGACGAGACGAACGAGAAGGTCATGGAGGTCTTCGCGCGTCATCGCGATCTGCTGGGCCTGCCGGTGGTGGAAGACGGCCGGCCCATCGGCCTCATCAACCGCAACACCTTCCTGTCGCAGATGAGCAAGCCGTTCCGCATGGAGCTGTACGGCCGCAAGAGCTGCATCGCCTTCATGGACAAGGAACCGCTGGTGGTGGACGAGGCGCTGGACATCGACGCGCTCACCTTCCGCGCGGTGGAGTTCGGCGAGAAGGCCCTGGCCGACGGCTTCATCGTCACGCGCGGCGATGCCTTCGCCGGCGTGGGCAGCGGGCTGCAGCTGATGCGTGCCGTGGCCGACATGCAGGCCGCGCGCAACCGCCAGATCATGCTCAGCATCGAATACGCCAGCGTGATCCAGCAGGCGATGCTGCGTCCCTCGCGCGACGCGCTGGCCCGGGCCTGCCCCGAGGCCGACCTGGTCTGGGAGCCGCGCGACGTGGTGGGCGGCGACTTCTTCCATGCCTGCGGCACCCCCGAGGGATGGTTCGCGGCCTTGGCCGACTGCACGGGCCACGGCGTGCCCGGTGCCTTCATGACGCTCATCGCCTCGGCCAGCCTGGGCCAGGCCGTCGAGCGCCACGGTCCGCGCGATCCCGGGGGGCTGCTGGCCCAGGTCAACCGTGGCATCAAGCAGGCGCTCGGCCAGCTGGACGGCCGGGACGAGACGCCCGGCTCGGACGACGGCCTGGACGCCGCCTGCCTCTGGGTGCAGCCGGTCGAGGGCACGCTGGTGTTCGCCGGTGCGCGCCTGTCGCTCTTCGTGCGCCGCCCGGGTGGCGCCGAGGTCGAGCTGGTGGAAGGCCATCGTCGTGGCGTCGGCTATGTGGACAGCCCGCTCGGCGAGGTCTGGCCCAACCACACGCTGCAGCTGCCTGCGGGCAGCCTTGTGTTCGCCGCCACCGACGGCCTCATCGACCAGATCGGCGGCCCCCGCGCCATCGCCTTCGGCAAGCGCCGCCTGCGCGAGCTGCTGCTGGCCCAGCCCGAAACGGCCTCGCCGGCCGATGTCAATCGCGCCGTCGGTGCCGCCTTGCGCGACTGGCAGGGCGAGCACCATCGCCGCGACGACCTCACCTACTTCTGCTTCCGTGTCTGAACCGATGCCCGCCGACCTGATCGCCGACAAGTACGGGACCTTCTTCAACCTGGCGCGCCAGCACGAGGTCATCTTCTACTACGTGGGCTACTTCTCGCAGCACATCGTCGGCGCCATGGCCGAGGCGGTGAAGCTGCAGCTGGAGGTGGCCGGCGTGGCCGGGCCCACGCGGCGCAAGCTGTTCTCGTCCTTCGTCGAGATGGCGCAGAACATCATCCATTACTCGGCCGACGCCCTGACGCCGCCGCACCAAGAAGACCGGGAGCTGCGTCACGGCTCGGTGTGCATCCGCCGCGAACCGGATGGCCGCTTCCTGCTGCTGTGCGCCAATCCGGTCGAGCCCCAGGCGGCGGACGAGTTGCGCGCCAAGCTGGAAGTCCTGCGCAGCATGACGCTGGACGAGATCAAGCAGGCCTACCGCCAGAGCCTGCGCGAGGAAGCGCCCGCGGGCAGCAAGGGCGCGGGCATGGGATTGCTCACGGTGGCGCGCGATGCCAGCGAACCGCTGGACTTCGACTTCGACGCGTCCGCGTCCGTGGGCGGTGCGCCGGTGTTCCATCTCAAGGCCTGCATCTGACGCGGACGCGGCCCCTTCCCGATCCCCTGCGCATGGACAACCTCTACATCGCCCCCACCCCCAGCTCGCCCGAGGTGGACTTCCGCTTCGACAGCCATTCGCTCGCCCTGCGCGGCGAGTCCTATCCCGAGAACGCGGCGGCCTTCTATGGCGAGGTGCTGGGCCGCCTGCGCGCCTACCTGGCCGAGGCGGCGCCGAGCCGCATCGAGGTGCACATCGCGCTGGCCTACTTCAACAGCTCCAGCACCAAGATGCTGTTCAACCTGATCGATGCACTGCACGGCGCGGCCGAGGCGGGCTGCGTGGTGCAGCTGTCGTGGTACTACGACGAGGAGGACGACACCCTCCTCGAGTTCGGCCAGGAGCTGGCGGATGACTTTCCGGCCGTCGTCTTCACCTGCCTGCCGGTCGGCGCGCGCTGAGGCCGGCCGCAAGCGAGCGCCCATGCACGACATCGCCGCCACGCCGCCCGACCTCTTCGACGCCGAGCGCCAGGCGCTGGCCGCCGCCCGCGCCGTGCACGCGGCGGGCGCGGGCGATGCCATGGCCGCCCACGCCGCCCTGGGCGAGCTGCTGGCGAGCTACGACCGGCTGCTGCGCGAGACGCGTCGCCTGGTCCGCCGCAGCGACCGGGCCGAGCTGGAGATGACCCGCCTCAACCAGCGTCTGCAGGACCTGGCCGGTGAGCTCGAGTACCGCGCCACGCACGATCCGCTGACCGGCGTGCTCAACCGCGCCGCCATCATCGACGTGGCCAACCGTCAGTTCCTCAGCCACGACCTGGCGCTGGTGGTGCTGGACATCGACCACTTCAAGCGCGTCAACGACAGCTTCGGCCATCCCGCCGGCGACCAGGTGATCCTCGGCGTGGTGGATTGCCTGCAGCATGCCGCGCCCCCCGGGGCCCAGATCGGCCGGGTCGGCGGGGAGGAGTTCACCGTGGTGCTGCCGGGCTGGTCGATGGAGCGCACCGCGCAGATCGCCCAGCTGGTGCGCCGCGCCATCGAGGGTCGCGACTTCGCCCTGCCCGATGGCAGCCGCGTCACGGCGAGTTTCGGCGTGAGCTGGATGCCACGCGGGGCCTGCTTCGACCTGGCCTACGCCCTGGCCGACGAGGCGCTCTATGCCGCCAAGCGCGGCGGGCGCAACCAGGTGGCCCGCGCCGCCGGCCCGGGGCTTTCGGCCGGCGCAGCGGAAGCTTCGCCCGCGCGCCTTGTCGCCGCACAGGCGTCCGGCGCATGACCCAAACCCTTGTTCTCGGCCGGCCGAAGAAGGCCCGCGCGCAAGAGTGCGACGACGCCGGTGGGCCCCCACCCGATGTGCACGCCGCTGTTCGGCTGGCGCTGGCCGAGACCGATGTGCGGCGCTTCGCCCTGGGCGCGCTGGAGCAGCTGGCCCTGCTGCTGGATGTGCCCTGGCAGGGACTGGTCTGCGCTGCGCCGGATGGCCGCCCCGGTGAGGCGCGGGTGCTCGCCGCCCAGGGGCGCTATGCGCATTGGCTGGAGCGGCCTCTGACCCAACTGCCCGAGCCGCTGCTGCGCACGCTGCTGGCCGATGCGCTGACCCGCGGCACCAGCGTGCAGGACGCCACGGGTCGCATGGCGCTTTTCATCGGCCGTCCGGGCACGGGCGGCATGGTCGTGCTCCTGGATGCGCCCGGCGCATCCGCCGCCAGGCGGCCGGACTGGCGCCTGCTCGATGCCTTCTGCGCCAACCTGGGCCTGCTGCTGCACAGCCGCGGCCTGCTGGAGCGGCTGCACGAGCAGGCCTACAAGGATCCGTTGCTGTCACTGCCCAACCGCGCCCGCTTCATCGAGAAGGTGGACGAGTGCGTGAACCGCGGCCTGCAGGGCCACATCCTGGCGCTCGTCGACATCGACGACTTCAGCGCCACCAACGACGTGATGGGCCATCGCTTCGGCGACCGCCTGCTGGAGGTCGTGGCCCGCCGCCTGGGCGATGCCCTGCCGCCCGGCGTGCTGCTGGCGCGGGTGGGCGCCGACACCTTCGGTGTGCTGGGCCCGGTGGGCCAGGTGGCGCCGCAGCGTCTGCTGGACAGCGTGGGGCAGCCGCTGGCGGTGGAGGCCGTACCGCACAAGGTGTCGCTCACCTGCGGCTGGGTGCTGCTGGGCGAAGGCGGCGGCAGCGGCGTGGACCAGGTCAAGGACGCGACCATCGCGCTCAAGCGGGCCAAGCGCGACCACCGCGGCCAGCACCTGCAGTACCTGGCGCACATGGGGGCCGAAGCCCGTGCCCGTGCCCTGCTGCTGTCGGACCTGCGCGCCGCCATCGAGCGCCAGCAGCTTTTTCTGGTCTATCAGCCGCAGCTGGATCTGCGCACCGGTGCCCTCATCGGCCTGGAGGCCCTGCTGCGCTGGCGCTGCGAGGACGGCCGCTTCATCCCGCCGGCCCAGTTCATCCCGGTCGCCGAGCATTCCGGGCTGATCGTGGCCCTGGGCGAATGGGTGCTGGCGACGGCCTGCCGCACCATGCGCGAGCTGCTGGATGCCGGTCGCGCACCACTGCGCATGGCGGTCAACGTGTCGATGGCGCAACTGCAGGACGCCGGCTTCGCCGCCACCGCGCGCCGCGCGCTGGCCGAAGCGGGCATCGAAGCGCGACACCTGGAGCTGGAGATCACCGAATCGGTGGCGGTGCTGCCCACCGACTTCCTGGAGGCCACGCTGCAGACGCTGCGTGCCGAGGGGGTCTCCATCGCCATCGACGACTTCGGCACCGGCTATTCCTCGCTCAGCTACCTGGAGCGCCTGCCGCTGGACCGCATCAAGATCGACCGCAGCTTCGTGCGCCAGCTGGGCGAGCCGCGCGGCGCGCGCATTGCGGAGATGGTGGCCCAGCTCGGCCGCCGGTTGGGCCTGGCGGTGCTGGCCGAGGGCATCGAGGACGAGGTCGCCTGCGGCGCGCTGCAGGCCATGGGCTGTCACGAGGGACAGGGCTTCCACCTGGCGATGCCGATGGACAAGGCGGCCCTGGACGGCTGGCTGCAGGCGCGGGCCTGAGGTCGGCGCACCGGCATTCCTGCCGTGCTGGCTCCGGGTTGCGGGTTGCGGGCTGCGGGCTGCGGGCTGCGGCGCAAGGGTGACCCGCAAAGAAAAAAGCGCGCCGTGGGGCGCGCTCTTCATCGGGGCTCGAAAGCCGGGGCCGCGGTAGCGGCCCGGTGTGGCCTTACTTGGCGACGACGCGGGTCATCTCCAGGCACTTGTTGGAGTAACCCCACTCGTTGTCGTACCAGCTCACCAGCTTGACGAAGGTGCCGTCCAGCGCGATGCCGGCTTCGGCGTCGAAGATGGAGGTGCGGGCATCGCCGCGGAAGTCGGTGGCCACCACCTTGTCCTCGGTGTAGCCCAACACGCCCTTCAGGGCACCTTCGCTCTGGGCCTTCATCTCGGCGCAGATGTCCTTGTAGCTGGCTTCCTTCGACAGCTCGACGGTCAGGTCGACCACCGACACGTCGGAGGTGGGCACGCGGAAGCTCATGCCGGTGAGCTTGCCCTTGAGCTCGGGCAGCACCACGCCCACGGCCTTGGCGGCGCCGGTGGAGCTGGGGATGATGTTTTCCAGGATGCCCCGGCCACCGCGCCAGTCCTTGTTGGACGGGCCGTCGACGGTCTTCTGCGTGGCGGTGGCGGCATGCACGGTGGTCATCAGACCGCGCTTGATGCCCCACTTGTCGTGCAGCACCTTGGCCAGCGGGGCCAGGCAGTTGGTGGTGCAGGACGCGTTGGAGATGATGTCCTGGCCGGCGTAGCCGCTGCTGTTGACGCCATACACGAACATGGGCGTGTCGTCCTTCGACGGGGCCGACATGATCACCTTCTTGGCACCGGCGGCCAGGTGCTTGCCGGCGGTTTCCTTGGTGAGGAACAGGCCGGTGGATTCGAGCACCACGGTGGCACCGACTTCGTCCCACTTGAGGGCGGCCGGGTCGCGCTCCTGCGTCAGGCGGATCTTCTTGCCTTTGACGATCAGCGTGTTGCCCTCGACGGCGATGTCGCCCTTGAAGCGGCCGTGCACCGAGTCGTACTGCAGCATGTAGGCCAGGTAATCGGGCTCCAGCAGGTCGTTGATGCCCACGACTTCGATGTCGGGGAAGTTCTGCACCGCGGCGCGCAGCACGTTGCGGCCGATGCGGCCGAAGCCATTGATGCCCAATTTGATGGTCATGTCGATGCTCTTTCTCGAGTTTCAGTTTGGAAAAACGCGCAGCTCCGAGGCCAGGAGGCCCAGGAGCGCCATGTCGTGGAAACGGTTGTCCCAGAAGGCCGCCTCCCGCAATCTTCCCTCGATCCGAAAGCCCAGGTACTGGGCCAGGCGCAAGGAAGCGGCATTGTCGGGGTGGATGAGGGCGTCGACGCGGTGGATGCCCTGGGTCTGGAAGGCCCAGCCGAGCACGGCCACCAGGGCCTCACGCATGTAGCCCTGCTGCCAGGCGCTGCGGGCCAGTTCGTAGCCCAGCGTGCAGCGGTGCCAGCGTGGGTCCCAGTTGAACAGGCCGCAGGTGCCCAGCATCGTTCCGCCGCTGCGGGACTCCAGCGCCCAGCGGAACACCGGCGGACCGTACTGCCAGCCCGCCCTGCAGCGGGCGATGAAGTCGTGCGCCGTCGCCTCGGTGTCCAGCGGCGCCGCGCCCCAGTGGCGCATGGCGTCGTGATCGCGGTGCATCGCCGCCATGGCGGATGCATCGGCATGCGCCAGTTCACGAAGGATGAGCCGTTCCGTCTTCAGTTCTGGAAAGGCGGGGAGGCTCATCGGCGGGAGGCTGCTCTTCAGCCCTTGAGCACGGCCTGCACGGTGGCGGCCACGTTCTCGGGCGTGAAACCGAAGTGCTTGAACAGCACGCCGGCCGGTGCCGATTCGCCGTAGCTGTCGATGCCCACCACGGCATCCACACCATACTTCCACCAGCCGCCGGTGCTGCCCATTTCGACCGCGACGCGCGGCAGGCCCTTGGGCAGCACGGACTTCTTGTACTTGACGTCCTGGCGGTCGAAGGTGGTGGTGCTGGGCATGGAGACCACGCGCACCGGGATCTTGCGGGCGGCCAGCAACTCCTGCGCGGCCAGCGCCAGTTGCACCTCGGAGCCGGTGGCGATGATCACCGCCTTGGCCTTCTTCTTGAGGCCCACGCGCGAGGGCTCGGCCAGCACGTAGGCGCCACGGCTGATGTCGGCCAGCTCGTCCTTGGGCGCGTAGTTCAGGTTCTGGCGCGACAGCAGCAGCGCCGTGGGCTGCGTCCTGTTGCGCAGCGCGCAGGCCCAGGCCACCACCGTTTCGGTGGTGTCACCCGGACGCCATACATCGAGGTTGGGGATCAGGCGCAGGCTGGCCGCATGCTCGATCGACTGGTGCGTGGGGCCGTCCTCGCCCAGGCCGATGGAGTCGTGCGTGAACACATGGATCACCCGCTGCTTCATCAGCGCCGCCATGCGGATGGCGTTGCGGCTGTAGTCGCTGAAGGTCAGGAAGGTGCCGCCGTAGGGGATGAAGCCGCCGTGCAGCGCCACGCCGTTCATGATGGCGGCCATGCCGAACTCTCGCACGCCGTAGTTGATGTGGCGGCCGATGCGGCCGTCCTCGGTGCGCACCACGGTGCCGTCGGCGGCGAAGCGCAGGTCGGGCGTGGCGGCGGTCTTGGTCAGGTTGGAGCCGGTCAGGTCGGCGCTGCCGCCGAGAAGTTCGGGCAGCTGCACCGTCAGCGTCTCCAGCGCCAGCTGGCTGGCCTTGCGGCTGGCCACGGTCTCGGCCTTGGTGTGGGCGGCCAGCACGGCGTCGACCACCACCTGGTCGAAGGCGGCGGGCAGCTCGCCCTTCATGCGGCGCTCGAAAGCGGCGGCCAGATCGGGGAAGGCCTGCGCGTAGGCGGCGAACTTCTCGCTCCAGGCGGCTTCGGCGGCCGCGCCCTTGGCCTTGGCGTCCCAGTCCTGGTAGACGGCCTCGGGCAGCTCGAAGGGGGCGTGTTCCCAGCCCAGGGCCGAGCGGGTCAAGCCGATCTCGTCGGCGCCCAGCGGCTCGCCGTGCGCCTTGGCGGTACCGCCCCGGTTGGGGCTGCCCTTGCCGATCTGCGTCTTGCAGACCACGAGGGTCGGCTTGCTGCCCTCGCCCGTCTTGGCCTGGGCGATGGCGGCGGAGACGGCGACGGCGTCATGGCCGTCCACCGGGCCGATCACGTTCCAGCCGCAGGCCTCGAAGCGCTTGGGTGTGTCGTCGATGAACCAGGGCGCGACCTTGCCGTCGATGCTGATGCCGTTGTCGTCGTACAGGGCGATCAGCTTGCCCAGCTTCCAGGCGCCTGCCAGGGCCACGGCCTCGTGGCTGATGCCTTCCATCAGGCAGCCGTCGCCCAGGAAGGCGTAGGTGTGGTGGTCCACGATGGCATGGCCGTCGCGGTTGAACTCGGCGGCCAGCAGCTTCTCGGCCAGCGCGAAGCCCACGGCGTTGGTGATGCCCTGGCCCAGCGGGCCGGTGGTGGTCTCGACGCCGGGGGTGATGCCCACCTCGGGGTGGCCGGCGGTGCGGCTGTGCAGCTGGCGGAAGTTCTTCAGTTCCTCGATGGGGAGGTCGTAGCCCGTCAGGTGCAGCAGGGCATAGATCAGCATCGAGGCATGCCCATTGGAGAGCACGAAGCGGTCGCGGTCGGCCCAGTGCGGGTTGGCCGGGTTGTGCTTGAGGTGCTCACCCCAGAGGGCCGCCGCCATGTCGGCCATGCCCATCGGGGCGCCGGGATGCCCGGAGTTGGCTTGCTGGACGGCGTCCATCGCCAACGCGCGGATCGCGTTGGCCATCAGGGCTTGGTTGGCCATGAGTAAAGGCTTTCGGGGGGATGAAGAGGGGAACCGGCGATTTTACCGATGCACGCTGCCGCGACCCTTCCAGACACCCGGCGCGGGCGACGGGCAGCGCTGTCATGGCCGATCCATGAGAAATATGTGTCACATTTGTAAAGAAACCCCCCATATTGACTGCTGCAGTGGGGGGTTGGACTGCTAGAGTGGCGCACATGCAGGGCCTGCACCTCACCGCCGACCTACACGATTGCCAGTGCGCCGACTTTTGGCTCACGGAAGGCACCATCCTTCTCGAGTGCTTGACGCGCGTCGTTGCCGTCGCCAAGTTGAACGTGGTGGGCCAGGTGGCCCATCACTTCCCCGCGACGCCCATAGGCCGTGGCGGCGTGACGGTGGCGCTTCTGCTCGCGGAATCGCATGTGTGCATCCACACATGGCCCGAGCAGGGCAGCGTGACGCTCGATATCTACGTGTGCAATTTTGGCGGCGATCATTCCGATGCCGCGAAGGCGTTGCAGGAGGCGCTGATCGCCCTGTTCGCGCCACGGCACGTGGAGCGCAACATCCTGCACCGCGGCAGCATCACTGGCCATCTGGTGTGATTCCGGCCATGGTTCTCGCCGCTGGTCGCGGCGAGCGCATGCGGCCGCTGACGGACGGCACGCCCAAGCCCTTGCTCGAAGTCCGCGGCAAGCCGCTGATGCAGTGGCCCATGGAGGCGCTGGCGCGCGGCGGCTTCACCCGGCTGGTCGTCAACACGGCCTGGCTGGGCGAGCAGATCGCACAGCGCTTCGGTAGCGCCCCCCGCTGGGACGAGGGCCTCGTCTCGCATATCGCCTATTCGCACGAAGGCCGTGATTTCGGCGCGGCGCTGGAGACCGCGGGCGGCATCGCCCGCGCCCTGCCGCTGCTGGACACCGACCTCTTCTGGTGCCTGGCCGGCGATGTCTACACGCCCGACTTTCACTTCACGCAGGCCCAGGTGCAGTCCTTCGCCGACAGCGGCCGCCTGGCCCACCTGTGGCTGGTGCCCAATCCGCCGCACAACCCTCGCGGCGACTTCGGCATCGGCGAAGACGGCGCGGCCCTGAATCTGCCGCCCGACGACCCGGCGCCGCGTTTCACCTTCTCCACCATCGGTCTCTACCGCCGCGAACTTTTCGCGCCGCCCTGGTGCGGCATACCGCCCGGCAACCCGGCGGGCGTGAAGGCCGCGCTGGCGCCGCTGCTTCGGAGCGCCATGGACAATGGCCGCGTCAGTGCCCAGCTGCACACCGGCCGCTGGACCGACGTCGGCACCCCCGAGCGCCTCGCCCAACTCAACACGCCGCCATGAACGCCAGTCCTTCCCTCTACGCCGAGCGCCGGGCCCGCCTGGCCGCCCAACTTGGTGCCGATGGCATCGCCCTCATCCCCACCGCGCCGGAGCGCCAGCGCAACCGCGACAGCGACTTTCCCTACCGGCACGACAGCTACTTCCATTACCTGACCGGCTTCACCGAGCCCAATGCCTGGCTGGTGGTCGATGCCGCGGGCCGCAGCACGCTGTTCTGCCAGCCCAAGGACCTGGAGCGGGAGATCTGGGACGGCTACCGTCTGGGCCCCGAGGCCGCGCCCGAGCGCCTGGGCGTGCAGGAGGCCTTCTCCGTCGCCGAACTCGACAGCCGGCTGCCCAAGCTGCTCGAGAACCGGGCCACGGTCTGGTACCCCTTCGCCACCCATCCGGGCCTGGAAGTCCGTGTCGACGGCTGGCTGCAGAAGGTGCGCGCCCGCGTGCGCTTCGGCGCCCTGTGCCCCGAGCAGCAGCGCGACCTGTGCGGCCCGCTGGACGAGATGCGCTTGGTCAAGGACGCCTACGAGCAGGACGTGATGCGCCGCGCCAGCGAGATCAGCGCCCGTGCCCACATCCGCGCCATGCAGCTGAGCGCCCGCATGCTGCGCGAGGGTCGCGACGTGCGCGAGTACCAGCTCGACGCCGAGCTGCTGCATGAATTCCGCCTGGGCGGCTCGCAGTTTCCGGCCTACGGCTCCATCGTGGCGGCTGGCGCCAATGCCTGCGTGCTGCACTACCGGGCCGACGTGGCGCCGGTGCGCGCCGGCGAGCTGGTGCTGATCGATGCCGGCTGCGAGCTCGACAGCTATGCCAGCGACATTACCCGCACCTTCCCGGCCGATGGCAGGTTCACCGGCCCGCAGCGCGCGCTCTACGACCTGGTGCTGGCCAGCCAGGATGCGGCGGTGGCCGCCACCAAGGCCGGCAACCGATTCAACGACCCCCACGAGGCCACGGTGCGCGTGCTGTCGCAGGGCATGCTCGACCTGGGTCTGCTCGACGCCAACAAGGTCGGCAGCGTAGACGACGTGATCGAGCAGCGCGCCTACTTCCGCTACTACATGCACCGCACCGGCCATTGGCTGGGCATGGACGTGCACGACTGCGGCAGCTACGTGGAGCCCACGCAGGTGGGCGAGATCAGCGAGCGGCGCGACCCGCTCTCGGGCGAGGTGATCAAGAACCGCCCGAGCCGCATCCTCCAGCCCGGCATGGTGCTGACCATCGAGCCGGGCATCTACGTACGCGCCGCCGACGACGTGCCGGCGCAGTTCCACGACATCGGCATCCGCATCGAGGACGACGCCATCGTCACCGCCTCGGGCTGCGAGCTGATCACGCGCGGCGTGCCGGTGGACGGCGACGAGATCGAAGCGCTGATGCGCGGCTGAGCGGGCGGCTCCTTGCGGCCCAGGCCGCCGGACGCTCAGCCGAAGCGCTGCGCCGAGTAGGGCGCCGCATCCACCATCGTCGGCCCGCCGTCGATCAGCTCGGCCAGCAAGCGGCCGCTGGCCGGGCCCAGCGTGAAGCCCTGGTGCGCATGGCCGAAGTTGAACCACAGGCCGCGGTGACGCGGGGCGGCCCCGATCACCGGCAGCATGTCGGCGGTGCAGGGCCGGGCGCCCAGCCAGGGCTCGCCTTCCACGGGGTGCGGCAGGTCGAGCAGTTCGCGGGCATAGGTCTCGGCGCGCGTGAGCTGCCAGGGCGTGGGCGCTGCATCCTGGCGGGCGAATTCGGCACCCGTCGTGATGCGGGCGCCGCGCCGCATCGGCGCGATCACCAGCCCGCGGTCCAGGTCGTAGACCGGCCGGCGCAGCGTGGGGCCGCCGGTGTAGTGCCGGTGGTAACCGCGCTTCACGAAAAGCGGCAGCCGGTAGCCCAGGGGCTTGAGCAGCCGGTCGGCCCAGGGGCCCAGGGCGACCACGACGTCCTGCGCCTCTACCGGGCCGCGCGTTGTCTGCACGCGCCAGCCCTCGGCGGTTGCCGTCAGTGTGGCGGCGTCGCCCTGCACCAGCACGCCACCGAGCTGCTGGAAATGCGCGGCATAGCGGGCCACCAGTTCGCCCGGGTCGCTCACGCACCACGGGTCCTGCCAATGCAGCGCGCCGGGCAGGGGCTGCGTGAGGGCGGGTTCTTCGGCGGCCAGGGCGGCGCCGTCGAGGGCGCGCACCCGCAGGCCGTGCCGCGCTGCGGTGGCTTCGGCATCGCGGTGTGCCTGCGCAAAGCTGGCGGCATCGCGGAACACATGCAGGTAGCCGTCACGCTGCACCAGGTCGTCGGCGCGTGCCGCCTCGATCAGCGGGGCATGCTCGCGCGTCGAATGTTCGATCAGGCGCGCATAGGCGGCGGCGATGGGCGCGTAGCGTTCCGGTGAGGAATTGCGCCAGTAACGCGACAGCCCGCCGGCCACCGTCGGCAGGGCGCCCAGGTGCCAGTTGACGTCGGCCCCGCGCTTGAGGGCCACGCCCGCCAGCTTGGCCAGGCTGCGCGGAAAGGCATAGGGCGACACGGCCTCGCGCTGGATGATGCCGGCGTTGCCGTACGAGGTCTCGCGCCCCGGCAGGCCGCGGTCGACCAGGGCCACCGAATGGCCGCGCATCGCCAGATGGAGGGCGGTGCAGGTGCCGACCATGCCGGCGCCGAGCACGAGGATCTCGCGGCCCATGGGCGTCAGGCCTTCTGTTGGGCGATGACGGTCAGCTCGACCAGCGCGCCCGGCAGCATCAGGTCCGTGCGCAAGGTGGTGCGCACCGGCCGCGG
>NZ_CAJYES010000006.1 GCF_913773995.1 uncultured Pseudacidovorax sp.
CTTTCGACCACGACCAAGTCCATCGAAGAGATCGCGACGACCATCCTGCAGGAGCTGCGCCCGGAGCGGCTCAACTACTGAGGCTGGTCTGCTACGGGCGAGGTCTTGGGCGGCACCGCATCGCCGCCCGGCCGTTGTGGACCCTTCTTCAAGTGCTGCATGAACGCACGGAAGTGCGGCGCGAAATCCGCGAAGAGCGGATGGCCGCGGTTCTCGAGCATCACCTCGCTGAAGAGTTTCAGGCCCACCGCCAGCGCGTTGGCGGTATCGGGCGGGAATTCGCCACGCCCGCGCATGCGTGCGGCGATGGCGAGGATGTCGTCGTGATTGCCGGCCTCGAAGCGAAGCGGCTCGGCGTGGGTGGACGGGTTGCCATGGGCGTCGGCCAGGTGTTCGACGGTGATTCGGTAGCGGTGCTGTTTCATGGGTGTTGTCACTGTGAGGGCGCCGCTCAGGCGCGTTCCACCTCGACCGCGGCGCGGTCGATGATCTCGGCGAGCCGCCGGACGAGTTCCGTCGACTCCACCTCGTCTTCCAGGCGCAGACGCAGCGCCATCTTCAGGTTCTCCATGGCGCGTCGGATCTCGGGCAGTCGGCGAGCATGGGCCCGGGCACGCGCGTGCTCCAGGCGCTCCAGCACTGCCGTGATGGCCGGGGCCTGCCCCTCACATTCCGCCTCGCCCTGGGGCGTCAGATGGAAGCGCTTGCGGCCGCCGTCGCTGGCTTCCGAGCGAGCGAGGCCCAGGTCCTCCAGCAACGCCAGCGTCGGATAGACGGTGCCGGGACTGGGAGAGTAGTCGCCCCCGACCCACTCTCCGATCGCCTTGATCAGCTCATAGCCATGGCTGGGCTGAGCGGCCAGCGCGTGGAGCATCAACAGACGAAGGTCGCCGGGCTCGAGTTGACGCGGTCGCCGGCCGCCACCGCGGCCGTCCGTTGCTCCCTCCCCCAGCATGTCGCCACCTGAACGCCGGTGACCATGGCCTCGACCGCCGCCACGTCCCGGGCGCATCCATTCTTCAGTCATCGTGCACCTCTCAAGATACTCAAGATGCCTCAATGATATATCTTTAAAGTTCAAGACAGCATCGAAATCGGCGGCCCATGGAATGAAAGTGGTCTTCCGACAGACCAAAATGCTGGATTTCCATACAGTCAGAGCCGCCGCTGCACTGTCCCTGTGGAAGGCGCGGCGATCTCCACTCACCAGGAGTTGTCCATGTCCACCCTGAACAGCACCGCCCTGCCCGCCCAGGCCATCAGCCACGACGTGCTGCGCGAAAAGTACGCCAAGGGCGACGAGCGCGAAGCCGCAGACGTCCGGCGGAGGGTGGCCCGTGCCCTGGCCGCCGTCGAGGCGCCAGAGCGCCGCGCCCAGTTCGAGAGCGCCTTCTTCGATGCCTTGGAAGCCGGCTTCATCCCCGCAGGCCGCATCCTCTCGGCCGCCGGAACGCCCTTGGAGGCAACGCTCATCAACTGCTTCGTCCAGCCGGTGGGCGATTCCATCGCCGAGGACGACGAGGGCCATCCCGGCATCTATACCGCCCTGACCGAGGCGGCCGAAACCATGCGGCGCGGCGGCGGCGTGGGCTACGACTTCTCGCGCATCCGCCCCAAGGGCGCACGGGTACGCAGCACGCAGTCGAGCGCATCCGGCCCGGTGAGCTACATGCGCGTGTTCGACCGCTCCTGCGAGACGGTGGAATCTGCCGGCTCGCGGCGCGGCGCGCAGATGGCCGTGCTGCGCTGCGACCATCCGGACGTCGAAGAGTTCATCCACGCCAAGGACAGCGGGGACCTGCGCAACTTCAACCTGTCGGTGGGTGTGACCGACGCCTTCATGCAGGCGGTACAGGCCGATGCCGAAGTGGAACTGGTGCACCGCGCCGAGCCTGGCAAGGCGCAGAAGGCCGAAGGCGCCCATCCACGCGGCGATGGCGCCTGGGTCTACCGCCGCGTACCCGCACGCGCGCTGTGGGACCAGATCATGCGCGCCACCTACGACCATGCCGAGCCGGGCGTGCTCTTCCTCGACCGCATCAATGCCGACAACAACCTCGGCTACTGCGAGACCATCGCCGCCACCAACCCTTGCGCCGAACAGCCGCTGCCACCCTACGGCTGCTGCTGCCTCGGCTCCATCGACCTCACGCGCTTCGTGCGCCAGCCTTTCGAGCCCAAGGCCCGCTTCGACGAGGCTGCATTCGACGCCCTGATCCCCACCTGCGTGCGCATGCTGGACAACGTGCTGGACATCTCCATCTGGCCGCTTCCTCGCCAGCGCGAGGAAGCCATGGCCAAGCGGCGCATCGGCCTGGGCTTCACGGGGCTGGGCGATGCGCTGGCCATGCTCGGTCTGCGCTATGACGAAGCGCCCGCCCGGCAGATGGCCGCTCGGATCGCCGAGCGGCTGCGGGACGCGGCCTATGCAGCCTCCGCCGATCTGGCACGCGAGCGCGGCGCCTTCGCCCTGTTCAACGCCGACCTGTATCTGCAGCGTGGGCGCTTCGCCTCGCGCCTGCCAGCACCGCTTCGTGAGCGCATCCGCCGCCACGGCCTGCGCAACTCGCACCTGCTGTCGATCGCACCGACCGGCACCATCAGCCTGGCCTTTGCCGACAACGCCAGCAACGGCATCGAGCCGCCCTTCAGCTGGAGCTACCAGCGCAAGAAGCGCATGGCCGATGGCACCTTCCAGGAATTCGCGGTGGAAGACCATGCCTGGCGGCTGTTCCGCCATCTGCGCGGAGCGGATGCGCCTTTGCCGCCCGCCTTCGTCACGGCGCTGGAGATGAGCGCCCAGTCGCATGCGGCCATAGTGGCGGCCGTCGCGCCCTTCATCGACACCTCGATCAGCAAGACGGTCAACGTGCCGGCCGACTACCCCTATGCCGCCTTCCAGGACCTGTACATCCAGGCGTGGCAGGCGGGCCTCAAGGGCTTGGCCACCTACCGGCCCAATGCGGTATTGGGCGCCGTGCTGAGCGTGACCCCGCCGACAGCCACCCTGCCCACGCCCGACATGGCCGACCGCCGACTGGCGCTGGAGCGCCTGCCGCGCGAGCCGGTGCTGGCCTCGCTGCGCTGGCCGGGGCGTCCGGACTTTCCCGCGGGCAATGCGGCCTGGTGCACCATGGTGCGCCATCCGCACGGCCAGTTCGCGCTCTTCGTCGGCGAGGCGCCCGACGGGGCGGACGGCGCCCGGCCCCTGCCCTTCGAGGTCTGGATCAATGGCGCCGAACAGCCCCGCGGCCTGGGCGCCCTGGCCAAGACGCTGTCGATGGACCTGCGGGCCCGCGACGCCGAATGGGTACGCGTCAAGCTCGACGCGCTGGCCACCGTCCAAGAGGAGCGCCCCTTCGACATGCCCTTCCCGCCGAACGGCGAGATGCGCACCTTCCCCGGCGTGGTGGCCGCAACCGCCGCCGTCCTGCGCTGGCGCTGCGAGCAGCTCGGCCTGTGGAACCCGCCCGCCCCCGGAACGCCGGTGCTCGACGCCCTGTTCAGCCAGGACGAGCCGCACACCGGCCCCTCGGGCACGCTCGCCTGGGCCGTGGACATCGAGAACCCAGCCACCGGCGAAGCCTTCACGCTCACCCTCAAGGAAGTGCTGCTGCCCAGCCGCGGCGGCGTCACCCACACGCGGCCCTGCGCCCTGGGCTTCTCGGGCAACTATCCGCGCGCCCTGGACGGGCTGGCGCGCGTGCTGTCGCTGGACATGCGGGTGATCGACCCGGCCTGGATCGGCATGAAGCTGCGCAAGCTGCTGAGCTATGCGGAGCCGCTGGGCCACTTCATGGCCTTCGTGCCCAGCCTGGATCCGAAGGTACGGCGGCAACAGACCTGGCCCTCGACCGTGGCCTACCTGGCGCGGCTCGTGATCCACCGCTATGCCATGCTCGGCGTGCTGGATGAAGAGGGTTTTCCGCTGCAGGAGATGGGCATCCTGGCCGCGCCGGCCGCCGCGGCGCCAGGCGTGCAGCAGACCATGCCGGGAGCCACCTGCCCCGAGTGCGGCAACGCCACGCTGATCCGCAAGGACGGCTGCAGCTTCTGCACCGCCTGCGGATTCACCGGACTGTGCGGCTGAAGGCAGGCGGCGGCCGATCCGCCAACCCTTGCGCTGGCTCAAGGCAGCGTCGCCGGATCGTGGGCAGAGTCGGGCATCGACCACCTGACCTGAGCCCTACCTTTCATGCTGCCGGCACTGTCTTCTACGACCTCCGACGCCCCGCGCCCCGAAGCGCGGCGCTGGAAAGCCGCCACCGGGCGGCGGCCGGTCGTGCTGTCCGGCGTGCCCCTGCTGCGCAGCGCGTTCGCGCCGTGCGAGCCCGCCCCGGCCACTCTGGAGCGACTGGCCCGCGCCCTGCGCCTGCATATGCTGCCCAAGGGCGCCATCGCTGCCATGCCGGACAACCATCCACCCTCGTGGTGGCTGGTCGCCGAAGGCCGCATCGTGGTCGGCCGCATCGGCGCGGATGGGGGCCTGATCGAGAACCGCGTTCTCGGCCCGGGCCAGTGGCTGGATCTGGCCTCCGCCTGGCTGGAGTCGGACTGGATCGAGTCGGCCGTGTGTCCGGCTCGCGTCACCCTCGCCGCGCTGCCGCTAGAGCACCTGCTGGAAGCCGCCCGGCAGGACCCGGCCCTTCAGCGCGCCGTCGGTCTGGTGATGGCCGAGCGCATCCGCCAACTGACGGACGGGCGGCACGAATTGGCCACCAAGGACGTGCTGGGGCGCCTGGCCGCCTGGCTGCTGCGCGAGCCTTTCGAAGCCGCCGGCAAGGACCGCTCGGTGCGATTGCCGGTGCAGAAGCGCTCCATTGCGCGCCAGCTGGTGATGGCACAAGCGACGCTGTCGCGCTGCTTCCGGCGACTGGTGGAACTGGGCTGTATCGAGATGCATGGCTACGTCGTGCTGATCCGCGACGTGCCGGCGCTACAGGCGCTGGCGGGGGAAGCACCGGGGCGCTGATCCGCGGTCGTCCGAACGGCGTGCCCCGCCCCTCTGCGCCACGTCGGCGCGGCGCCGGACTGCTACTTGTTGTTGTGGCTCAGCGCGTTGCTGACCAGCCGCGAGGTGATGTCGACGATCTGGATCATGCGGTCATAGGGCATGCGGGTCGGTCCGATCACGCCCAGGGTGCCGACCACCTCGCCGTTGACCTCGTAATTGGCGCTGACCACCGACAGTTCCTCGTACGGCACCACCTGGCTTTCGCCGCCGATGAAGATGCGCACACCGTCGGATTTGCTGGACATGTCCAGCAGGCGCATCAGCTCGGCCTTCTGCTCGAACAGCTCGAAGGCCCGCCGCAGCTGGCCCATGTCGCTGGAGAAGTCGCTCACCGCCAGCAGGTTGCGCTCGCCGGCGATGATGACCTCTTCCTGCGCCTGCGAAAACGCCTGCGAGCTCGCCTGCACCGCCGCCTGCATCAGCGAGGCGATCTCGGCGCGCAGGCCGTCCATCTCGCTCTTGAGGCGGTCGCGCACCTGCTCGATGGACAGCCCGCCATAGTTCGCGGTGAGGTAGTTGGAGGTCTCGATCAGCTCCGACTGGGTGTAGTCCCGATCGGTGAAGATCACCTGGTTCTGCACGTCGCCGTCGGGCGAGACGATGATGACCAGCAGCCGTCGCTCCGACAGTCGCAGGAATTCGATGTGCCGAAAGGCCGTGGTGCGCCGCGGCGCCATCACCACGCCCACGAACTGGGACAGATTCGACAGCAGCTGTGCCGCGCTGGCGATCACTTTCTGGGGCTGGTCCGGCGGCAGGCTCGGCGGCGTGGACTGCAACTGAGCCCGCTGGGCCGTGAGCATGGTGTCGACGAACAGGCGGTAGCCGCGCGCTGTGGGTATGCGTCCGGCCGAGGTATGCGGGCTGACGATCAGGCCCAGGTCCTCGAGGTCGGCCATCACGTTGCGGATAGTGGCGGGGGAAAGCTCCAGACCGGCGGCGCGCGAAAGCGTGCGCGAACCGACGGGTTGGCCGTCGGCGATATAGCGTTCCACCAGGGTCTTGAGCAGCAGCTTGGCGCGGTCGTCCAGCATCGGCAAATGATACCCCGCGGGCTGCTATCCACAGGCGGCGGACAAGGTCTTGCCATACGGTGGGACGCCTGCGGTGTCGTGATGTAATTTGCCCATGCACGCACCCTTTCGCCATGTGGCGCTGATCGGCAAGTACCAGGCGACGGCGGCGCGCGAGCGCGACCCCGTCATCGAGGGCATTGCGGCGTTCCTGGAGTCGCGCGGATGCACCGTCGTGCTCGAGCGCAGCAGCGCCGAGTGCGGCGAGGACGGCGTGCCGCGCGCCAGCCGCTGGCCCATCCTCACCGTGCCCGAGATCGGCGAACAGTGCGACCTGGGCCTGGTCGTCGGCGGCGACGGCACCATGCTGGGCATCGGCCGGCAGCTCGCCCGCTACGGCGTGCCGCTGATCGGCATCAATCGGGGACGCCTTGGCTTCGTCACCGACATCCCGCTGGAACACTACGAGGCCACACTCACGCCGATGCTGGCCGGCGACTACGAGGAAGACCACCGCAGCCTGATCCAGGCGCGGGTCATGCGCGCCGGCGAGGTCGTCTTTACCGCCCAGGCCATGAACGACGTGGTGGTCAACCGCGGCGCCACCTCGGGCATGGTCGAGCTGCGCGTCTCCGTCGGCGGCCACCTGGTGGCGAACCAGCGCGCCGACGGCCTGATCATCGCCACACCCACCGGCTCCACCGCCTATGCGCTGTCGGCCGGCGGGCCCATGCTGCACCCCTCCATCCCTGGCTGGGTGATGGTGCCGATCGCGCCGCACACCTTGTCCAACCGGCCGATCCTGCTGCCGGACGCCGAAGAGATTTCGGTGGAGGTGGTGGGCGGGCGCGATGCCAGCGCCAATTTCGACATGCAGTCGCTGGCCTCGCTCGCGCATGGCGACCAGGTGCTGGTGCGGCGCTCCGAGCACCGGGTTCGCTTCCTGCACCCGCGCGGCTGGAGCTACTTCGACACCCTGCGCAAGAAACTTCACTGGAACGAAGGAGGCTCCTGAGTGGCCCTGCGACGCATCGTCCTGCGCGATTTCGTCATCGTCCGCGCGCTCGACCTGGATCTGGCCGAGGGCTTCACCGTGCTCACCGGCGAGACCGGCGCCGGCAAGTCGATCCTGATCGACGCCCTTCAGCTGGCCCTGGGCAACCGGGCCGATGCCGGCGCCGTCCGCGAAGGCGCGGAGCGGCTGGACGTCAGCGCCGAATTCGATGCCGATCCCGCCTTGGCAACCTGGCTGGAGGAAGGTGGGTTCGAGGTCGGCGACACCCTGCTGCTGCGCCGCACCGTCGACACCCAGGGCCGCAGCCGCGGCTGGATCAACGGCAGCCCGGCGACTGCCACGCAGTTGCGCGAACTGGGCGGCCATCTGTTGGACATCCATGGCCAGCATGCCTGGCAAAGCCTGACCCGGCCCGACGCAGTCTGCGGCCTGCTGGATGCCTATGCCGGTGTGCGGACCGCCGCCCTCGAAGCCGCCTGGCAGAACTGGCGCCAGGCCGGGGCCGCACTGGAAGCCGCCCGCAACGCCCAGGAAACGCTGCTGCGCGAGCGTGAGCGTCTTCAGTGGCAGATCGGCGAGGTGGACAAGCTCGCCCCCGGTGCCGACGAGTGGGAAGAACTGTCGAGCCAGCACACGCGCCTGGCCAATGCCCAGTCGCTGATCGACGCCGCCCAGGCCGCCACCGGCTTGCTGGAAGAGGACGAACAAGGCGCCGTGGCCCTGCTTTCCCGCGCCGCCGACCGCCTGCAGGACCTGGCCCACATCGAACCCGAATTCAAGACGCTGGGCGACGAGCTCGCCGGCAGCCTGGCTCAGGCCTCCGATGCGCTGCATGCGCTCAACGCTTACCTGCGCCGCACCGAAACCGACGCCGATCAGCTACAGGCGGTCGATGAACGCATGGGGCTTTGGATGTCGCTGGCCCGCCGCTATCGGCGCCCGCCGGAAGAACTGCCCGCCCTCCTCGCCAGCTGGCGTGAGGCGCTGCAGACCCTGGAAGCCCAGGCCGATCTGGCTGCGCTGGAGCGGGCCGAGCAGCAGGCGCGTCAGGTCTTCGACAAGGAGGCGCGGGCCATCGGCCAGGCCCGCAAGAAGGCCGCGCCCAAGCTGGCGGCCGCGATCACCGAGGCCATGCAGGGCCTGGGCATGCAGGGCGGCCGGTTCGGCGTGGAACTGCAGCCGCTGCCCCAGCCGGCCCGCCATGGGCTGGAAGACGTGGCCTTCCTCGTGGCCGGCCATGCCGGCGGCACCCCTCGGCCGGTCGGCAAGGTGGCCTCGGGCGGCGAGCTGTCACGCATCGCGCTGGCCATCGCGGTCACCACCAGCCGGCTGGGCACGGCGCAGGCGCTGATCTTCGACGAGGTGGACACCGGCATCGGCGGTGCGGTGGCCGACACCGTGGGCCGGCTGATGCGCCAACTCGGCCGCGACCGCCAGGTGCTGGCGGTCACCCATCTGCCACAGGTGGCGGCCTGCGCCGACCACCATCTGCGCGTGGCGAAGCAGACGATCACGACCACAGCGGCTCAAGGCGGCAAGCCGCAGCCGGTCACCGAAAGCACGGTCGCGCCGCTCGACGGCGAAGGCCGCATGCAGGAGATCGCCCGCATGCTGGGCGGCGAGCGTGTCTCGGCCGCCTCCCTCGCCCATGCCCGCGAAATGCTGAGCCCGCAGGAGAGCTGACGACGATGAATCCCTCCATGGATCTGGTGCTGATTACCGGCATGTCCGGCTCCGGCAAGTCGGTGGCCCTGGCCGCGCTGGAAGACGCCGGCTACTACTGCGTGGACAACCTGCCCCCCGAACTGCTGGACGACTTCATCCGCCTGCAGAAGGAAAACCAGGCGCCGCTGGTGGCCGTGGCCATCGACGCGCGCAGTGGCACCTCGCTGTCGAAGGCGCCGATCCGCCTGGCCGCCCTCCGACAGGAAGGGATGGCCGTGCGTTCGCTGTTCCTCGATGCAACCACCGAGGCGCTGGTGCGCCGCTATTCCGAGACCCGGCGCCGTCATCCGCTGTCGCGCCAGCACGGCCGCGTCGACGCGCCGGAGCAGGAACGCGCGTTGATCCAGGCCATCGAGCTGGAGCGCGAATTGCTGTCCGAGTTGCGCGAAGGCGCCGACCTGATCGACACCAGCCTGATCCGGCCGGCCCAGCTGCGCACCTACATCAAGGCACTGATCGACGCGCCGCAGCGCACGCTGACCTTGGTGTTCCAGTCCTTCGCCTTCAAGCGTGGCGTGCCGCTGGATGCCGACTACGTGTTCGACGTGCGCATGCTGCCCAACCCGCATTACGTGGCGGCGTTGCGCCCGCTGACGGGGCGCGACCAACTGGTGATCGACTGGCTGCGCGAGCACGATGCCGTGGCGCGCATGTTCGGCGACATCGAGCAGTTCCTCCAGCACTGGATGGATGCGCTGGCGGATGACCACCGCAGCTATGTCACCGTGGCCATCGGTTGCACGGGTGGCCAGCACCGGTCGGTCTTTCTGGTCGAGCAGTTGGCCCGCACCTTCGGCGAACGCTGGGTGACGCTGCGGCGGCACCGCGAGCTGGACGCCGAGTAGAAAGCGGCGGCCCGGGTACAACATTCGCGCAGGCCGTCCTGATCCGGGTCCCTGCTCGCCAGGCTCAGTCTGTGTTGGCCGCCTGCGCCTCCAGCAGTCGACGCACCGGCGCGGGCAAGCCGAGCGCCGGCCAGTCCTCGGCGGCCACCCATCGGCCCTGCAGGCCGGCCAGCTCGCTGCGCACCGCGTCGACCTGGACCGGATGCAGATGCAGGTCCTTGTGCGTGAGCACATGCAGAAAGGCCGGCAAATGCTCCAGGGCCGGGCGCAACGCCTCTGGCAGGGCGGCTTCGAGCGCTTCGACGCTGTCGAAGACAGGAAGGGCATGCAGGCCCGCCCAGATGCCGCTGGCCGGGCGCTTGTGCAGCCACACGGCCCGCCCGTCGTCCGAGCGCGCCAACAGCAGCCACAGCGACTGCGAACTGCGCTTGAGCTTGCGCGTCTTGACGGGCAGCCGCGCCGGATCGCCCTGGCGCCGCCCTTCACACAGAGCCTCGACCGGACAGATCAGACATTGCGGTTGGCGCGGCAGGCAGACCGTAGCACCCAGGTCCATGAGTCCCTGCGTGTAACGCGAGATGGCCTCGGGCTCGCCCTCTGGCGGCAGCAGTTCGTCGGCAGCCTTCCACAGCAGCTTTTCGTTGGCGCTGCTGGCCAGGTCTCCCTCGAAGGCCAGCAGGCGCGAGAGCACGCGCTTGACGTTGCCGTCCATGATCGACACCCGCTCGCCGAAGCAGAAGGCGGCGATGGCGGACGCCGTGGAACGGCCGATGCCCGGCAGCGTCTGCAGCAGTTCGGCGCTGTGCGGAAAGCTGCCGCCAAAGCGCGTCACCACCTCCTGCGCGCAGCGATGCAGGTTGCGCGCCCGGCTGTAGTAGCCCAGGCCGCTCCAAAGACCCATGACCTCGTCCTCGGGGGCAGCCGCCAGATCTGCCACCGTGGGGCAGCGCGTCAGGAATCGCTGGTAGTAGCCCAGCACGGTCGACACCTGGGTCTGCTGCAGCATGATTTCCGAGAGCCAGACGCGGTACGGGTCTCGTGTGTTCTGCCAGGGCAGGCTGCTGCGGCCATGGGTCTTCTGCCAGGTGACCAGGCGCAGCCAGAAAGCATCGGCGCACTGCCGGGCCTGCCGCACCACGGGTGCGGCGTCGGTCGCGACGGCCATCACGCCGCGCGCGCCGGAGCGCCGCTGGCCACCGACTGGGCGCCGGGCTCGGGCTTGCGCCCGGCGAGAACCTCGCACAGGTCGCGCAGCCGCTGTTCCAGGGCTTTGAGGTGCGCACCTTGGCCCTCGATTTCCATCAGGCTCTCTTCCAGGCTGCCAGCGGCGTCGCGCACGCGCACCATCGACTCGACACGCTTGGCGTAGGCGGCGCGGCGCTCGTTCATCTGGCGATCCATCTGGGAGGAAGCACTGCGGCGCCACTCCTCGATCTCGGCCAGCGCGGCATCGCGGGCTGTGCGCACGCGACTGGCGAGGGCCTGCGCCAGCCGCTCGCAGAATTCGGCCTGAACGAGTCGCAGGATGTTGCCCATGCCCAGGTAATGCAGATGGCTCTGCTCGATACTGCTCATCTCGGCAATGTACTGCGACAGGTCGGGCTCGGCGGGCGCCTGCAGGGCAAAGCCGTGTTCGGCATTGAGCTGGCGGAACGCCGCATGCAGCATGGCCTGCAGTTCGGCCATGGTGGCCTGCACATCGGCCAGATTGGTCCGCAACTCGTCGAAGGTGCGGGCATAGACCTGGGCCAACTGCAGCTTGATGCCGGGTCGCCGCAGCGCCTGCGCGAACTGCGCCATGTCCGACTTGAGCGCAGTCGGGCCGAGCACGGCCTGCGTCTCGCGCATGCGCTTGGCCAGTACGGCGCGCAGGGCCGAGACACGCTGGGCGCCGGCCTCGAACTCGGCTTGCTCCTGCTGCACCCGACGCTGCATGTGCCGCAGCGTGGCGGTGTTCTTGCCGCGCAGGCCTTCGAGCTCCATGGCCTGTTCGGTCAACTCGCGCTGGCGCATGCGCAGGATGCGTTCCGAGGCGGAACGCAGGGCGTCCACACTGCCTTCCACCGCTCGGCGCAGGATGGCCTCCCGTTCGGCCACCAGCCCCTGACCCAGCAGCGATTCGAGGGCCGGCAGCCGACTGGCCTGCAGCAGCGCCGCGTCCCCCGAGATGCGGGCCTGCAAGCCCTTCTGCGCCGAAACCGGCAGCACGCGTCGGCGGGGCACACCCAGAATGTCGGCGGAGAGGGTGCACTGTCGCTCGATCTGGGCCTCGATCTGGCCGGGCGCACTGAGCGAGTCCCACAGCGTGTCGATCTTGTTCAGCGCGACGATGCGCGAGGCCACACCCGGTGCCGCGCCGCCCAGGTGTTCGCGCCAGATGGCGAGGTCGGAGCGAGTCACGCCTGTATCGGCGCCCAGGATGAACAGCACGGCATGGGCCTGCGGGAGCAGGCTCATCGTGAGTTCAGGCTCGGCGCCAATGGCATTCAGGCCGGGGGTGTCAAGGATGACGAGGCCCTGCTCCAGCAAGGGATGCGGCAGGTTGAGAACGGCGTGGCGCCAGCGGGGTACCTCGACCTGCTGATCCGGATCGACCGGCAGTGCATCGTCTCCCGCGTCGTCACGCCAAAAGCCCAGCGCCCTGGCCCGATCGAGCGGCACACGGTCGGTCTCGGCCACCTTCTGCATGGCGGCAGCAAGCTGTTCGCCGTCCTCGTGAGCGAGCGCGATCTCGGTCCAGCCCTCCGGCTCTTCGCGCCACTGCTGCAGCGACTTCGGCGCCAGCCGGGTGTCGATGGGCAACAAGCGCAGTCCGGCGATCTCCTGCGCGTCGTAGCGCAGTTCGACCGGACACATGGTGGTGCGGCCGGCACTGGCCGGCATGATGCGCCGACCATAACCCGCAAAGAACAAGGCGTTGATCAGCTCGGACTTGCCGCGGGAGAACTCCGCGACAAAGGCCACCATGACGCGACTGCCGCGCATCAGCGCTTCGACATCCTTGAGCCGCTCCGCCACGGCCTCGTCGAGCAGGTCGTTGTCGCCCAGCCAGGAGGCCAGCCAGCTCAGTCGGTGTGCCAAGCCGCGCCGCCAGGCGCCGTGCTGCTCGAACTGCTGGGAGAAAGGAACGCTCACGGGAGTCTGCAGATGTATTTACAAAATATAACAGTTGCAGGTGCCCCTTGCCGCTGCGCGGCAAGCGTCGTCGTGCCGTCGAGCCGCCCGCTCAGGACTTCTGGCAGTTCGCGCAGAAGTAGGTGGACCGCTGTCCCTGGCGCAGAAGGCGGATCGGCGCGCCGCACTGGCGGCAGGGCTCGCCCGCGCGGCCGTACACCATGGCCTGAAGCTGGAAGTGACCGGCCTGACCGTCGATATGCGAAAAGTCGCGCAGCGTGCTGCCGCCCGCCTCGACCGCGCGGGCCAGCACCTCGCGGACGGCGGCGTGAAGCCTCGCCGCCCGGGGCCGCGAGATGCGCGCCGCTGGCAACGTGGGCCGGATGCCCGCCAGGAAGAGCGCCTCGGATGCATAAATGTTGCCCACTCCCACCACCACATCGCCCGCGAGCAGCACCTGCTTGACGGGCGCACGCCGCTTGCGCAGCCCTTCGTGGAAGCGATCGAGGTCGAACTGATCGCCCAGCGGCTCCATCCCCAGTCCGCCCAGCAACTTGCGGGCCAACGGCGCCTCTTCGCTGTCGACATGGATGACCGCGCCAAAGCGGCGCGGATCGTTCAGTCGCAGCGTGCCTCGCGTGGTGCTCATGTCGAAATGGTCGTGCGGCCCAGGCTCGGGCAACGCGGGGGCGAATCGGAGGCTGCCGGACATGCCCAGGTGCACCAGCAGCATGCCTGCGTCGAGGTCGATCAGCAGATATTTGCCACGTCGGCGAACCTGCACCACCGTGCGGCCCACCAGCACGTCCGGGTCCACCTCCAGCGCCCATCGCAATGGCTTGCCCACGCGCAGGGCAGTGATGACGCCGCCCGCGATGCGGTCGGCAAAACCGCGGCGGGTGACTTCGACTTCTGGGAGTTCGGGCATCGGGGAACGGCGCCGCACCTGCAGGGCAGCGAGCCATCGCCCTCGCCCCAGATGCGGACAAAGGCTTGGATTATTATGGTTCGATGAGTCCCTTGCCCCGCCGGCGCCATCTGGCGACAGCCGTTCTGACCCTCGCTTCGCTCAGCGCCGCCGCGCAGTCGGCCCCACCCGGGCCACCGTCCGCGCCGGCCGCCGAGGATGCCCGGCCTTCCGCGATGACGGCGGAGCTGTTCTACGAGGTCCTGCTGGGCGAGCTCAATGCCCGCGATGGCGATCCGGTCGAGGGTTTCCAGTTGCTGCTGGATTCTGCGCGCCGTACGCGCGAGCCCGCGCTGTTCCAGCGCGCGGTCGATGTCGCCGTACGGGCCCGATCGCCCGAGGCCGCCCTGGTGGCGGTGCGCGCCTGGAAGCAGGCCATTCCGGATGCCCGCGAGCCGCGCAGACTCGAGTTGCAAATCCTCATCCTGCTCGGACGCCTGGCTGAAACGGTCGATCCGCTTCGGGCGGACATTGCGGCCACCCCCGTGCCGGAACGCGCTGCAGCCCTTGCCAATGCCGTCCGGGCCTACAGCCGGGCCTCGAACAAGCAGTCCGCCGCCCAGGCGCTCGAGCAGGGTCTGTCGGATGAACTGAAAGCAGGTGCCCCCTCGGCCGGTCTCGCGTGGGCCGCCGTCGGTCGCCTGCGGCTGAGCGCTGGCGACACCGCGGGTGCGCTGGCGGCAGCCCAACAGGGCAGCGCGGCAGACCCCAAGGCCGACGCGCCCGCCGTGCTCGCGCTCGAACTGATGGATTCGGCGCGACCCGAGGCTGAGGCGATCGTGCGCCGCTATCTCACCCAGCCCGATGCCTTGCCAGAAGCCCGCGTGGCCTACGCGCGGGCCTTGGCGCTGGCGCAACGCTACGACGAAGCCACCATACAGATCGAGGCGCTCACGCGCAGCCGTCCCGACCTGCCCGACCCCTGGCTGCTTCTGGGCTCGCTGCAGGCGCAGAGCCACCAGGACACAGCCGCCCAGACTTCGCTGCAGCGCTACCTGGACCTCGCCACGCGCCAGAGCGATGCGGAGGAGCGCGCCCGCGGCATCGCCCAGGCCTACCTCCAGCTCGCGCAGCTGGCTGAGCGCCGCAAGGATTTCGCCGCCGCCGAGCAATACCTCTCGCGGGTGGAAGGCGACGAGGACATGGGGTCTGCTCAGCTGCGCCGCGCGCTGCTTTTGGCCAGGCAGGGCAAAGTGGCCGAAGCGCGCCAGATCGTGCGCAGCATGCCGGCGCGTACCGAAGCCGACCGGCGCCAGCAGCTGCAGGCCGAGGCACAGGTGCTGCGCGAGGCGAAGATGAACCAGGCCGTTTACGACCTGCTCGCCAACGCCAGCGCCCAGGCGCCGAACGACACCGACCTGCTGTACGACCTCGCGATGGCTGCCGAGAAGCTCAGTCGCGTCGACGAGACGGAACGCCTGCTGCGCCGCGTGGTGGCCCTCAAGCCGGACAGCGCCAATGCCTACAACGCGTTGGGCTATTCGCTCGCGGATCGGAACATCCGCCTGCAGGAAGCACGGCAGCTGATCCGCAAAGCGGTGGAGCTGGCACCGAACGACCCCTTCATCGCAGACAGCCTGGGTTGGGTCGAGTTCAGGCTGGGCAACATGGCCGAGGCCCAACGCATCCTGGAGGACGCGTATAAAAAGCGGCCCGATCCGGAGATCGGCGCCCATCTCGGCGAGGTCCTGTGGGCGCAGGGCCAGCGCGACCGGGCGATGAGCATCTGGCGCGAAGCATCCATGGCCGACGCCGAGAACGAAACCCTGCAGGCCACGCTGCGGCGCCTGCGCGTCAAGCTGTGAAGCGGCGCGTGCTGGTGGCCAGCGCCGCGGGCGCGGCCCTGGCGCTCGTCGGCTGCGCTGCGCCGCAGCCGCGACGCTCCAACGGTGGCAGCAGCCACTGGAGCGGACGCCTCTCGCTGTCGGTCGACAGCAATCCGCCGCAATCCTTCGCCGCCGTGTTCGAGCTCGACGGCACCCCCGAGGAAGGGGAGCTCGTGCTGACGACGCCTCTGGGCAACACCCTTGGCGCTTTGCGATGGAGCCCAGGCACGGCGCTGCTGCGAGACGGTTCACAGCAGCGCAGCTATCCCTCGATGGCCGCATTGACGGAGGCAGCGACCGGCGCAGCGCTGCCCATCGACGCCCTCTTCGAATGGCTGCAAGGCCGTCCTGCGCAGGTTCCGGGCTGGCGGGCCGAGTTGTCGCAGGTGCCACAGGGCCGTCTGCAGGCAACGCGGGAGGCCCCGCTGCCCACCGCGCAACTGCGCGTCGTTTTCGAGCGCCCGTCGCCGTGAGAGCACTGTACGACCTGCCCGCGCCTGCCAAGCTGAACCTGTTCCTTCACATCACTGGCAGACGCGCAGACGGCTATCACCTGCTGCAGTCGGTCTTCATGCTGATCGATTGGTGCGACACGCTGCATGTCGACCTGCGCGAGGACGGCGGCCTGTCGCGCGAAGACCTCGGCCCCCCGTTGCCGGCAGACGATCTCGTGCTGCGCGCCGCGCGCGCGCTCCAGAACGCGACGGGCACCCGCCAGGGGGCCCACATCGGCATTCTGAAACGCCTCCCGGCGCAGGCTGGGATGGGTGGTGGCTCGTCGGACGCCGCGACTTGCCTGTTGGCGCTGAACAGGCTGTGGCAACTGCATCTCCCGCTGGCTGAGCTCGAGCGCCTCGGGCTCGCGCTGGGCGCGGACGTGCCCTTTTTCCTGCGCGGCAGCAATGCATGGGTCGAAGGCATCGGCGAGCAGATCACGCCACTGACGTTGCCCTTCGCCCGCTTTGCCGTGTTGAAGCCGGAGGCAGGACTCGATACGAGCCTTATATTTTCTGCGGATGATCTTCACAGAGCCACTAAACCTGCTATAGTCTCGGTCTTCGCTGCTCAGGACGGCAAACGAATCTTCCGATTCGGACACAACGACCTGCAGCCGGTTGCCCAGCGGCTCTGTCCGCAAGTGAGTCAAGCCCTTCAGTGGCTCGATGCACAAGGCCTCAGCGCCAGGATGACCGGCTCCGGAAGTGCCGTCTTCGCGCAGCTGCCGAACGATTTGCCGCAAGGCTCGGTCCACAACCTCTCAAGGGATTTTCCTGAAGGTTGGCAATACCGGCTCTGCAGCAATCTCGCACACCATCCTCTTCAGGGCTGGGCCGCGTAGGCAAGACCGATCGCTCGCGATTGGTTGCGACATTCATCGGTGGATGGTCGTTGGACCTTCCTCCTGTGTAGGGGAGTCGCCAAGTTGGTTAAGGCACCGGATTTTGATTCCGGCATTCGAGGGTTCGAGTCCTTCCTCCCCTGCCAAATGCTCTCAAGCATCAGGCCCCACCTTTTCTCTCTGACCGCCGGGAAGCGCACATGCAGGCCCCACATCCTGACTTCATGGTTTTCACCGGCAATGCCAACCCAGGCATGGCAGCAGAGATCGTCCAGCATCTCGGCACCTCGCTGGGCGCTGCGCGCGTCGGCCGCTTCTCCGATGGCGAAGTCACGGTCGAGATCAACCAGAACGTCCGGGCCCGCGAGGTCTTCGTGGTGCAGTCGACCTGCGCCCCAACCAACGAAAACCTGATGGAACTGCTGATCATGGTCGACGCGCTCAAGCGCGCCTCGGCCGAGCGGATCAGCGCCGTGATTCCCTACTTCGGCTATGCCCGCCAGGACCGTCGCCCGCGCTCATCGCGCGTGCCGATCTCGGCCAAGGTCGTGGCCAACCTGCTGCAGACCGTCGGCGTCTCCCGCGTGCTGACCATGGACCTGCACGCCGACCAGATCCAGGGCTTCTTCGACATCCCGGTCGACAACATCTATGCCTCGCCGGTGCTGCTGGGCGACCTGCGCACCAAGAACTACGAAGACCTGATCGTGGTGAGCCCCGACGTCGGCGGCGTAGTGCGGGCCCGTGCCATCGCCAAGCAGCTGGGCTGCGACCTGGCCATCATCGACAAGCGCCGTCCCAAGGCCAACGTCAGCGAAGTGATGCACGTCATCGGCGAGATCGAAGGCCGCAACTGCGTGATCATGGACGACATGATCGACACCGCCGGCACGCTGGTGAAGGCGGCCGAGGTGCTCAAGGAGCGCGGCGCCAAGAAGGTCTACGCCTATTGCACGCACCCGGTGTTCTCCGGCCCGGCCATCGAGCGCATCGCCCAGGGCAGCGCCCTCGACGAGGTCTGCGTCACCAACACCATTCCGCTGTCCGACGGCGCCCTGGCCTGCGGCAAGATCCGCCAGCTGTCTGTGGCCCCGCTGTTCGCGGAAACCATCCACCGCATCGCCAACGGCGAGTCGGTCATGAGCCTGTTCTCGGATTCGGACAGCGCCGCCTGAGGCGCCACCGGTCCTGGAACTTTCAGTGGGCGCCTTCGCGGCGCCTTTTTGTCGAACGGCACCGCACTGGTCGCGGTGGGTGCCACAGAGGCGGGCTTAGGCCCCGTCCTCACAGGAGTTACTTATGAAATTCGTCGCTTTCGAGCGCGCCAAGCAGGGCACGGGTGCGAGCCGCCGTCTCCGCAATTCGGGCAAGACGCCCGGCATCGTCTACGGTGGCGAAGGCCAGCCGCAACTGATCGAACTCGATCACAACGCACTGTGGCACGCCCTCAAGAAGGAAGCCTTCCACTCCTCCATCCTCGAGATGGACTTGGCCGGCAGCGTGACCAAGGTGCTGCTGCGCGATGTGCAGTACCACCCGTACAAGCAACTGGTCCAGCACGTGGACTTCCAGCGCGTGGACGCCCGCACCCGCCTGACCGTGAAGGTGCCGCTGCACTTCAAGGGTGAGGAAGAGTCCGAAGCCGTCAAGCTGCACCAGAACCTGGTGAACCACGTGATGACGGAAATCGAGATCAGCGTGCTGCCGGCCGACCTGCCCGAGTTCATCGAGGTCGACCTGTCGGGTCTGGCTGCTGGCGGTACGGTGCACCTGGCCGACATCAAGCTGCCCGGCCGCGCCAAGGCCATCACGCACGGCAAGCCGAATCCGGTGATCGTGTCGGCCGTGGCACCCGTGGTCGAGGAAGAGGCGCCTGCCGCCGCGCCCGCCCCGGCTGCCGAGCCCGCCAAGGGCAAGGGCAAGAAGAAGTAATCGCTTCTTCGCCACAGGCCGCGCCCCTCGGTGGGTCGGCCTCCCGCCTCGAACAAGGCCCGCCTTACCGCGGGCCTTTTTCGTTGGTGAAGTGCCCACTCTTCCTCGCCTGAGCCCGGCATGCCGCCGGGATAATCCGCCCATGATCAAGCTCTTCGTTGGACTGGGCAACCCGGGGCCCGAGTATGAGGACACACGCCACAACGCCGGCTTCTGGTGGATCGACGCCCTCGCCCGCGACTGGAAGCTCCACCTCGCGCCTGAACGCAGCTACCACGGCCTGGCCGCCCGAACGAATGTGGGCGGCCAGACGGTGTGGCTGCTGGAACCACAGACCTTCATGAACCTATCGGGCAAGTCGGTGGCGGCCCTGGCCCGCTTCTTCAAGATCGCACCGGAAGAAGTGCTCGTGGTGCACGACGAACTGGACGTGGTCCCCGGTCAGGCCAAACTCAAGTTCGGCGGCAGCCACGCCGGCCACAACGGCCTCCGCGACATCCACGCCCAACTGGGCACTGGCGATTACTGGCGGCTGCGCATCGGCATCGGCCATCCGGGCGCGAAGTCCGAGGTGGTGAACTGGGTGCTCAAGAAGCCCCTGCGCGAACAGCGCGACGCCATCGACGACGCCATCGTCCGCAGCCTGCGGGCAGTGCCCACACTCCTGGCCGGCGACATGACCGCCGCGATGCAGCAGATCCATACCCACAAGCCGCCGCGGCCCAAGCCGCCGCGTCCGGAGAGCGCACCTGCGGAGAAACCGCCAGGCTAGACCCACCTACTTTCGATCAGGGAGAGACCGTGCGACCCAATCACCCCCTACAAACGGCGCACACCGATCAGTCCAGGCTCCGCAGGAGTCGGCAGGCCACGCTGATCCTGCTGACGGCGTTGCTGGGCGCAACCGCAGCAGCGCAACAGCCCCAGCCCGCACGCAGCGGCACCATCTGGCGTTGCGGCAACCTCTACAGCCAGATTCCCTGCGACAACGGCCGGTCGCTCGACGAGACGCCAGCGTCGTCGCCGCAGAAGGCGCGCGAAGCACAGGCCCAGACCGACCGCATCCAGCGCCGCGCCGATGCCATGGCCCGCGAACGCGAGCGTCTGGAGGACCGGGCCGCGGGCCAACGCCCCGCCGTCTTCGAACATCCGCAGGCCCAGCATACCGGGTCTGCGCTGGCCGACAACCACCTCGACAAGCCCCGCGCCCCAAAGCGCGCCACCGTCGGCAGCGACTTCAGCGCACGCGCCGCGGGCGAGGCACCCGCTGGCACCAAGAAAAAGAAGAAGAAAAAGTCGGAAGCGTGAAGCGGCCCGGTACCGCAGCACTCAACGCTGCGGCGCGGCCGGCTCCAGGGGCGCGGCGGCCGTGAGCCGCTCGTACTTGGCCATCAGCATCGGCCGAGTCTCCACATGCGCGGGATTGACCGGGATGCATGCCACCGGACAGATCTGCACGCACTGCGGTTCGTCGAAGTGGCCCACGCATTCCGTACAACGGTGCGGATCGATCTCGTAGAAGGACTCGCCCATCGAGATCGCGTCGTTGGGGCACTCCGGCTCGCAGACGTCGCAGTTGATGCATTCGTCGGTGATCATCAAGGCCATCCCCGGATTATCCCTGGGTGGGCACGCACGTTGCATGCGCGTGAATCATTCCCCTGTCCGGTTATGCTGCGCCGCTTGGCTTCGCGGGCCCGGCCCTCCACGATGAGTCTTTTTCTTCTCAAGCGTCTGGCGACGCTGATCGGCACCCTGATCGGGGCGTCGATCATCATCTTCCTCGTTCTCGAAATCCTGCCCGGCAACGCGGCCCAGATGCTGATGGGCCCGGACGCCTCGCCCGACGCCGTCGCGGCCCTGGCCACCAAGCTGGGCCTGGACCAGCCGGCCTGGACGCGCTACTGGCACTGGGTGGGCGGCATGCTCACCGGCAACCTGGGCGACAGCTATACCTACGGCTCACCGGTGGCGGAGCTGATCCTGGAGCGGCTGCAACTGACCATTCCTCTCGCATTCATGGCGATGCTGCTCACCACGGTGCTGGCACTGCTGGTGGGCATGACCGCCGCCGCGCGCCACAACCAGCTGGGCGACGTGGGGCTGATGGGCCTCACGCAGGTGGGCATCGCCATTCCTAACTTCTGGTTCGCGATCCTGCTGATCCTGCTGTTCTCGGTGAAGCTGCAGTGGTTCTCGGCCGGCGGCTTCGATGGTTGGGGAGAAGGCGTCGAAGGCATCCTCGACGGCGTGAAGTCGCTGCTGCTGCCGGCCCTGTCGCTGGCGGTGGTGCAGGCCGCCATCCTGGCGCGCATCACGCGCTCCGCCGTGCTCGAGGTCATGCGTGAGGATTTCGTGCGCACCGCCCGCGCCAAGGGCGTGAGCCAGCGCGCCGTGCTGTGGCTGCATGTGCTGCGAAATGCCCTCATCCCGGTCATCACCGTGATGGGCATGCAGTTCTCCGAACTGCTGGCCGGCACCATCGTGGTGGAGAACGTGTTCTACCTGCCCGGCCTGGGCCGCCTGATCTTCCAGGCCATCAGCAACCGCGACTTGGTCGTGGTGCGCAACTGCGTGATGCTGCTGGCCGCCTTCGTGGTGATCGTCAACTTCGTGGTCGATGTGCTCTATGCCGTGATCGACCCCCGCATCAAGGCTTCCGACATATGAGCAGCGCCGGCATTCCTGCGGCCACGCCCCCCGCCGCCGGCCGCCCTGCGGGCCGGCACGGCTTCTGGCAGCGCGCGCTGCGCCACCGCAGCTTCATGATCGGCGGCGTGCTCACGCTGGCGCTGATCGTGGCGGCCGCGCTTTCTTTCGTCTGGACGCCCTGGTCGCCCTACGACATGGACATGGCCAACAAACTGGCCGGCCCGTCGGCCAAGCACTGGCTGGGCACCGACGCCTTCGGCCGCGACGTGGCCTCGCTGCTGTTGGTCGGCGCACGCGCCTCGATCCTGGTGGGCATCATCGCGGTGGGCATCGGCCTGGTGGCCGGCACGGCGCTGGGCCTGCTCGCCGCAGCCAAGCGCGGCTGGATCGAGGAGGCCATCATGCGCCTGACCGACTTCTCGCTGGCCTTCCCCGCGATCCTGCTGGCGATCATGCTGACGGCCGTGTTTGGCGCCGGCATCGTCAACGCCATCATCGCCATCGGCATCTACAACATCCCGATCTTCGCCCGCATCACGCGCGCCTCGGCCAATGCCGTGTGGTCGCGCGAGTACATCGCCGCCGCACAGGCCTGCGGCAAGGGGCCGTTCGCGATCACGATGCAGCACGTGCTGCCCAACATCTCGGCGGTGTTGATCGTGCAGATCACCATCCGCTTCGCCATCGCCATCCTGGCCGAGGCCGCGCTGTCCTACCTGGGCCTGGGCACGCAGCCGCCGCAGCCCTCGTGGGGCCGCATGCTGAGCGAGGCGCAGACGCTGATGTTCCAG
>NZ_CAJYES010000007.1 GCF_913773995.1 uncultured Pseudacidovorax sp.
CGCGAGCAGCTCCTTGGCGATGGTGTTCTTCTGGATCTCGCTGGTGCCGGTGAGCACCCGGTACATGCGCAGCATGCGGAACAGGAACTCCACGCGTCGGCCCTGCACGATGCCCTCGCCGCCATGCACCTGCACCGCCTTGTCGGCCACGCGGAAGGCGGTCTCCGAGCAGAAGAGCTTGGCCATCGAGGCCTCGGCCCGCGCATCGCCGCCGGCGTCGAGCTGGCGGGCGGTGGCGATCATCAGCGCGCGTGCCGCGGCGAGTTCGGTGGCGGCCTCCGCCAGCATGTGCTGGATGGCCTGGAACTGCGCGATGGCGCGGCCGAACTGCTTGCGCTGCAGCGCGTAGTCGCGCGCATCGCGCAGCGCCACCTGGGCCAGGCCCACCATCGCCGGGCAATGCAGCAGCCGGTTGACCGTGATGCGACCCAGCGCCAGGGCCAAGCCGCGACCCGGCTCGCCGATGCGCTGGCCGGCCGGCACGCGGCAGCCCTCGAGCACGATGTCGCCGGTGCTGCTCTGGCCGGCCATGGTCTTGTAGTTGGACTCCACCCGCACGCCCGGCGAGCGCAGGTCGACGAAGAAGGCCGTCACCTCGCGCTGCTCGCTGCCTTCGGGCGCTGTCGAGGCCATCAGTACGGCGGCGTCCGCAAAAGGCGAGCCTGAAATGAAGCGCTTGCGGCCGGTGAGGACGTAGTCGTCGCCGTCGCGCACCGCACGCGTCTGCACCGCACCCGCGTCGGAGCCGGCCTCGGCCTCGGTGAGGGCGAAGCAGATTGCCATCTCGGCCTGCGCCACAGGCAGGATGAACTGGGCCATCTGCTGCGGCGTGGCATGGCGCACCAGCGCGCCCACGCGCGGCGGGCCGCTCAGCTCGCCCAGCACATGCGGCGCAAAGGGCGAGCCGGTGGCGTAGATGGCTTCCTTGACCAGCACATGGTCCAGCACCGACAGGCCGAGGCCGCCCAGCTGCTCGGGCAGGGTGAGACCGTAGAAGCCCAGCTCATGCGAGCGGCGCCAGACCTGGCGCAGCAGGGCGCGGTCGGGGCTGTGCTCGTGGTCGAGCTGGTGTTCGCGGGCCAGATCGGCCAGCTCGCCGTTCAGGAAGTGCTGGATGCGTGAGATCAGTTCGGCGGCGCGTTCACTGCCCTCGAAGGGCGCGCGGAAGAGAGGGGGGGAGGTTGTTGCGTTCGTCATGGCGTCGCCCTTGTTCAATTGACCATCCGCGACTGGCCCTGCCAGTACGGCGCCTGCACCGCCCGGCGCATGACCTTGCCGTTGGGATTGCGCGGTAGCGCCGCCACGAACTCGATGTGCCGCGGTCGCTTGAAGCCGGCCAGCTGCGCGCTGCAGAAGGCGTCGATCAGCGCCGCGTCCGCTTGGCGGCCGGGCTTGAGCACCACATGTGCCGCCACCGCCTCACCCCATTTGTCGTCGGGGATGGCGAAGACGCAGGCGTCCTGCACCGCCTCGTGCTGGTACAGCACGGCCTCGACTTCGGAGGGATAGACGTTGAAGCCGCCGCTGATGACCATGTCCTTCTTGCGGTCCACGATGTAGACGAAGCCGTCCTCGTCCATGCGGGCCAGGTCGCCGGTGTGGTAACGGCCATCCTTGAGCACTTCGGCCGTTAGTTCAGGCGCACGCCAGTAGCCGGCAAAGATGTCGTCGCCGCCCACCACGATCTCGCCGATCTCGCCCTGGGCCACGGGCTGGCCCGCGTCGTCCAGGATCTGCACATCGCATTCGAGGAAGGGCCTGCCGCAGGAGGCCAGGCGTTCGGGGCGGGCGGCGCGGGCATGCAGGTGATCCTCGGTGCTGAGGGCGCAGACGCCGGAAGTCGTCTCGCCCGCGCCGTAGCCCTGCGACAGCACGGGGCCGAACACGTCCATGGCGCGAAGGATGCGCGCGGGTGCCATCGGCGCCGCGCCATAGCCCAGCCGCTGCAGGTCGGGCAGCGGGCGGTACTGGCCTTCCAGCTCGGCCAGCAGCATGTTGATCATGGTCGGCACCATGAAGGTGTGGGTGATGCGCTCGGCCTTCATGTCGGCGAGAAAGCGCGCGGGCTCGAAGCCGTTGAAGATGCGGATGGTCACGCCGCTGCACAGGGCCGGCACGATCTGCATGCCCGAGGCATGGGTGATCGGCCCCACCAGCCCCAGCGAATGTCCGCTGCGCATGCCTTCGCTGCGGATCAGGAACTTGCGCAGCTGCGCCAGCCGGTTGCCGAAGGTCTGCATCGCGGCCTTGAGTACGCCCGAGCTGCCCGAGGTGTAGTGCAGCACGGCCAGTTCGTCGGCATGCACCTGCACGGGGTCGAAGCGGTCGCTGGCGCGGGCCAGCAGGCCTTCGTAGCCTTCGTCTCCGGGCGCATCGAGCAGCACCAGCCGCGACGTGCCGCGCAGGTGCGGGCGGATGGCCTCGGCCCGCTCAGCGGTGGTGACGATCAGCGTGGCGTCGCTGTTGGCTGCGACCTCGCCGACCTCTGCCGGCGACAGGCGCGCATTGAAGGGCGCCTTGACCAGCGCGGCCTTGTAGCAGGCCAGCTCCAGTTCCACGATCTCTGGGCAGTTGGGCAGGTAGATGCCGACACGGTCGCCGCGCGACAGGCCCAGGCCGAGCAGGGCGTTGGCGAGGCGGCAGGCGCGCTGCTCCAGCTCGGCATAGGTCAGGCTGCGGCTGGCACTTCGGACCGCGACCTGCCGCGCATGCGCGCGGGCGCTGCGGGCGACGAGGGTGGCTACGTTCGTCACCGGACGGACGACGGGCGTGGAAGGGCTGGCGTTGTTGATGGCTGTCTCCTGGAATCTCGACCGGCTGCCGCACGGACTGCGCGTCCTGCGGCGGTGTGGGTCACTGTTCCAGAAGGCCGGTCATCGCGGAAATACCGTTTGCTGATGCCGGGGCATCAATGCAAGTGATGGCCTCGCGCGGCGGGCAGGCAGGCAGGCGGGCGCGCGTCGCCGTTCAGGGCCGGTCGCGATGCAGCCACTCGGCTTCCCAGGCGCCTTCGTCGATCAGCCGGCGCGACTGGCCGAGCAGGGCCTCCATCACCGCCTGGGTAGCGGCATCCCGCACCCGGCCCGCGGGCAGGGCGAGGCTGTAGGTCCGCACCAGTTCGGGCTGCACCACGCGGGCGACGACCCAGTCGGCGCGCGCGGGCGGCGCATCGTGCAGCGCGCAAGCCGGCGTGAAGGTGAAGCCCGCGCCATGCAGGTAGAGCGAGCGGATCACGCGTGCGGAGTCGTGCTCGTGGACGATGTGCAGCGCAGTGCCCCGCGCGGCCGCGGCTTCTTCCACGCTCCGGCGGATCGAGAAGCGGCGCGACTGCAGCACCAATGGCAGGCGTGCGGCGTGGTCGAACTCCAGGGTGGGTCGGCCGGGCGGCGCGCCGGCCTTGCGCCGGCCCTTGGAGGCGGACGGCTGCAGCAGCGCCCCCACTTGGCCATCGGCGTCCTGGCCGCAGACGAACATGGCCTCGCGGGCCAGCGGCCGGCACTCCAGCCCGTCGACGGCCGGCGTGTCGACCAGCACGCCCAGGTCGGCGCGGCGGTCCAGCATGGCCTTCTTGACCATCAGGCTCAGGTCGTCGAGCACGAAGACCCGCACCCGCGGTGCCGTCTCGCGCAGAGCCATCAGCACCGGGCCCATCAGCAGCGAGGCCAGCAGGAAGGGCAGGGCGATGGTCACCGAGCCTTCCGGCCCCTGCGGCAGCTGGCGGATGCGGTCGCGCATGGCGTCGGCGTCCGACAGCAGGCGGCGTGCGTCTTCGTAGAGCTGCAGGCCTGCGGAGGTGGGCGTGACGCCGGCATGCGAGCGCTCCAGCAACTGCGTGTCGAGCTCGGCCTCCAGCTTCTTGATCTGCGCCGTCAGGGCGGGCTGTGCGATGTAGAGCGAGGCCGCCGCGCGCGAGAGGCTGCCCGCTTCGAGCACGGCGATGAAGTAACGGAGGCTGCGCAGGTCCATGGGTGGCGCGCAGCATAGCCGCGCGTACGGCGGGGTGTCAGTCCCAGGCGGGCGCCAGGTTCTCCGGGTTGGCCAGGCGCTCGTTGCGGTCCAGCGCGGCGATCGCGGCCATGTCCTCCGACGTGAGCTTCAGGTCCTTGGCCTTCAGGTTGGACGCCAGGTTCTCTCGCTTGGTGGACGACGGAATGACCGAGAAGCCCTGGGTCAACGCCCAGGCCAGCGCCACCTGCGCTGGTGTGGCCCCATGCCGCTGGGCGATCTCGGTCAGCGCCGGCTCCTTCAGCACCTTGCCGTAGGCCAGCGTCATGTAAGAGGTCAGGTGCACGCCCTGCATGCGCGCGTAGTTCACCAGCTTGTGGTTCTGCAGGTAGGGGCTGATCTCCACCTGGTTGGTGGCGATGGCCCCCTTGCCGGCCAGCTCGATGGCCTGCTGCAGCAGCGCGATGGTGAAGTTGGAAACGCCGAACTGCGCCGTCAGGCCCTGTCGCTGCGCCTCGGCCAGCGCCTCCAGCGTCTCGCGCAGCGGCACGGCGCGGCCGGGCGAAGGCCAGTGGATCAGCGTCAGGTCGACCTGCTCGGTGCGCAGCTTCTGCAGGCTGTCCTTGAGGCTGGGGATCAACGCGTCGGCCCCGAGCTTGTCGACCCAGACCTTGGTGGTCAGGAAGAGCTGCGAACGTGGCACGCCCGATTCGGCGATCGCCTGGCCGATCTCGGTCTCGTTGCCGTAGATCTGTGCGGTGTCGATGGCGCGGTAGCCGACGTCCAGCGCGTTGCGCACGGAATCGATGACGGTCTGGCCCTTGAGGCGGAAGGTGCCGAGGCCGAAGGCGGGAATGGGAGAGGGAATGCTCATGATGGGATGTCCGGGTGGAAGGGAAAGGAGGGATCGGTGGATGAACGGTAGCGTCCACCGCAACCTGCGGCTGGCGGCCGATGACCGCGCCGTGCGTCAGCAGGCGACGCGGTCGTCGCGGCGCTTAAGCGCTGCGGTATGGCCCTGCGCATCGCGGCGGTCCAGCCGGCCGGCCCAGGTGGTGAGCGCCCAGGCGCCCAGCACCACCAGCGCGCCGATCCAGGCGGTGTGGACCAGGCCGAGCCGCTCGACGATCAGGCCGCCCAGCCCCGCGCCACCGGCGATGCCCAGGTTGAAGGCCGCGATGTTCAGGCCCGAGGCCACGTCCGCGCCCTTGGGGCTGAAGCGTTGCGCCTGCTGCACCACATAGACCTGCAGGCCCGGCACGTTGCCGAAGGCCACCGCACCCCAGGCCAGCACCGTGACCACCATCAGCACGGGATGCGGTGCCGTCAGGCTCAGCACGCCCAGTACCGCGGCCAGGCCGAGGAAGATGCGCTGCAGCGCCGGCACCGGCCCCAGCCGGTCGGCCAGCTTACCGCCCCAGAGGTTGCCCACGGCCACAGAGACGCCATAGGCCAGCATCACGCCGCTCACTGCGTTGGCCGAGAAGCCCGTCACCTGCTGCAGCAGCGGCGCCAGGAAGGTGAAGGCGATGAAGGAGCCGCCATAGCCCACCGCCGTCATCGCATAGACCAGCAGCAGCCGCGGTTGGGCGAGCACGGCCAGTTGCTCGCGGAGAGCGGCCGGTGGGCTGTGCGGCACCTCGCGTGGCACGAAGACCGCGCTGCCCAGTACCGCCACCACGCCCAGCCCGGCGACGGCCAGGAAGGTGGCGCGCCAGCCGAGGTGCTGGCCGATCAGCGTGCCCAGCGGCACGCCGGTGACCAGCGCCACCGTGAGGCCGGTGAACATGAGGGCGATGGCGCTGGCCGCCTTTTCCTTCGGCACCACGCTGGCCGCGATGATCGAGCCGATGGAAAAGAACACGCCATGCGCCAGGCCGGTGAGCACGCGTGCCACGATCAGCGACTCGTAGCCCGGCGCGCGCCAGGCCACCAGATTGCCGAGCGTGAACAGCAGCATCAGCCCCAGCAGCAGCGCCTTGCGGGGCAACCGGCCGGTCAGCGCGGTGAGCAGCGGCGCGCCGACGGCGACGCCCAGGGCATAGAGGCTCACCAGCAGACCGGCCGAGGGCAACGTGACGCCGAGGTCGGCAGCGATGGTGGGGATGAGGCCGACGATCACGAACTCGGTCGTGCCGATGGCGAAGGCGCTGAGCGTCAGCGCGAACAGGGCAATGGGCATGGCAGGCACCTCGCGGCCGTGGCCGCACAAGCAGTCGAACAGGTTGGAAGGCTGCGAGTCTCCTGCGATGCGCTCTTGCGAAAAACCCGTCTATAAACCAAACACTTTTGACCTGGAATCAAGAATGAAGACGACGTTGGACGAGATGCAGACCCTGGCCGCCGTGGTCGACACCGGCGCGCTGTCGCGGGCGGCTGATCAGCTGGGTATGACCGTCTCGGCCGTCAGCCGCACGCTGGCGCGGCTGGAGCAGAAGCTCGGCACCACGCTGATGCGCCGCACCACCCGGCGGCTGGAACTGACGGAGGAAGGCGCCGCCTTCCTGGCGCGCGCACGCGCCATCCTGGCCAGCGTCGATGCCGCCGAAGAGGACATGGCCGCACGCCGCGAGCGCCCCGCCGGCCGGCTGCGGGTGGATGCGGCCTCGCCCTTCATGCTGCATGTGGTGGTGCCGCTGGTCGCGGGCTACCGGGCGCGCTACCCGGAGGTCACGCTGGAATTGCACAGCCACGACGGTTTGATCGACCTGCTCGAACACCGCGTGGATGTGGCCATCCGCATCGGCCGCCTGCGCGACTCCACGCTGCATGCGCGGCCGCTGGGCAGCAGTGCGCTGCGGCTGCTGGCGTCGCCGGACTATCTGGCCGCGGCCGGCACGCCGCGCCGCGTGGCCGAGCTCGCGCGACACACGCTGCTGGGCTTCACCTCGCCCAGCAGCCTCAATGAATGGCCGGTGGCCGATGCGGACGGCCAGTCACTGCACATCGAGCCCGCTTTGGTCGCTTCCAGCGGCGAGACGCTGCGCCAGCTGGCGCTGGAGGGCGCCGGCATCGCCTGCCTGGCCGACTTCCTGACGGCGCGCGATGTGGCGGAAGGACGGCTGGTACCGGTGCTGCCGCGGCACACGCGCGAGGTGCGCCAGACCATTCAGGCGGTGTACTACCGCAACACGCCGCTGACGGCACGCATTGCGTCCTTCATCGACCACCTGGCCGCCCATTGGCTTGGCACGCCCTCGTCGCCGTGAGCTTCACGGCGCTCCAGGCCTGGGCGCCTTGAGCGCGGGCTTCAGGGGCCGTCCTTCTTCTTCGCCTTCCTCCGGGCGATCACGAGCAAAACCACGAAGAGGGCGCCAGTGACCAGGGAAATGGTGGTCAGCCAATCGATGGTGGTGTCGAGATCCATGGTGTTCACTCCTTCGGCGCGAGTGTGGCGAGACCGACGGGCGTTGGCGATGTGCCGAAGGCGCTAGCGCTTTGGTAGAGCCAGCCGTCAGCCAGGGCGCAGCACAATGCGCCGCCGCGCCTTGC
The DNA here is from genome assembly GCF_913773995.1 of uncultured Pseudacidovorax sp. Taxonomy (GTDB): domain Bacteria; phylum Pseudomonadota; class Gammaproteobacteria; order Burkholderiales; family Burkholderiaceae_C; genus Xenophilus. The sequence goes on from NZ_CAJYES010000007.1 coordinate 7,438, forward strand.
GGGCGTGGCGCTTCGCGATCCGAGGAGATAACGCCATGCAGGACTACTACGCCGCCCGCGCTGCGGAATACGACCGCATCTACGCCAAGCCCGAACGGCAGGCCGACCTTCGGGAGATGGAAGCGTGGCTGCCCGGCGTCCTCGCCGGCCGCCACGTGCTGGAGGTGGCGTGCGGCACGGGCTACTGGACGCAGTTCTACGCACCGGCCAGCACCGGCGTGGTGGCGCTCGACGGCGCGGTGGAGACGCTGCGCATCGCCGCGCATCGGCAGCCTGATGCCCCGGTGCGCTGGTTGCAGGGCGACGCCTATGCGCTGCCCGTGGCCGACAAGGCCTTCGATGGCGCCTTTGCCGGCTTCTGGTGGTCGCACATTCCACTGTGTCGCATCGACGCCTTCCTGCGTGGCCTGCACCGGACGCTCCAGCCCGGCGCGCAGGTGGTGTTCATCGACAACCTCTTCGTGCCGGGCAGCAGCACGCCCATCGCCGAGCAGGACGCCGAAGGCAACACCTGGCAACTGCGGCGACTGGCCGATGGCTCCGTGCATCGCGTGCTCAAGAACTTTCCCAGCCGCGACGCGTTGCTGTCGGCCGTGGCGCCCTATGCGCGCATCAGCGAATACCGCTCGTGGCAGCACTTCTGGGCGCTGTCCTATTCGCTCGCGGGTTGATGCGCCGGCGGGCTGCCCCGCTGCACTCGGTGAAGGGTGGCAGGCCGCGCACGCTCAGCGCGGCGCCACGGTAAAGCCCACCGTGATCTCGCCCTCGGCCCATTGCGCAAACACCTGCCCGCCATGCATGGCCGCCACCGCGCGCACGATGGACAGGCCCAGCCCGTGGTTCTCGCCGCTGTTGGGCCGCGCGCCGTCGCCGCGGTAGAAGCGGTCGAACAGCCGCGCGAGCGCTTCGGGCGCGAGAGGCGCGCTCGGGTTGCTCACGCTCACGCGTGCACCGCCGGCCAGCGGCTCGATGCGTGCGCGGATGACGGCGCCGCCCGACGAATGCTGGATGGCGTTGTGCAGCAGGTTGCTCAGCGCACGGCGGAAGAGGGCCGTCTCGATGGGCGCGATGGCGTCGCCCTGCACGTCAACATGCAGGCCGGCCTCGTCGAGCAGCACATCGAAGAACTCCACCGTCTTGGCCACTTCCAGCGCCAGCGGCGCGTCGACCAGGCGCCGGGCGCGCTCGCCCTGTTCGGCGCGGGCCAGGAAGAGCATGTCGGCCACGATGGAGCGCAGGCGCTCGAGTTCCTCCAGGTTGGACTGCAGCACCTCGCGCAGTTGGGCGGCGTCGCGCTCGCGGGCCAGCGTGACCTGGGTCTGGCCGATCAGGTTGGCCAGCGGGGTGCGCAGTTCGTGGGCGACGTCGGCGTTGAAGGTCTCCAGCTGGCGGTAGGCGCCGTCCAGCCGGTCGAGCGCGGCGTTGAAGGACTGGCCCATGTCCGTCAGCTCGATGGGCAGGGCCGGCAGCTGCAGCCGCTGGCCGCGGTTGTCGGGACCGATGCCCTGGGCCTCGGCCGACAGGCGCTGCAGCGGGCGCAGGCCCACGCGGGCCACCCAATAGCCCATCATTGCAGCAACGCCCGCGCCGGTCAGCGCCAGCACGGCCATGGCGGCCTCGAAGGTGTGCAGGGTCTGGCGCGGCGCGGCGCCGCTCACGCCGGCAATGAGCTGCACCTCGGGCCGCACGTCGTTGGCGGGCAGCCGCGCCGACATCAGCGCCATGGGCCGGCCGTTGGGGCCGATGGGCAGTTCGACGACGCCGTCCTCGTCCTTCAACGACTCGGTCATCGCCTTGGCGTCATCGGCCCAGCGGAAGGCCGGCGCCTCGCTCCACATCCAGTAGCGCACCTCGCCGTTGCGGCTTTCGAGCGCGGCGATCTTCTCGCGCGCGCGGGCCGCCAGCTCCGATGAGCGGCCGTGCTCCAGCATGTAGCGCACATCCTCCAGGCGGCTCTGCACCTCTTCGCGCTCGTGGCGCCGCAACTCGTGCCGCAACACCTGCAGCAGCGCCACACCCAGCAACGCGAAGATGAACACCGCCACGGCGGTGAACATCAGCGCCAGACGCAGGGCGATGGAGCCGCGGCGCATCCGCTCAGTCGTTGCCCGCCGCGCCGGGCGCGCGCTCTTCCAGCACATAGCCCATGCCGCGCACGGTGTGCAGCAGTGGCTCGGCGAAGGGCAGGTCGATCTTGCAGCGCAGGCGCTTGATGGCCACCTCGACCACGTTGGTGTTGCTGTCGAAGTTCATGTCCCACACCTGCTCGGCGATGGCGGTCTTGGACAGGATGTCGCCCTGGCGGCGGGCCAGCAGGGTGAGCAGTGCGAATTCCTTGGCCGTGAGGTCGATGCGCTGGCCGGCGCGCAGGGCGCGGCGGCTGATCAGGTCGATCTGCAGATCGCCCACGCGCAGCAGTGTGGGCTCCTGCGCGCGGCCGCGGCGCGTGAGGGCCTGCAGCCGGGCCTGCAGCTCGATGAAGGAGAAGGGCTTGACCAGATAGTCGTCCGCGCCGCCCTGCAGGCCGCGCACCCGGTCTTCCACGCCGTCGCGGGCGGTGAGCATGATGACCGGCGTGCCCTTGACGGCGCGCAGCGAGCGCAGCACCTCGAAGCCGTCCAGGCCTGGGAGCATGGCGTCGAGCACGATGACGTCGAAGTCGTGGTGCAGCGCCAGGTGCTGGCCGTCGATGCCGTCGTAGGCGACGTCCACCGTGCAGCCCTGCTCGGTCAGGCCCTGGCTGAGGTAGTCGGCCGTCTTGCGCTCGTCCTCGACGATCAGCACCCGCATCATGGCTGAGCGGCCTCCAGCCGCGGCGTGGCGGCACGGGCGGCGCGCGCAGCCTTGCGGCGCATGTACCAGTGGTGGGCGCGGTCGAGGTAGAGGTAGACCACCGGCGTGGTGAACAGCGTGAGCACCTGCGACAGCAGCAGTCCGCCCACCATCGCATAACCCAGTGGCCGGCGCAGCTCGGAGCCGGCGCCATGGCCCAGCATCAGCGGCAGGCCGGAGAGCAGGGCGCACATGGTGGTCATCATGATGGGACGGAAGCGCAGCACGCAGGCCTCGAAGATGGCGTCGCGCGGACTCATGCCGCGGTCGCGCTCGGCATGCAGGGCGAAGTCCACCATCATGATGCCGTTCTTCTTGACGATGCCGATGAGCAGGATGATGCCGATGAGCGCGATCACGCTCAGATCGTAGCCGCCCGCCATGAGGATCAAGAGCGCGCCCACGCCGGCCGAGGGCAGCGTGGAGAGGATGGTGAGCGGATGGATGTAGCTCTCGTACAGCAGACCCAGCACGATGTACACCGCGATCAGCGCCGCCAGGATCAGGTAGGGCTGCGTGCGCAGCGACGCGCTGAAGGCCTGCGCCGTGCCCTGGAAGCTGCCGGTGAGCGTGGGCGGCACGCCCATCTCGGCCTGCGCCTGCTGGATCTGCTCCACGGCCTGGCCCGGCTTCGCGCTGGGCCAGGCCGTGGAGCAGATCCAGCAGGCGCAGGCCGAGATGGGCGTGCCGCCCACGCTCACCGGCAGCTTCCAGGGCACGGCGCAGGCCTTCAGCGCGTCGCTGCGCACGCAG
>NZ_CAJYES010000008.1 GCF_913773995.1 uncultured Pseudacidovorax sp.
GCGCACCCAGTGGGCCACCTTGGCATCCACCACATTCGGCGCGTCGGGCCGGCCGTACATCCAGGCGCCGCCATGCACCATCACCAGCAGGGGCGCCCCCTGCGGTTGCGCGGGAAGGTAGATGTCGAGCCGCTGCGCCGCATCGCTGCCATAGGCGCGTTGCTGGTCGGGGGCGGCATGCGACAGGGCGGTGGCCAACAGCAGCGCAAGGCCGGGCAGCAGGTGTCGGATCAGGGGCATGGTGGGGTTTCCGGCGGGCCAAGAAGGATGCGCAGACGTTGCCTGACGCCATGCGCCGCGCGCAGATCCCGCGCCAGCCGTCCCCATTCGTGGAAGGCGATGCGAAGCGGATTGTGGGTGCGCAGGGGCGTCGTCAGGCCGCAACGCGGCGGCAGGTCGTCCCGCAGGTCGACGAAGGTGCCGAACAGACGGTCAAAGACGATGAGCACGCCGCCGTAGTTGCAGTCGAGGTATTCGCGGTTGGCGGCGTGGTGCACCTTGTGATGGGTGGGGGTGTTCAACACCCATTCCAGCGGCCCCAGGCGCGGCAGCCACGGCGCATGCAGCCAGAACTGGTAGAGCAGGTTGGCCGCCAGCGTCGCCAGCACGGCGACCGGCGAAAAGCCCAGCCACACCAGCGGAGCGAAGAACAGCGCAGTGCCGGTGAGCTTGCCCGTCCAGCCCAGGCGCAGGGCCGCGGCCAGCGTCAGCTCGTTCGGCGAATGGTGCACGGCATGCGTGGCCCAGAACCACCGCATGCGGTGCGCGGCACGGTGGTAGGCGTAGTAGCACAGCTCCTGGCCGAGGAAGAGCAGGGCGACTGCCACGGGCGTGGAGAGCGTCAGCGTCTGCAGCCGATGGTTCCAGGCCAGTGCCATGAGTGGCGCGGCGATGGACAGGCCCAGCGCATCCACCGCCCGGCGGCCCACGGCGTCGGCCAGCGATGCGGCATAAGCCCGCCAGTCATAGGCCTGGCGCCGCACGAAGGTCTGCACCAGTCCTTCCATCGTGGCGGCGGCCAGCACCAGGACCAGCAGGCCGAGGAGCCAGTGCAGCGCCTCCGGGCCGAGGGCGTGGCGCAGCGTGTCGGTGTGCATGGCGAGCTTCTTTCCGTGATTGCGGTTGCCACTGTGCGGCAAAGTGGTCACTCCCACGTCACGGCCTGGTGGGCGCCCATGACGGGCCATGACGGCGCGGGCTGTTTGTCATCGTTTGTCATGAATTCGGGGGAGGGGCGAGGCGGGCGGCTTGTCTAGGATGCCGCCATGCCCTCGAAGCCGCGTCCGTCGTCCCATCCCCTTCTTCCAACAGCAGCCGCGACAGGCCGGCCCGGCCCCTTCGCGGCATGACCGAGCCGCTTGCCCGCATCCTGGTGGCCGACGACGAAGCCGACCTGCGAGCACTCCTGCAGCGCTACCTGGGTGACCAGGGCTACGCCGTGCGCACGGTGGAGAACGCCGTCGCCCTGGACCGGCTGCTCGCCCGCGAGCGCTTCGATGTGCTGGTGCTGGACGTCATGATGCCCGGCGAGGACGGCCTGTCCGCCTGCCGCCGCCTGCGCGCCCAGGGGGAGACCATTCCGATCCTGATGCTCACTGCCCGCGGCGATCCGGTCGACCGCATCGTCGGCCTGGAGATGGGGGCCGACGACTACCTGCCCAAGCCCTTCAACCCACGCGAGCTGCTGGCCCGGATCCAGGCGATGGTGCGGCGTCAGCGCATGCTGGGGGCGCACACCGGCCCGCAACCCGAAGAGGGCGAACTGAGCTTCGGCCAGGACTTCGTGCTCGACCTCGGCCGGCGCCGTCTCAGCCGGGCGGGTGAAGTGCTGCCGATGACCACCGGGGAGTTCCTGCTCCTGGCCGCCTTCTGCCGCCACCCCGGTCGCCCGCTGGGCCGCGACCGTCTGATCGAGCTGGCGCGCGGCCGCGAGCACGAGGCCACCGACCGCAGCATCGACGTGCAGGTGATGCGTCTGCGCAAGCTGATCGAGGCCGACCCGGCCGAGCCGCGCTTCATCCAGACCGTCTGGGGCGTGGGCTATGTCTTCGTGCCGGATGGAGGTCGCGCATGAGCGCGCCGGGCCGCTCCCAAGCGCGAATCCCGGAGCGCCTTGCGCGGAGGGTAGGCCCGTGAGCACGCCCGTCGATGGCCTGTCCATGCCTGCCCGGCCGATCGTGCCGGAGCATGCCCGCCCGGCGAGCGAAGCCCATGCGCAGCCCGCCGCCACCCGAGCCGGCGCTGCACGCTGGCCGCGCAGCCTGCTCGGCCGCCATGCCCTGCTGATCGTGGCGCTGATCCTGATCGGTCAGGTCGGTGGTGCACTGCTGCTGCGCGAGCTGGTGCTCAAGCCGCGCCTCGCGCAGGCGGCGCACGCCGTGGCCACCAACCTGCAGGCCGTCCGCGCGGGCCTGGCCAGCCTGCCGCCCGCCCAGCGCGCGGCATTCGTGGACGCCTCCAACCGCCGCCCAGCCGGCACGGATGCCCCCGCCGACGGGGACCCCGACGCGGTGCCGCGACTCAGCGCACTGGAGCGGCGATTCGTACGGCAGGTGTCGCTGCACCTGGGCGAAGCCGGCATGCAGGCCAACTGGCGGCGTGCCGCAGACGGCGGCCTGGCGCTGCGGGTGGCGCTCGACGGCGACACCCACTGGCTGGTGCTGCCGGGCGTGCTGCCGGCGCGGGAGTTCACCGGGGCGTGGCTGGCGGTCAGCGCGGGCAGCGGTGTGCTCGCCCTGCTGGGCGCCCTGTGGTTGCAGCGCCGGCTCGATCGGCCGCTGGCGCGACTGGTGCAGGCGGCCGCCAGCCTGGGCGCCGGGCGCAAGCCCCCGCAGCTGCCCGAGGACGGCCCCAGTGAGATCGCCACGGTCAGCCGCAGCTTCAACCGCATGGCCGACAGCCTGGCCCAGCAGGAGCGCGAGCGCGCGCTGATGCTCGCCGGCATCTCGCACGACCTGCGCACGCCGATGACCAAACTGCGCCTGGCGGTGGAGATCGTCGGCGACGCGGCCGACGCGCCCACGCGCGCAAGCATGGTGCGCAGCCTGGAAGAGATGGACGGGATCGTGGGCCAGTTCCTCGACTACGCCCGTGCCGCCGACGATCCCGGGCCGTTGGAGCCGGTGGACCTGAACCGGCTGGGTGCCCGCCTTTGTGCCGATTTCGCCGACCATGGACAGCCCGTGCAATGGCAGCCGGCACGGGCGCTGCCCCTGGTCAGCGGAAGCGCTCCGGCCCTGCGACGCATGTTGGCGAACCTGCTCGAAAACGCCCACCAGTACGGCGAGGCGCCGGTGCTGCTGCGCAGCTGCGCGCAAGGCGCCTGGGTGTGGCTGGAAGTGATCGACCACGGGCCCGGCATCGATCCCGCCCAGGCCGAATGGCTGCGCCAGCCCTTCCACCGGGCAGGCGAGGCGCGCTCGGGCGGCGCCGGCGCCGGGCTGGGGCTGGCGATCGTGGAGCGCATCGCGCGCGAGCACGGCGGCGAGCTGGCGCTGCTGCAGGCGGATCGCGGCGGGCTCTGCGCGCGCGTGATGCTGCCTCGCGCCGAACGCTCCCGGGCTTGATCGTCCGGCGCAGCGGCGCGGGGGACGGCCGCCCGCCGCCAGAGGCCGAGCTCAGCGACGCGGCGGCGCCCCCACCACGCCCGCACCGCGCACCTCGATGCGGATGCTGTCCAGCACCTGCCCGCGCGCATCGGCCAGCTCCAGCCGGTGGCGGCCGGGCCAGGGCAGCCAGTCGGCCGCCGTGCCGCGTGCGAGCGTGCGGCCGTCCAGCCGCCACTGCACATCGCCCGGTGCGCCGTCGGCGGCCAGCCGCACGCGCTGGTGGCGCGGCGGGATGTCCGGGTCGAGCGCGAGGATGGTGCCGTCGGCCGGCGCCGTGATGCGCGCGGTGCGGCGGGCCGCGTCATCGCCCGCACCAGCGCGGATGGCCGAGGGCGTGAACAGCGCCTGCTGCGTGCCGGCCAGGAACCATTCGCTGCGGGCGGCTTCCAGTGGCACGCCGCGCTCACCGCCGTCCGCGGCGGCATAGCGCACGGCCTGCTGCACCACGCCCGGCGGCGGCGCGGGCGCGCGGCTGGGCTCGCGCTGGTGCAACTGGCGCATCAGCTCGGCCCAGACCGGCGCCGCGCCGCTGGTGCCGCTCACGTCCCACATCGGCGAGCCGTCGGCATTGCCCACCCACACGCCCACGGTGTAGCGCTGCGACCAGCCGATGGCCCAGTTGTCGCGCATGTCCTTGCTGGTGCCGGTCTTCACGGCGGTCCAGAAGCGAGTGGCCAGCAGGCTGTCGGGGCCGAAGGTGCGCACCCGGGCGTTCGGGTCCGACAGGATGTCGCCCACGATGAAGGCGGCGCCCGCGTCGAGCACCGGCCGGGGCGGCTCGGCGGCGGCGTCCGGCAGCAGGCGCGTGGGCGTGTAGCGGCCGCCATTGGCCAGCATGCGGTAGGCATTGGTCAGCGCCAGCAGGTTGACCTCGGCGCTGCCCAGGGCCAGGCTGTAGCCGTAATAGTCGCCGCTTTCGCGCAGGGCAAGGCCGCTGGCCTGCAGGCGGCGGGCGAAGGCGTCGGGCGAGACCATCACCAGCGTGCGCACCGCCGGCACGTTGAGCGAGGCGGCCAATGCGGTGCGGGCCGAGACCAGGCCCTTGAAGTGCCGGTCATAGTTCTGCGGGATGTACAGACCACCCGGCGTGGCGATCTGCGCGGGCGAATCCTCCAGCAGCGAGGCGGCCGTGAGGCGGCGCTCGGCAATCGCCTGCGCATAGAGCAGGGGCTTGAGCGTGGAGCCCGGCTGGCGCGGCGCCAGCACGGCATCGACCTCGGCCGCGCGGCTGTGCGCGCCCGACGAGCCGACCCACGCCAGCACGGCACCGCTGGCGTTGTCCAGCACCACGGCGGCGCCGTCCTGCACGTTGCGGCCACGCAGCTCGCGCATCTGGCGGTCCAGCGCCTCCACCGCGGCGCGCTGCAGCGGCGCGCGCAGCGTGGTGCGCAGCGTCGGCGCATCGCCGCTGCGCTGGCGCAGCGCCTGGCGGGCGAAGTGCGGCGCGATGCCTTCGCTGGCATCGAAGGCGCGGCGCTGCAGGGCGGCCTGGGTGAAGAAGGCCAGGGATTCGCAATCCGGCGGCGGCCCGGGCTGCATGGCCCGCAGCACCTCGCAGGCGCGGCGCGCCACCTGCGCGGCCGAGGCATTGGGCGCGCGCACCAGGGCGGCGGCGATGGCACCTTCGCGCGCGTCCAGGCCGTGCGGCGCCTTGGCGAAGAGCGTGCGCGAAAGGGCGTCGATGCCCACCAGCTCGCCGCGAAAGGGCACCAGGTTGAGGTAGGCCTCCAGGATCTGGTCCTTGCGCCAGTCGCGCTCCAGCTGGGCGGCGCCGAAGACCTGCTCCACCTTCTGGCCCAGGCTGCGGCCGCCGCTGCCGCGGCGCAGGTCCTCGTCGAGCAGGCCGGCCAGCTGCATGGTCAGCGTGGAGGCGCCGCGGGTGCGGGTGTTCCACAGATTGCCCCAGGCGGCGGCAGAGACGGCGCGCCAGTCGACACCGCTGTGTTCGTAGAAGCGCTGGTCCTCGCTGTAGATCAATGCATGGCGCAGCGCGGGCGAGATGTCCGCCAGGCCGATCCACTGGCCGCGCCGCACGGTGGCATCGGTGCGCACCCGCTGCACCAGCGTGCCGCCCTGGTCCAGCACCTGCACGTCGGAGGGCCGGAAGTCGCGGCGGACGTCGTCGAAGCGGGGCAGGGCGAGGGCGGCGGACGGGAGGAAGAGGGCCGCTACCAGCGGCAGAACCTGCGTGCCGAGACGCCTCATGCGTGCGGATCCAGCATGTTGTGCATGGACCCAGTATCTCAGCGCGGCGGGGCGCCATCCCGCGCAAGCCCTACGGGATGCAGCCCTCCACCGCTGCCGCAAAGCCCAGCACGCGCGCGTCCTCGTAGCGCGGCGCCACCACCTGCAGGCCGACCGGCAGACAGCGCACGGTGCCGGCGGGCACGGAGCAGGCGGGCACGCCGCAGTAGTTGAAGAGCGGTGTGAAGGCCGCATGGCCGCGCGGGCCGGCGGGCTGGCCGCCGATGACGGGCGGGCCCAGCTGGTCCAGCGGCCAGGCCGTGACCGGGGCGGTGGGGCACAGGAGCAGGTCGTAGTGCTCGAAGAAGCCTGCCAGCGCGTGCGCGATGCGTTCACGCAGGCGCAGGGCGCGTGCGACATCGGCGGGCGCGATGCGGGCGCCGGTCTCGATCTGCCCGCCCAGAACCGGATCGATGCGGGACGGGTCAGCGGCCCACGGCTCGCCGTAGAGCGCATGCAGGCCGGCATGCTGGAGGGCGATCAGCGGGTATTCGCGCGCCTCGGGCGGCCAGGGTGGGTCGGCGTCGGCGATCTGCCAGCCGGCGGCGCGCAGGGCGTCGATGCGTGCCTGCAGTTGCGCCAGCACGTCCTCGTCGATGGCGAAGTCGCAGCCCAGGCGTGGGCTCCAGGCGATGCGCAGGCCGCGGGCCGGCGGCTCGGGTGTCGGCTGCGTGAGG
>NZ_CAJYES010000009.1 GCF_913773995.1 uncultured Pseudacidovorax sp.
GGAGCGACGAGACCATCGGCGCCTTCACCGTCAAGTACTCCAGCACCGTCTCCAAGGACTACTTCGGCTTCGCCAGCAACCGCACCACCGGCTGGAAGGGCCGCGGCACCGGCTACCTGAACATCGCATACAGCAAGGAAATCTTCCCCAAGGTGACGCTGAAGGCCTCGGTGGGCTACACCGCGCTGTCCAGCGACATCCGCCGCAACACGCCCTACAAGAGCTACGTGGACTACAACGTCGGCGCCACCTACGACTTCGGCGGTGGCCTGAGCCTGACCGGCGCCATCGTCGGCGCCAACAAAAAGGACGCCTACCAGGCCACCACCGGCCAGCTCGTGCTGCCCGCCGGCACCTTCACGACCAGCGAGTCGCCCAACAAGGCACGCTTCATCGCCACGCTGACCAAGACCTTCTGACGACGGTGCGGCCCGCTGCTAACCTGCCGCCCCGATGACCGAGCGCGAACGCCCCGACCCCGACGCCTTGCTGGCGCAGATGCAGGCCGAGGATGGGCGCGCCCGCCGGGGCCGGCTGCGCATCTACTTCGGCGCCAACGCCGGCGTGGGCAAGACCTGGTCCATGCTCAGCGCCGCCAAGCGCGAGCGCGCCGCGGGCCGCGACGTGGTGGTCGGCGTGGTCGAGACCCACGGCCGCGCCGAGACCGCCGCGCTGGTCCACGGCCTGGAACAGCTGCCGCTGCGCCAGACGCCGCACCGCGGCCATGTGCTGCGCGAGTTCGACCTGGACGCCGCCCTGGTCCGCCGCCCGCAGTTGCTATTGGTGGACGAGCTGGCCCACAGCAACGCCCCCGGCTCGCGCCACGGCAAGCGCTGGCAGGACGTGCAGGAGCTGCTGGAAGCCGGCATCGAGGTCTGGACCGCCCTCAACGTGCAGCACCTGGAAAGCCTCAACGGCACCGTGGGCGCCATCACCGGCATCCGCGTGCACGAGACCGTGCCCGACGGCGTGCTGGACGAGGCCGACGAGGTGGTGCTGGTCGATGCCACGCCCGACGAGCTGCTGGCCCGCCTGGCCGCCGGAAAGGTCTACCTGCCGCAGCAGGCGCGGCAGGCGCAGCAGAACTTCTTCCGCAAGGGCAACCTGATCGCGCTGCGCGAGATCGCCCTGCGCCGCACCGCCGAGCATGTGGAAGACGACGTGCGCGGCTGGCGGGTGGAGCAGTCGGGCGCCCGCGCCGACGGCCAGACGCCGCCCGCCTGGAACACCTCGGGCGCGCTGCTGGCGGCCATCGGCCCCGGCGAGGCCGCGGCCCACACGGTGCGCGTGGCGGCACGCATGGCCGGCCAGCTCAACGTGCGCTGGCATGCGGCCTATGTGGAGACGGCGCGGCTCGCCCGTATGCCCGCCGGCCAGCGCGACCAGGTGCTGGCCGCCCTGCACCTGGCCGAGGAACTGGGCGCCGAGACCGCCGTGCTCACCGACGAGGACGTGGCCGGCGCGCTGGCGGCGCAGGCGCGACGCCTCAATTGCGCCACGCTGATCCTCGGCCCCGCGGCCGGCAGCGCAGACGCGCCGGCCTGGGACCGCTGGCTGGCCCGCATCCGCCGGCCGCTGGCCGAGCGGCTGGGCCGCCGCGCCCCCGACCTGGACCTGGTCTGCGTGGGCCGCACCGACAGCGCGCGTCGCCTGGCCCGCTCGCCCGCCGGTCTGCGCACCGGCAACACCGAGGACGAACCCGCGCGCGCGGCGGGGCCGTGGAAGGGCCTGGCCTGCGCCGCCGCTGTCTGCGTGGGTGTGACGCTGCTGGCCACGCCTCTGTCGGGCGTGCTGGAGCTGTCGAACATCGTCATGCTCTACCTGCTGGGCGTGGTGGGCGTGGCGTGGCGCTTCGGCCGCACGCCGGCGGCCTTCGGCGCGCTGATCAACGTGCTGGCCTTCGACTTCTTCTTCGTGCAGCCCACCTTCTCCTTCGCGGTGAGCGACGTGCAGTACGTGCTGACCTTCGCCGTGATGCTGGGCGTGGGCCTGCTGGTGGGCCAGCTCACGGCGGGGCTGCGCTTCCAGGCCGCCGTGTCGGCCAGCCGGGCGCTGCGCACGCAGTCGCTGTTCGAGCTGACGCGCGACCTGTCGGCCGCGCTGGAGCGAACACAGGTGGCGGACATCGGCGCCGCCGCCGTGCAGCGGCATTTCGGCGGCGAGGCGCTGGTGCTCACCGCCGACGCGCAAGACCGGCTGCAGCCACCGGCCGCCGCGCCCGCGGGCTTCGACTTCAGCGTGGCCGACTGGGCCTGGCAGCATGGCCAGAGCGCAGGCCTGGGCACCGGCACGCTGTCGGCCCAGCCCTGGCACTACGTGGCGCTCAAGGCACCGATGCGGGTGCGCGGCGTGCTGGCCCTGCGGCCGGCCGAGCCACGCTGGCTGCTCGTGCCCGAGCAGGCCCAGCAGCTGGAGACGCTGGCCCGCCAGATCGCCATCGCCGTGGAGCGGGTGCACTACGTGGAGGTGGCACAGCAGGCGGTCGTCGACATCGAATCCGAACGCCTGCGCAATGCGCTGCTGGGCGCGCTGTCGCACGACGTGCGCACGCCGCTGACGGCGCTGATCGCGCTGGCCGAATCGCTGCAGCGCCTGCCCGGCGCCGATGCGTCGCCCGCCATCGGCGAAGCCACGCAGGCCATCGTGGCGCAGGCCCGGGCGCTGAGCGCGCTGGTCAACAACCTGCTGGACATGGCCCGGCTCGAAAGCGGGGCGGCCGGCGCGGCCGTGAGCCTGCGGCACGACTGGCAATCGGTGGAGGAAGTGGTCGGCAGCGCCATCCGCGCCACCCGCTCCGTGCTGCCCGCCGGCGCCGTTCGCACGTCCCTGCCCGCCGAGCTGCCGCTGGTCGAGTTCGACGCCGTGCTGCTCGAGCGCGTGCTGGTCAACCTGCTGGAGAACGCCGCCCGCTACGGTGCGCCGCCGGTGGTGATTTCGGCGCGGGCGCTGCCGCAGACGCTGCAGCTGACCGTGCGCGACCACGGCCCCGGCCTGCCCGCGTCGCTGCAGGGCCAGCCGGACCAGCTCTTCGAGAAGTTCACCCGCGGCCATGCCGAGTCGGCCACGCCCGGCGTGGGCCTGGGTCTGGCCATCTGCAAGGCCATCGTGCAGGCCCATGGCGGGCAGATCCATGCGGCCGATGCGGTGCCGGACGCGGCGGGCGGCGGCGCAGAATTCACTGTCGTGCTGCCGCGGCGCGATCCCCCTACCGCGCCACCCTGAATCCTGCCGCCATGCCTGTCGCCGCCCCGCCGCCTTCCGCCACCGCCCCCACTGCCGTCGTCATCGAGGACGAGCCGCAGATCCGCCGCTTCGTGCGCGGCGCGCTGGAGGCCGAGGGCTGGCAGGTGCACGAGGCCGGCGAGTTGCGCGAGGGCCTGGCCATGGCCGGCACCCGCCAGCCCGACCTGCTGGTGCTGGACCTGGGCCTGCCCGACGGCGACGGTCTCGAGCTGATCCGCGACGTGCGGGGCTGGTCGGGCGTGCCGATCATCGTGCTCTCGGCCCGCAGCGACGAGGCAGACAAGATCGCCGCGCTCGACGCCGGCGCCGACGACTACCTCACCAAGCCCTTCGGCACCGGCGAGCTGCTGGCACGCGTGCGGGCCAACCTGCGGCGGCCTCGCGCGGTCGGCGAAGTCCAGGCCGATCCAGTGTTCCGCTTCGGCGAGGGTGAAGGCGCCGTCGAAGTCGACCGCATGAACCGCCAGGTGCGGCGCGGCGGCGAGCCCCTGCATCTCACGCCCACCGAATACCGGCTGCTGTGCACGCTGATTGCCAATGCCGGCCGCGTGCTCACGCATCGCCAGTTGCTGCGCGAGGTCTGGGGTCCATCGCATTCCGAGCAAAGCCATTACCTGCGCGTCTACATGGGCCACCTGCGGCAGAAGCTGGAGCTCGACCCGGCGCAGCCGCGCCACCTGCTGACAGAGACGGGCGTGGGCTACCGGCTGGTGCTGCAGCCAGCCTGACCGGCGCACCGCGGCCGCGCGTGGGACAACCCGCACAGCCGCGACTGCCGCGGGCTGGCATGAGCGCGGGCTGCGGCGGGCTATCATGGCCGGCTTGGGTGCGAGGCGCAGACGGGCGCCACGCAGGAGTCGCGAAGGTCGGGCCGCCTCGCGGATCGCTCCTGGAGATCCGTCCATGCATCGGACAGCCACGCCCCATGCCCTTCCGCGCGCCCAGCGCATCGCCCAACGCGCCTTCGCCGCCTTCGAACGTTTCCTCCACATCGAAGCCGTCAGCGGCATCGTGCTGCTGGCCGCCGCGGCCTTCGCGTTGATCTGGGCCAACTCGCCCTGGCAAGGCAGTTACGACGCGCTCTGGCACCTGCCGGTCGGCATCAGCATCGGCGCCTGGTCCGCCGCGCCCTCGCTGCACTTCTGGATCAACGACGGGCTGATGACGCTGTTCTTCCTGGTGGTGGGCATGGAGATCCGCCGCGAGATCCACGAAGGCGCGCTCTCCAACCTGCGGCAGGCGCTGCTGCCCATCGGCGCGGCGCTGGGCGGCGTCGCCGTGCCCGCACTGCTGTACCTGGCGCTCAACCACGACCCCGTCCGACAGGCCGGCTGGGCCGTGCCCACGGCCACCGACATCGCCTTCGCCGTCGGCGTGCTCGCGCTGCTGGGCCGGGGCATCCCGGGCAATGTGCGCGTCTTCCTGCTGGCCCTGGCCATCATCGACGACGTGATCGCGGTGCTGATCATCGCCCTCTTCTATTCGGGCGGCCTGGCGCCGGCCGGCTTCGCGGTGGCCGCCATCGGCGTGCTGATGGTGCTGGGACTGCAGCGCATCGGCGCCGGCTCGGCCTGGGCCTATGTGCTGCCGGGCGCGGTGCTGTGGGGCGGCATCCTGATGACCGGCGCGCACCCCACGCTGGCCGGCGTGGTGCTGGGCCTGATGACGCCCGTGCGCCCCGGCCGGCTCGGCCTGCCAGCCCAGCAGCTGATCGACGAGGCCGCCACCCACCTGCGCAGTGCGGCGCAGGACGCCCGCCTGGGTGCTGCACCGGCGGCCCTGCTGCATCCGCGGCGACAGCTGCTGCAGGCCCAGCGCGAACTGGTGCCCGCCGTCTCCCGCGTGCAGATGGCGCTGCATCCCTGGGTCGCCTTCGGCGTGATGCCGGTGTTCGCGCTGGCCAATGCCGGCGTGCACCTCGGCGGCGGTGGTGGCGACGCCAGCGCCGCGGGCTGGGTGATGGCGGGCGTGATGGTCGCGCTGGTGGCCGGCAAGCCGCTGGGCATCATCGGCGCCAGCTGGCTCATGGTGCGCAGCGGCCTGTGCCGCCTGCCGCCGGGTGTGGACTGGGGCGGCATCGCGCTGGTGGGCCTGCTGGCCGGCATCGGCTTCACCATGTCCATCTTCATCGCCATGCTGGCCTTTGCCGACCCGGCCCTGCTGGCAGCCGCCAAACTGGGCGTGCTCGCGGCGTCGTTGGTGGCGGCGGTACTGGGGCTGGGCTGGGGATGGGTCTATCGCGCGCGCCAGCGAGCGGCTTGGGCCGGCGCAGCGCCGACATCGTCCGCTTGACGACCTAGGACGGGCGTCCTATGCTCGCGCGCCATGATTAGGACACCCGTCCTAGCCATTCGCCACCGACCGCAACCGTGCCCGACCTCTCTCCCACTCGCCAGCAGATCGTCGATGCCGCCGATGCGCTGTTCTACAGCCAGGGCTTCACCCACACCTCCTTTGCCCATGTGGCGCAGGCCGTGGGCATCTCGCGCGGCAACTTCTATCACCACTTCAAGAGCAAGGACGAGATCCTCGATGCGGTGATTGCCCAGCGACTGGCCGGGACCGAGGCCCTGCTGGCAGCGTGGAGCGCGGCAGGCGAGGCGCCGGCCGGACGCCTGCGTTGCTTCGTCCACATGCTGCTCGCCAACCAGGCGCCGATCATGGCCCACGGATGTCCCGTGGGCTCGCTGTGCGCGGAACTGGGCAAGCTGGACCATCCGGCACTCGGCGCGGCACGCGACGTGTTCGCGCTGTTCCGCGACTGGCTGGCGAACGAATTCGCGCGTGCCGGCCTGGGCGACGAGGCGCCAGGGCTGGCCATGCATCTGCTGGCGCGCAGCCAGGGCGTTGCGGTGCTGGCGCAGGCTTTTCGCAACCCCGCCTTCATTGCGGCCGAGGTCCTGCTGCTGGAATCCTGGCTGGCCGAGGTGCTCGCACCGGCCGCCCGCCGCCCCTCGCGGCGCGCCGCAGCCTGACGCGCCGCCGTTCCAACTCCCAAGGAGGAGAACCCATGTACACCATCGTGCTTCGCTTCACCGAGCGCCGGGCCGAGTCCGCGCGCTGGATGGAGGACCACACCACCTGGCTGCGCCAGGGCTTCGACGACGGTGTGTTCCTGCTTGCGGGCAGCCTGCATCCGCAGACGGGCGGTGCCATCCTCGCGCATGGGGAAAGCCGCGAAGCCATGACCGCGCGCGTGGCCGCCGATCCCTTCATGGTCCAGGGCGTGGTGGAGGCGGAGATCCTGGAGATCGCGCCCTCGCGCACCGACGCGCGACTGGCCTTCCTGGCCGAGGGAGCCATCGCATGATGGGCACCCTGCCCGGGCCGGATGGCCACGAACGCTGCCGCTGGTGCGCGGCCACACCGGCCTACGGCCACTACCACGACCACGAGTGGGGCTACCCCGTCGCCGACGACCGGCGCCTTTTCGAGAAGCTGTGCCTGGAAGGCTTCCAGTCCGGTCTGAGCTGGCTGACCATCCTGAACAAACGCGAGAACTTCCGTGCGGCGTTCGTCGGCTTCGACTTCGACCGCGTGGCCGCCTTCGGCGAGGCCGATGTGGCCCGGCTGCTGCAGGACGCCGGCATCGTGCGCCACCGCGGCAAGATCGAGGCCGCCATCCATAACGCGCGCTGCGCGCAGGAGCTGATTGCCCGCGAAGGCTCATTGGCCGCCTATGTCTGGCGGCATGAAGACCCCGCCGACCGGGGCAATGGCGTGACGGTGCGGGCCACTTCGCCGGCCTCCGTCGCCATGTCGAAGGATCTGAAGAAGCGCGGCTGGAAATTCGTGGGCCCGACGACGGTGTATGCGTTCATGCAGGCCATGGGCCTGGTCAACGACCATGCGGTGGGATGCGCGTTTCGGGAAAAGGCGATGGACGCGCGGGCCCGATTTCAGCCACCGAGCGGAAATCTGTGAGCCGTTTTGGGGCATGGTCAGATTAGCGTCACCGTCGTTCTAGATTGCAACTTAAGTTTGCAAATCTGTTTTCATCAAATCACAATCTCTCCGCAAATTCAGGAGGACGTGAGGATGGACAGATCTAACGACAGTGCACAGCGCGGGGATTCTGACGCGTCCCCAATGCCTGACCCTTCGGACTGGGCGGACCTCAGCCCTCTTTCACAACCCAACCATTCAGAGGGCTGGAAGCGCAGGTACCTGCTCAAGTTGCGCAGCGCCGCCTACGAGCGGCTCCGCACTCCGGCGCCGCGCAAGCGTCAGGCTTAGGGCTTCGTCGCCCGCGGGGGCCTCCGACCACCCCGAAATTAGCCCCTCGCTCATCGTCGGAGCCATTGAAGCGCGCCCACCGCGCCTTGCCCATTGCTGCGCTCGAATTGAGAACGCTGATCCATCAAAGCGCTCAAGAACGCCGGTTTATTGACTTAAGTCAAAGCCGCGCACTCGTCGCCGCAGCGTGCGCCCCGTGGCATTTCTTCGCCCGAGCCATAAATAGGCCGCCAGCGCCACCGACTCTCCTCCGTCGGCATCGTTCATGGACGCGTCCTCATCGCTGGTCCAGGCAGACGATGCCGCGCCCAGGACCGCGTGCAAGTTCATCTCGCGGACATCGCCGAGCCCCGCATCCCTGCGGCCGTCGGTCATGGCGTCAAAGGCAATGGCGGTCGACGGCGTCAGCCCGGTCAACCCCAGCACACGCCACGGCGCATTCTGGAAGGTGCCCGGCGAGTGAAGGCAGGTCGACGCAGCAGACGGCGGTCTGAAGTGCGGAGGCCACGACACGTTGCCGGGCCAGGTAAGCCGCTCAGCGCAAAATGTGTTCCAGGACAACGACTTCAATTGATATGCGCATTGCCACCTGGAACGTCAACTCGCTCACCGCCCGCCTCCAGCACGTGCTGGACTGGCTGATCGCCAACCCCGTCGACCTGCTGTGCCTGCAGGAGCTCAAGATGACGGACGACAAGTTCCCATTGGAGGTGCTCAAGTCCGCCGGCTACGAGGCCGTAAGCTTTGGCCAGAAGACCTACAACGGCGTGGCGCTGCTGAGCCTGGCTCCCCTGCGTGAAGTCCACCGCAACATCGGCGGCTTCGAGGACGAGCATTCACGCGTGATCAGCGCCACCGTCGATACCTCGAAGGGCCCGCTGCGCGTGGTCAATGGCTACTTCGTCAATGGCCAGGCACCCGGCTCCGACAAGTTCACCTACAAGATGCGCTGGCTAGAGGCGCTTCGGGACTGGCTGAGCACCGAGATGGCCGCGCATCCCCGACTGGTGCTGCTGGGCGACTTCAACATTGCGCCAGAAGACCGCGACAGCTACGACCCGGTCGGTCTGAAAGAGACCATCCATCACACGACCGAGGAGCGCCAGCATTTCCAGGCGCTGTTGCAACTCGGCCTGGTCGACAGCTTCAGGCTGTTCGAACAGCCGGAGAAGAGCTTCTCGTGGTGGGACTACCGCATGCTGGGTTACCAGAAGAACCGCGGCCTGCGCATCGACCACATTCTGGTGAGCGAAGCCCTGGTGCCCGAAGTGCGCGCCTGCACCATCGATCGGGTGCCGCGCAGATGGGAAAAGCCCAGCGACCATGCGCCGGTGGTGCTCGATCTGGCGGACTGAGCCATCGGCTGGGCCATCGGCCGACGACCTTCAGTCGAACAACAACCCACGCGCCCTCGGGCGCTTGGGCCGCGCGGCTGCTCAGGCGTCGTCCTGATCCAGACCGAGCTCCGCGATCTTGCGCGTGATGGTGTTGCGACCGATGCCGAGCTTCTGCGCAGCCTCGATCCGGCGACCCCGTGTGAACGACAGCGCCGTCAGAATGAGGTGCGACTCGAATCGGCGCGACAGGGCATCCCAGACGTCCGGCTGACCGGCCGCCAACATGGCCTGGGCTTCCGCGTCGAGCCCCTGCTCCCAGCCACTTGGCGGTGCGGCAGACGCCGCGCCCGCCAAGGGCGCCGCGACAGGGATCGCCGCGGGCGCAGGCATGGACAGGTGGGTCCCACCACCACCCGTTGCCGTGATTGGCTCCACGCCCACTGGCTCAGCGGAAGCCATGGGCACGCCTACCCCGACCTGCGGCAGGGCAACCGGCGCATGGCCCGATTCGGACGACGCATTCGTCAGCACTTCCGGCGGCAGATCCTTCGGCTCGATCAGCTGGGCGGGCGCCATCACCGTCAGCCAGTGGCAGATGTTCTCCAGCTGGCGGACGTTGCCCGGAAAGTTGAAGGCAGACAGCTGCGCCAGTGCCGCATCGGAGATGCGCTTGGGCTCCACACCCAGTTGCTTGGCACTCTGCTGCAGGAAGTGCCGAGTGAGCGACGGCACGTCTTCCTTGCGCTCGCGCAGGGCCGGCAGGCGCAGCCGGATGACGTTGAGACGGTGGAACAAGTCCTCGCGGAACACGCCCTGCT
The DNA here is from genome assembly GCF_913773995.1 of uncultured Pseudacidovorax sp. Taxonomy (GTDB): domain Bacteria; phylum Pseudomonadota; class Gammaproteobacteria; order Burkholderiales; family Burkholderiaceae_C; genus Xenophilus. The sequence continues at coordinate 9,635 of NZ_CAJYES010000009.1, forward strand.
TGACCCGTTGCTCCAGGTCCTGGTGCGTGGCCGCGATCACGCGCACGTTGGCCTTCACGGCGTTGTGCCCGCCAACCCGGTAGAAATGCCCATCCGACAGTACGCGCAGCAGACGTGTCTGCAAGTCGAAAGGCATGTCGCCGATTTCGTCGAGGAATAGCGTCCCGCCGTCGGCCTGCTCGAAGCGGCCCCGACGCATGGTCTGCGCGCCGGTAAAGGCGCCGCGCTCATGGCCGAAGAGTTCGCTTTCCAGCAGGTCCTTCGGGATTGCCGCGGTGTTGATCGCCACGAAGGGTCCGTTGGACCGCGGCGAATGCTTGTGCAGTGCGCGGGCCACCAGCTCCTTGCCAGAGCCGGACTCGCCGGTGATCAGCACCGTCACATTGCTCTGAGACAGCCGACCGATGGCACGGAACACGTCCTGCATCGCCGGCGCCTGCCCCAGCATCTCGGGCGTGGCCTGCATGCGCTCCTCGGCCACCTCCTCGCGCTGGCTCTCGTCCACCGCGCGGCGGATGAGCTCGACGGCGCGCGGCAGATCGAAGGGCTTTGGCAGGTACTCGAAGGCACCGCCCTGGAAGGCCGACACAGCACTGTCCAGGTCGGAGAAAGCGGTCATGATGATGACCGGCAGGCCGGGGTGCTTCTGCTTGATCTTGTCGAGCAGGTCCAGGCCCGAACCGCCTGGCATGCGGATGTCGCTGACCAGCACCTGTGGCCCCTGCATCTCGTCATCGTTGGCGGCCTCGAGCGCCGCCAGCACCTCGCGCGTATTGGTGAAGCTGCGCGTGGGCAGGTCCTCTCGCAACAGCGCCTTTTCAAGCACGAAGCGTATCGATTGGTCGTCGTCCACTATCCAGATCGGCTTCATGCAGCTCCTTGTTATCCTTTCCTGCTACGGCAGCGGTATCAATATCGTGAAGTCGGTTCGGCCGGGCACGCTGTCGCACTCGATGACCCCATGGTGCTGTTGCACGAAGGTCTGCGCCAGTGTCAGCCCCAATCCGGTCCCGCCCTCCCTGCCCGACACGAGCGGATAGAAGATGCGGTCCTTGATCGAGTCCGGGACACCCGGGCCGTTGTCGATGACATGCAATTCCAGTGCCAATCGCCACCACTGTTTGTTGAGAATGACCTGACGGGCGATGCGGGTGCGAAAGATGATGCGGGCATCGCCGGCAGCGCGCCGCTCGGACAGGGCCTGCGCCGCGTTATGCGCGATGTTGAGCGTGGCCTGAATCAGCTGCTCGCGATCGCCCCGGAATTCGGGAATGGAGGGGTCGAAGTCGCGCTCCACCTCCAGGTCGTGAGGAAACTCGGCCAGCAACACCGAGCGCACCCGCTCGCACACCTCGTGGATGTTGACGTCGCCCACCACATGCGGGCGCCGATGCGGCGCCAGCAGACGGTCCACCAGCGACTGCAGCCGGTCGGCCTCGTGGATGATGACCTGCGTGTATTCGATGAGGTCGCGCGACTCGATCTCCATCTGCAGCAGCTGCGCTGCACCCCGGATGCCGCCCAGCGGGTTCTTGATCTCGTGCGCGAGGTTACGGATCAGCTCCTTGTTGGCCTGGGCCTGGTCGAGCAGGCGCACCTCGCGATCCTGGCGCACCTGCTGCTCCTGCGGCGACATCTCCAGCAGCAGTTCAGCCTTGCGATCGGCCTGGGCCAGCGTGACCAGCACCGGCAGCGGCTCCTGCGTGCCGCGGCGCAGCTGGGCCTCGTAGCGCAGGGTGGCGAAGTCGTTGCTGCGTGCACCATCGATGGCCGTGCGCAGCGTCCCGGCATCGACGAAGAAGTTGCCCAGCGCCGCGCCTTCGAGCGTGCGGCGCGAGGTACCCAACGCGTCCTCCAGGGCCGAGTTGGCAAAGAGGATCGTGCCGTCGTGGCGGATCACCACCACCAGTGTGGCGAGCAGATCGAAGGCCTGGAAGCGCTTGCTGGCGCGCGCAACCGTACCGAAGGCCATCAGCGAGACGCCGGCAGGCGGTCCAGTTCGCGGCGCAGGCTGGCCAGGTCGGCCTCATTGCGGGCAAGCTCGGCCTTCATCTCGGCCACACGGTCCAGGTACTTCTGATAGTTGCGCGCCTCGCTGCCCTGCTTCTCGGGCTCGCCATTGTTGTAGTCCTTCAACAGCTCGGACTGCCGGGCTTCCAGTCGGCGAAGCTCGCCTTCGAGTACTCGGCGAGCGTCGCTGTCGCGCGCACGCTGCTCGGGCGAATCGACACGCGGGCCCGCGCCAGCGGGCCGCGAAGCGGCGGGCGATGAAGACGTGGCTGCACCCGCAGGCCGCGTGCCCTGCACCACGGTCACATTGCCTCCCTCGACCACCTTGCAGCCACGGCGCTGCGCATCGGCAGCGTTGTTGGTGTACTCGTTGCCACAGCGCCAGATGCGCTCCTGCGCCTGCGCGCCGATAGAGCAGCCCAAACCGAGCAGGACAAGAAGAGGCAGGTAGGGTTTCATCATCACGGACGGAGAGAAAGGGCTTGGCGCGGCAGGAAGATGCCGCGCCGCATTGTCTTGCAATTGGAAGACGGGCCGACAGGCCGGTTCCCGCACCAAAGAAAAAGGACGGCCTGGGCCGTCCTTGTTTGCGATATCGCCGGGCGCCGAGGCGCCCGGGAACATCACAGCGAGTAGTACATGTCGAACTCGACCGGGTGCGGGGCCATGCGGAAGCGCGTGACTTCGCCCATCTTGAGGTCGATGTAGGCATCGATCATGGAATCGGTGAACACGCCGCCCTTGGTCAGGAAGGCACGGTCCTTGTCGAGGTACTCGAGAGCCTGGTCCAGGCTGTGGCAGACGGTGGGGACCAGCGCGTCCTCTTCCGGCGGCAGGTGGTACAGGTCCTTGGTGGCGGCTTCGCCCGGGTGGATCTTGTTCTCGATGCCGTCCAGACCGGCCATCAGCAGGGCCGAGAAGCACAGGTAGGGGTTGGCCGAGGGATCGGGGAAGCGCGCTTCGATGCGGCGGCCCTTCGGGTTGGCGACGAAGGGGATGCGGATCGAGGCTGAGCGGTTCTTGGCCGAGTAGGCCAGCTTCACAGGGGCTTCGAAGCCGGGAACCAGGCGCTTGTAGCTGTTGGTGCCGGGGTTGGTGATCGCGTTCAGCGCGCGGGCGTGCTTAATGATGCCGCCGATGTAGTACAGGGCGGTGTCGGACAGGCCGGCATAGCCGTCGCCAGCGAACAGGTTCTTGCCGTCCTTCCAGATGGACTGGTGCACGTGCATGCCCGAGCCGTTGTCGCCCGCGTAGGGCTTGGGCATGAAGGTGGCAGTCTTGCCGTAGGTGTTGGCCACGTTCCAGACCACGTACTTCAGGACCTGAGTCCAGTCGGCGCGCTCAACCAGGGTCGAGAACTTGGTGCCGATTTCGTTCTGACCGGCGCCAGCCACTTCGTGGTGGAACACTTCGACGGGGATGCCCAGGCTTTCCAGGACCAGGACCATTTCGGAACGCATGTCCTGGGTGCTGTCGACCGGAGGAACGGGGAAGTAGCCGCCCTTGGTGGTGGGACGGTGACCGCGGTTGCCGCCTTCCATCTTGGCGCCGCTGTTCCAGGGCGCTTCGTACTCGTCGATCTCGCTGAAGACGCGGCCGGGCTCGTTGCTCCAGCGAACGCTGTCGAAGATGAAGAACTCGGGCTCGGGACCGAAGTAGGCGGTGTCGCCCAGGCCGGTGGACTTCAGGTAGGCCTCGGCCTTCTTGGCGACCGAGCGGGGATCGCGGTCGTAGGGCTTGCCGTCGGCGGGCTCGAGCACATCGCACTGCAGGAACAGCGTGGTCTCTTCGAAGAAGGGATCGATGTTGGCGGTGCTCGGGTCGGGCATCAGCTGCATGTCGGAGGCTTCGATGCCCTTCCAGCCAGCGATCGAGGAGCCATCGAAGGCATGACCCGAGGTGAATTTGTCTTCATCGAAGGCCGAAACGGGCACGGTCACGTGCTGTTCCTTGCCGCGGGTGTCGGTGAATCGGAAGTCGACGAACTTGACCTCGTTTTCCTTGACGAGTTTCATGACGTCGGCGACGGTCTTTGCCATCAGGTTCTCCTGGGGGAATGGAAGGGGTTGACGAAACTAGCGCCTGAGACAAACGCAGGTTCTATGCCATTTTCAACTGTGTCGGCACTGTTGATCGCGTGAGATTGTTCTCGGGGCGCCGAGCGCATGAATGCACCTCCATAGTGCACTGCGATTTATCGCACCAACTCAGGGCCTATCGATGCACCAAAATCGGATAACCCTTGCTTGAGGCGTGCATAGGCCGACTCAAGTTGGCGCACGTCGCCCTTGACGCCCAGCTCGATATGCTTTCCGTACTGCGGATGGTCGACGCTGGGCAGGCTGAACACCTTGACGCCGCCGAATTCGCCTTCGATGGCCTCCATGAGAGGCGTGAGGCTGGCTTCCATTGCACCGAAAACGATCAGCGAGCGCTCCAGCACGGCCGCCTCCCGATGAAGGTGGGCGTACCGATGGTCCAGCACCCATTCGACCATCGGCCAGGCCATCACCGGGAAGCCGGGCACGAAATGGACGTCAGCGACGCTGAAGCCGGGAATCTTGTTGTAGGGGTTGGGAATGATCGACGCGCCCTGCGGAAACACCCCCATGTTGAGGCGATGGATGTTGTCGGCACGATCGGGCTCAAAGGGCACGCCCTGTTCGCGCGCAGTGTCCCGCATGCGCTCACGGATCAGCTCGGCGGCTTCCGGATGGAGCGCCAGCGGCACACCCCGCGCCGCCGCGGCGCACTGGCGCGTGTGGTCATCGGGCGTGGCACCGATGCCACCAGTGGAAAAGACGATGTCCGGCCCCTCGAAGGCACGCTGAAGGGCTGCGGTGATACGCACCGGATCGTCGCCGACATACTCTGCCCAGGACAGCGACAGGCCGCGCGCGGCGAGCAGTTCGATGATCCGAGCCATGTGCTTGTCGGCGCGCTTGCCCGAGAGGATCTCGTCGCCGACGATGATCAGGCCGAAGGCCCGGCTTTCAGAAGAACTCATGCTGAAGGAGGAGTGGAAGAAGGCAGGAGCGGCACGGGCATGTCCGGCGGTGGTCCGACGGACGTCAGAGCGGTGGCTGGCTCGGCCGAAGCAGCCATCTCGCGCCGCAACTGCGCCAGAGCCTCGAGCGCGTAATGGGCGAACCACAGGGCCGAGAAGGCGAAGACCAGCGTGTAGATCCACATCGCCACGGGAATCAGGATGAAGAACGCCGCGGCGAAGACCAGCCCGGAGGCCCACACGATGCTCGGAGCTGCGCCGAGATAGCCACACACGATGCCGATGGTGAGCAGGCGCAGCCGGTGGCGGCGCATGAGGATGCGGCGCTCCTCGGCGCTGGCATGTTCGGCCAGCGTATCAAAGCTCATCACATGGCAGGTGAGCCAACCCCAAATCAGCGGCGGCAACACCAGCACGAGTGGAGGAATGAGCCAGAGCGGAACCGACACCAGCAGAGCCAGCACGGCTGCCAAGGTCAGCGCGACGGAGCGCACGATGCTGCTCACCATGCCCGCCCCGCGCTTCTTTTCCAGGGCCGGGAAGCGTCGCTCTGCTACAAGGCGCGTCAAGGCAGGCGACATGAACGCCGCCACCACGATCAACGACACCATCGCGAGAACAGGCGTCGCGCCCAGCAACACGATCAAGGGGGCCAGCAGGTTGCGCACGTCGCCCGCGAAGAGGCCCTGGAGCCAGTTCCACAGACCCGCAAGCAGGGGCCACGCATCCAGGGCGCCACGCGTCCAGCCGACCGCAGGCTCCCAGTACAGATAGGCCAGTCCAACGGAGGCCGTGACCATCAGCGCCAGCGGCATGAGCGACAGCAGAATGACCCGAGGGTGGAGGCAGTAGGCCGCCGCGCGCCAGCAGGAATCAGCGAGAAGACGCATCGGCGCGCAGCATAACCGCAGCCCGAGAGCCCCCGGCGGGTCGGGGCAAGTTCAGGCCCGCCCCACCAGACGTCGCAGTCCCAACCATTGTTGCGACCAGAATCCGCGCCCGTAGTCGCGTAAACGGCCGCTTGCATCGGGCTCCACTTGGTCGCGCACGCCGGTGGGCAGGTAGCGATCGTCGAAGTTGGACGTGCGAAGCAACATGTCCCACCAGGGCAGAAGCACCCCGAAGTTGCAGCCACCCAGCACGCCGGGCCGACCGACCTCCTCATGTCCGACGCCAATGGCATGGTGCAGTCGATGGAATCGAGGACTGACCCACAGACGCTCGCCCCATCGGCCGAAGTGAAGCCG
>NZ_CAJYES010000010.1 GCF_913773995.1 uncultured Pseudacidovorax sp.
TCGCACATTGGAAGACCTGGTGAAGGCCTATCCGCAGTCCGAGGCAGCCACCGCGGCGCGGGAACGCCTCTCTCGCCTGCGTTGAGTGCGCCGGTCGCCACCACGCCGTCCATGCCAGAAGGCGCCCCGGACACCGAGCCAGACCTGAGCCGTCGCTTTGGCGGCATGGAGCGGCTGTACGGCGTGCAAGGTGCGGCGGCGGTGCGCGATGCGCATGTCGTCGTCATTGGCCTCGGCGGCGTAGGCTCCTGGGCCGCAGAAGCGCTGGCGCGCAGTGGGGTGGGCGCCTTGACGCTCATCGATCTGGACCACGTGGCCGAGTCCAATATCAACCGCCAGATCCACGCGCTCGATGACACCGTCGGGCAGGCCAAGGTCCAGGCCATGCATAAGCGCATTGGTCACATCAATCCGCGCTGCCGGGTACTGGCCGTGGACGATTTCGTCACCGCCGACAACTGGTTTTCGCTCCTCCTCCAGGCCGAGCAGACTTTGGGGCCTGTCAGCGGCGTGGTGGACGCCTGCGACCAGATGTCTGCCAAGACGGCGTTGGCAGCTTGGGCACTGGCGCGGGGCAGAAGCCTGTCGTTCATCACCGTCGGTGCGGCTGGAGGCAAACGACATGCGCAGCGCGTTGAAGTCGAGGATCTGGCCCATGCGACGCACGACCCGCTGATGGCGCAACTGCGCCAACGGCTGCGCAAGCATCACGGGGCCAGGCGCGATGGCAAGGCCATCGGGCTGCACTGCGTCTTCAGCCGCGAGCCCGTGGCCCCGCCGGATGCCTCCTGTGCGGTCGAAGGCGACGGTACCCTGAACTGCCACGGCTATGGGTCGATGGTGGCGGTGACGGCCACGTTCGGGCTGTGCGCCGCCGGCTGGCTCATCGACAAGATTCAGCAAAATTCCACGCTATAATCGTCGGCTTTGCTGAACACGACGCGACAGTGGCGGCGTGAAGCGGGACGTTAGCTCAGTTGGTAGAGCAGCGGACTTTTAATCCGTTGGTCGCAGGTTCGAATCCTGCACGTCCTACCAGTCATTTCCCCCGTCCTTGGTGAGTCCTGCTCCCAACGATTCAGAGCCCGCCGCCGGTGGGCTTTTTTGTTGCCCGGTCACTTCTCAGCGCGATGCGCCCCAGTGGCTCCCCACCGCAGCGGTGTGTTCCCCGATTCCCGGCAGTGCGCCCCCTCGCCGACCCTGTCCGTCCATTCGGAAGGGGAGACCGGGCAGGGCCATGGCTGCACCGTCCGACCGCTCGACCGGGACGAACAGGTCCGATGCCACGCCGCCGTGTCCCGCGCGCACCTCGGCCATGGTCCGCACCACGCCGACCACCACACCGGCCTCGGTGAGCAGTCGCCCGACCTCGGCGGAGTCCAGGTGGCCGATGCCTGCGGCCAAGGCGGCGCGAAGCGCAGGGCGATTGGCCACGCGGGCTGCATTGGTTGCAAAGCGTGGGTCGCTGGCCAACTGCGGCTGGCCGAGCGCCGCGCACAGTCTGGCGAAATGCGCCTGCGTGTAGGCCGAGACGACCACAAGTCCGTCCGCCGTCTCCACCAGGTCCGCGGCCGGCGCCGCATGGGGTTGGCCGTTGCCGCAGCGCAGCGGCATGCGGCCCGTCAGTCGGTACTCGGCCCACGCGTTGGCGAGCGCTTCCACCGCGACGTCGATCAGGGACACGTCGATCTGGGCGCCTACGCCGGTGCTGCCGCGCCGCACCAGCGCCGCCAACACGCCAGTGCAGAGTGCGTGACTGGCCATCACGTCAACGGCAGTGAATCCGAGCCGCGTCGGTTCGCCGTCGGCAGCGCCGTTGAGGCTCATCATCCCGCTCTCTGCCTGGGCCGCGATGTCGAAGCCCGGGCGCCGGCCATCTTCACCCTCCTGTCCAAAGCCACTGACCTGGCCATAGATCAGCCTTGGCGACAGGCCGCGCAGCACGTCGGTCCCCAGGCCGGCCTTGTCCATGGCGCCGGGCCGCATGTTGTGGATGAGCACGTCGGTCTGCAGCGCCAGTTGCAGAGCCTGCGCACGGCCCACCTCCGTTCGCAGGTCCAGCACCACCGAGCGCTTGCCACGGTTATAGGCACTGAACATCGGCCCGAATTCATCGCGGGACCAGCCCACATGGCGCGCCGCATCGCCGCCGGGCGGCTCTACCTTGACGACGTCGGCACCCAGGTCGGCCAGCGTCTGGCAGGCCGCCGGCGCCGCGATGAACTGGCCGAACTCCAGCACCCGCAGGCCTGCCAGCGGCAGCGTGTCACCGTACGAGGTCATCGCACTCACGGACGCGGCCGGCCGAATACCGGTGCCCGCTTTTCGAAGAAGGCCCTGGCGCCTTCACGGAAGTCGTCGCCGGCGAACAGCGTGGGCGCGTGGGTCAGCTGGAACTCCAGGGCCTCGTCCAGACCCATCGGCGCCTCGCGCAGACCCAGCTTGATGCACGCCTGGGCCTGCGCAGGCCCTCGCGCGAGCCGCTCGGCCAGTGCCAGTGCGTCGGGCAAGGCCGATTCACCGGCAGCCATGCGATCCGCCAAGCCCATGGCCACCGCCTCGGGCGCATCGATCTCGTCGGCCAGCAGCATCATCTGGCGGGCGCGCGTGCGGCCAACGCGCGCGGGCAGCGACCAGAAGAGGGCGGCGTCAGGCATGGCCCCCACACGCACAAAGGCACAGCAGAAGCGAGCGCTCTGGCCGGCGACCACCAGGTCGCAGCAGGCCGCCAGGCCCAGTCCCGCGCCGAAGGCAGGGCCGTCGACGGCCGCGATCACCAGCTTGTTTGCCGTCGCAATACCACGATAGAGGGCGGCATTGGCGGTCATGCGGGCGCGGGTCTCCTGCTCCGGGGCATGCGCCAGTTGCCGCAGATCGCCCCCCGAACAAAAGGCGCCGCCGGCGCCGGTGATCACCGCGCAGCGCAGCGTCTCGTCGTGGTCCAGGTCGGCAAGGCCGGCCAGCAGCCCTTCGAGCACGCCCGGCGCGGACAGTGAATTGCGATTGGCGGGCGCGTTCAGCGTCAGCTGCAGCACCGCTCCATGGCGTTGCGTGAGAACAGCGGAAGGTTCGGACATGGACGTGCTTTCTTCAATCGGCGGCGTGCGGGGGCATGGGGCCGAGGCTGGCGTCGGCCAGCCGGGCCAGATGGTGGGCCTCGGTGCCGTGCTGCACGCCGGCGAGGGCCAGGCGCCGAACCAGCGGCGCCGCCTCGCATTCCTGCGTGATGCCGATGGCGCCGTGCAACTGCACCGTTTCCTGCCAGACGTGGCGCGTGGCCGCCGCCAGCGTGGCGCCGGTCGCCGCGAGCCAGCGCGGATCGCCGATGCCGGCATCGGTGCGCTCGGCCGTGGCCTGCACCAGCGCATCGGCCTCTTCGATCTCGACCATCAGGTCCACCAGACGATGCTGGATCACCTGGTTGCGCACCACGGTCTGGCCGAATTGCCGGCGCGTGCTCAGGTAGTCCTGCGTCAGTGTCCTCGCGCGCCGCATGGCGCCGACACTCATGGCGCAATGGGTCAGCAGGGTCAGCGCCTCGGCTCGCGCCACGGCCGCGCGCCACGCGTCGGTGCTGCCCTGCCAGAGCGGTTCCGGCAGCGTCAACGATTGCGCAGAGAGCCGCACGGCGCGCTGGCCGTCGACGAGGGTGCAGGCCTGCGCCTGAAGTCCAGGCAGGTGGCGCGTCAGCGCGAACAGCGTGACCTGACCCTCCTCGACGCTGGCCCACAGCCAGGCATTCGCACCGGCACCGCCCGGCACGACAGGACTGCGGCCCGTGATACGCCCGTCTTGGCATGCAGCCCAATCGCAAGCCGCACCCCCGGCGATGCAGGCAAGGCGGAGCTCGCCCGCCATCGCGCCGACAAGCAGGCGCGCGACGGCGTCGTTCGGGTCCGGCAGCGCGGCCAGCAATGCAGGAGGGCGAACGCCTGATTCAGCAAAGGGCTCGTTCAGGCCCGCTACGCCCAGGGGTTCGGCCACGGCGCACAGGTCGGCGGCGCGTCCACCGAAGCCACCCAAATCTTCGGGCACGGCCAGTGCCAGCCAGCCCAGCTCCGCCAGCTGGGCCCATACCTCGGGCAGGC
>NZ_CAJYES010000011.1 GCF_913773995.1 uncultured Pseudacidovorax sp.
CCTGCTTCGTCATGAACCTGTACGACCGCGCCTTCCTGAACCGCGCGGCGCTGCGGGTGCTGGGCTTCGACCGCAACACGCCCAACCCCATCGGCAGCGTGCTGGAGAAGGACGCCGCCGGCAACCCGACCGGCCTGGTGGTCAACACCACCAGCCTGGGCGGGCTGGTGGCGCTGTTCGCGCGCGTGCCCAAGCTGTCGGACGAGGACCAGGCGCTGTCGACCCAGCTCTACATGCGCGAGATGAATCGCCTGGGCCTGACCAGCGTGGTCGATGCCGGCGGCGGTGGCCAGAACTACCCCGAGCACTACAGCGGCATCGCCCAACTCGCGGCCGAGCGCAGGATGACGCTGCGCATCTCGTACAACCTGTTCGCGCAGCGCCCGGGCCAGGAACTGGCCGACTACCAGGCCTGGTCGCAGCGCGTCGCGCCCGGCCAGGGCGACGACTGGCTGCGCATGGTGGGCGCGGGCGAGTACATCCTGTGGGCCGCCACCGACCCCGCCAACTTCGGCAAGAGCGTGACGCCCGCGCCGGCCATCATGGAGACCAAGCTCACCGAGGTGGCGACCTATCTGGTGGGCAAAGGCTGGCCCATCCGCATGCATGCCAGCTACGACAGCACCGCCACGCGCATCCTCGACGTGCTGGAGAAGGTCAACCGCGAGGTACCGATGAGGAACGTGCGCTGGGCGCTGGACCACTGCGAGACGCTGTCGCCGCGCTCCATGGAGCGCGTGGCCGCCATGGGCGGACGCATCGCCATCCAGAACCGCATGTCGCTCGACGGCGAGGTCTTCGCGCAGACCTGGGGCCGCGAGGCCGCGGCCGACGCGCCCGCCATCGGCCGCATGCGGGCGATGGGCCTGCCCGTGGCCTGCGGCACCGATTCGAGCCGCGCCACCAGCTACAACCCCTGGGTCTCGCTGCACTGGCTGGTGACCGGCAAGACGATGGGCGACACGCGCCTGAATGCCGACCGCAACCTGGTCAGCCGCGACGAGGCGCTGCGCATGTGGACGCTGGAAGGCGCCGCCCTCACCGGCGACGAGGCCCGCAAGGGCAGCATCCAGCCCGGCAAGCTGGCCGACTTCGCGCTGCTGTCGGACGACTACTTCGCCGTGCCCGAGGACGACATCCGCGACATCACCGCCGTGCTGACGGTGGTGGGGGGCACGGTGGTGCATGGCATCGGCACCTTCGCCGCACAGGCACCGGCCGTGGTCAAGCCCATGCCCGACTGGCTGCCGGTGAACGTGTACGGCGGCTACCAGCAGCGGCGCAAAAGCGGCATGGCGCAAGCGCCCGGTGGGGCGGCGATGCATGGCGCCGGTTGCTGCGCCGGGCCCGCGTCGGCACCGATCATCGTGGGCGACCGGGGCAACTGGCGCATGAGCTGCGGTTGCGCGGTGATCTAGACGCGCGATAGTGGCGGGATGAACATCCTCATCACCGGCGGCGCCGGCTTCCTCGGCACCCTGCTGGCGCGCCGCCTGCTGCAACGCGGCACCCTGTGCGGCCAGCCCATCGACACGCTCACCCTGGCCGACCTGCATCCGGTCGCCGATCCGGGCCTGCTGGCGGACCGGCGGGTCAAGCGCGATGCCGGCGACCTGCTGGAGCGGCTGGACAGCCTGATGGCGGGCAACCACGACGCCGTTTTCCACCTCGCCTCGGCCGTGTCGGGCGAATGCGAGGCCGACTTCGCGCTGGGTCTGCGCAGCAACCTCGAAGCCACGCGGCGCCTGCTGGAGGCCCTGCGCGCCCAGCAGGCGCGCACCGGCCAGGCGCCGCTGTTCTTCTTTGCCAGCTCGGTCGCCGTCTATGGCGACGACGAGGCCGTGCCGCTGCCGCCCGTTGTGCGCGACGACACCCTTCCCACGCCTCAGTCCAGCTACGGCATCCAGAAATTCATCTGCGAACAGCTGGTGGCCGACTACACCCGCAAGGGCTACATCGATGGTCGCGCCGCGCGACTGATGACCGTGTCGGTGCGGCCGGGCCGGCCCAACGGGGCGGCCTCGGGCTTCCTGTCGGGCATCGTGCGCGAGCCGCTGGCCGGTATCGACGCCATCTGCCCGGTGGACCCCTCCACCGCGGTCGCCCTGGCCTCGCCCGACACCACCATCGCAGGCATCCTGCGCGTGGCCGAGGCCAGCCGCGCCGAGTTCGGCGGGCGCACGGCGTTGAACCTGCCTGCCCTCAGCGTGACCGTGGCGGAGATGCTGCAGGCCCTGGAACGCAGCGCGGGCAAGGCGGTCGCTGCCCGCGTCACCGTCAAGCCTGATGCGGCGGTGGCCCGTATCGTGGGTGGCTGGCCTTCGCGGTTCGAGAGCGAGCGCGCGCGACGCCTGGGGCTGCAGGCGGATGCGAGCTTCGACGCCGTCATCGCGCAGTTCCGGGCGCTGGCGCGCTGAGCGCCGACTGCCCATTCCAGGCACGATGGGGCCATGAGCTTCACCCCGATGCGCCTGCCGCCCGGCACCGACCTGCGGCGCACGCTGGAGCAGCACGCCGCCGACCATGCCGATGGCCCGGCCCTCTTCGTCGTCGCCGGCATCGGCAGCCTGGACGGCGCCGTGCTGCGCCTGGCCGCCGCCGAACAGGAAACCCGCTGGACCGGGCCCTTCGAAATCCTCAGCCTCTCGGGCTCGCTCTCGCCCCAGGGCGCGCACCTGCACATGAGCGTGGCCGACGCGCAGGGGCGCGTGTGGGGCGGGCATGTGGGGTATGGGAATGCGGTGCGGACGACGGTGGAGCTGGTCGTGGCGGAGATGGTGGGGTGGCGGTTGGGGCGGGAGGTGGATGCGGCCACGGGGTATTTGGAATTGACCATCAGAGCGGCGAACGTCGTTCGACAAAGCTCAGGGCAATGACCGCTTCAGGCTGAATGAAGTCATTCGCGTTCGACGAACGGAACGACCATTTTGAGCATGATCGGCCAATCGACGGACGACCTGCTTTGCTCCATTGCGGCAACGCGCGCATACATAATTGAATGTAAGTGGCCACACTTACGAGCCAAGCAGGGGGACTCCATGAAAATTGTTCAGGTCAAGGTTGCGAACTTTCGAGGGATCGCACAGGGCACCGTTCACTTCGATGGACACAGCGTGCTCGTTGGCGACAACAACGCGGGCAAGTCCACGCTGCTTGAGGCAATTGACCTGGTGTTGGGCCCAGAGCGACTCTCTCGCCGACCGGTTGTCGACGAGCACGACTTCTACGCGGGCCAGTACCTTAGCGCCGAAGGGCAGCCGATCCTGCTGGGAGTCGAGGTGATCATCGCCGACCTCAATGAAGAGCAACTTCGGCACTTCCGCGAACACCTGGAATGGTGGGACACGAACGCGAAGACGCTTATGGCCGGCCCACCGGTCGAGGGCACCGACGCCGCCGGGGTCGGGCCTGCGCTGCGGGTCTTCTTCCGTGGCGCCTACGACGCGGAAGAAGACGACTTCCTCGGCAACACGTTCTTCGCGCTGCCCGCTCCGATCGGCGCCGGCGAGTACCAGACGTTTCGGGCATCCGACAAGCGCAAATGCGGCTTCCTCTACCTGCGAACAGTGCGCACCGGATCGCGTGCGCTCAGCCTAGAGCGCGGCTCGCTGCTCGATGTAATCCTGCGCCTTCAGGATTCGCGCCTCAAGATGTGGGAGGAACTGCTGGCTTCGCTGCGCGTCCTGCCAGTCGCCGACAAGCCTGAGCTCGGCGTCACCACGCTGCTGGCCTCAGTTCAGGCTTCGATCAAGAAGCTCGTCCCCTCGGACTGGGCCGAGGATCCGCACATGCGCGTCTCGGACCTCACACGCGAGACCTTACGCCGCACATTGACAGTCTTTATGGGCACGGGCGCTAGGCGCCCAGACGGCAGCAGCTACGCTGCGCCGTACCAGCATCAGGGCACGGGCACCATCAATACGCTGGTGCTCGCACTGCTTTCCATCATTGCCGAGCTCAAGCAGAACGTGATCTTCGCCATGGAGGAGCCTGAGACTGCGCTGCCTCCGCATACTCAGAAGCGCATCGTCAACAGCGTGCGCGAGAAGTCGGCACAGGCCCTTTTCACGTCGCACTCGCCATATGTACTCGAGGAGTTCGAGCCGACCCAGATCAAGGTACTCAAGCGCGCAAGCGGCTTGCTGACCTCCGTCCCTGCCGGCCTGCCGCCAACGATCAAGCCGAAGGCCTACAAGGCGGAGTTTCGAGCGCGCTTCTGTGAGGCGCTGCTTGCCAAGTACGTCCTCATAGTTGAGGGGCGCACAGAGTTCGACGCGCTGCCGACGGCCGCACGCACGCTCAGCAAGACCGCCCCACAGTTTTTCAAGTCACTCGAGGCGCTTGGCGTGGCGGTCATCGACGCCAAGACGGACTCGCAGGTCGCGCCGCTCGGCAACTTCTTCAGGGGGCTGGGCAAGACCGTCTTCGCGGTGTTCGATAAGCAGGACGAGACACAGTTATCCCTCATCCGTGCCGCCGTCGACTACCCGTTCGAATCGCACATGAAGGGATTCGAGTCGCTGGTGCTGCTGGGGACTCACGAGAACGCGATTCGACGGTACGCGCTGGGTGTGGTTGCAGACGGCGACTGGCCACAGCATTTGATGGCTGTGACGCCGAGGGCAGAGTCTGATCTAACAATACTGACAAGCGCGCTGTCGCAATACTTCGCCTGGGGCAAAGGCAGCGGCCAGGCGGCCGACCTGCTGGCGTCTTGTCGGGACTGGCAGGAGATGCCCAAGTACCTCACCGACTGCCTGCACACCATATTCCGGGTGATCGAGCCTCCGCCCCCAGTGCCGCCTGCACTTCCCACCGCCCCCGCCTCGGCCTGAAACCATGGTCTGGAGCCCGCAGAAGCTCGCCTTCCTGGCCAGTCCTGGACACGCGTTGGCACTCGCAGGCCCGGGAGCCGGCAAGACTCACGTAGCGCTTGTCAAAGCCCAGCAGCAGTTGGCCAACGGAAACCTGAAGCCGGGCCAGAAGGTACTATTCCTGAGCTTTGCTAGGCCGACGGTGGCGCGAATCGTCGAAAAGGCGGCGGAGCTCATCACGCCGGAGGAGCTCAAGCATCTCGAGATCACCACTTACCACGGGTTCGCATGGAGCATCCTGCGCAGCCACGGCTACCTGTTGAACACGGCTAAGCCCATCACACTGCTGCCGCCGCCAGAGGCCGCAGCCCACTTCGCAGACGTAGATGCCGGCGCTCGCGAGCAGGAGATGCTTCGCCTATTTGAGGAAGAGGGGCGGCTGCACTTCGACCTGTTCGCCCGGCTGGTCGCCCAACTCTTCCAGCGCAGTGTCCGGTTGGCGAGCATCTACTGCGACACCTATCCCATGGTGATCCTCGACGAGTTCCAGGACACCAATGCCGACGAGTGGGCGCTAATCCGCCAGTTGGGTCGACATAGCCGCCTGATTGCACTAGGTGACCCCGAGCAACGCATCTACGAATTCCGGGGTGCCGATCCCCGCCGCCTGGGTGAATTCGTCGAGGCGTTCCAGCCTGCGAGCTTCGATTTCTCGGGCGAGAACCACCGCAGCAACGGAACTGACATCACCGTCTTCGGCAACGATCTGTTGACCGATCGGAACCGCGGCAAGGAATACACGCATGTAAAGATCGTGCGCTACGGCTTCCGCAGGAACCAGAGCCCGCACTTCCGGGCGAAGGCTGAGGTCCTGGCCGCGCTCCGGCGCCTGCGCAACGAGTCAAACACTTCGGTGGCTGTCCTCGTTCCGTCCAAGGCATTCATGCTGCAGTTCTCGCAGTACTTGTCCTCAGACCTGGACGGCCTGCCCGCACTTCGGCACGATGTGGCGATGGATGCAGAGTCGCCGTCCCTGGCTGCAAACGTCATCGCAGTGCTGATGGAAGGAGGCTCTGCCGCTGCGCTGGCGTCGCGCCTAGTCGCCACGCTGCACACTCACATCCGTGGCCGTGGTGGAAACAAGGCTCCGGGGCAGGCGGAGATGGACCTCGCTGGCGCGATCGGCATCTACATGACGACGGGAAGGATCCGCGGCAAGAACAGGGAACTCGTTGTCAAAGAGTGCCAGAGGATCGCTGCCGAACGTGCGGATCTCAGGCTATCAGGAAACCCTGAGGAAGACTGGGCTGCCGTGCGAGAGTTGATCGCCACGTCTACCGCACCCCAAGTGGCCCGAGTGGCCGAGGACGCGCGCTTTCTCCGCCTGCTACACAGGGGCTCCGCGTTGCGCACGGCTCTCAGCGAGATGTGGAAGACTCGGGGCGACTATGTCGGTGCTGAGGCGGCGCTTCGCGATGCCCTGCTACAGGAGCATTTCGTTGCTGCACAGAAGGAATGGCGCGGCCTGCACGTGATGACCATCCACAAGGCCAAGGGGAAGGAGTTCGAGGAGGTCGTCATCTACGAGGGCACGTTCTCCGGGCGTATCGTGGCGGCGAACGCCGACGCCAGGCGTATCGCGCAGTCGCGGCTAGCGTTGCGCGTCGCGATCACAAGGGCCATCCGTCGCACGACGATCGTGACGCCCCAGCGAGATGGCTGCCAGTTCCTATAGCCTTGACCTCCGAAAACGCGGCGACCATGCTGAGGGGGCGCTTTCGCTCCCACACGGAATCGCTATCTTCCGAAGAGCCAGTTAGTGAAGTCCTCCATCCACCTTGCGTGCTCGACGCAATCGAAGTCAGCAACACTGGGATGCATTGGCGACGTCGGCGTGGGCTTGTGCGGATGGAAAAGGTGCCCGTCACTTAGTATGCAGTTTGGCAGCGTGTACTTGTGAAGTTCGTAGAGGCCATCAAAGCCATTTGAAACGTCCACGTTTTGCTCGATGATTTTCGAGAGCGGCTCCCAAGTTGGGAGGCCATCGGCCCCCTTCAAAATAGACCTCAATAATGTGGCCTTGATTTCCGCAGCGTTCTCGAGGCTGAATTCAAAGTTGGTCTTCTCAAGAATCCTTCGCACAACTTCAGCGGGATTGAGTTCTGCGTCAGCCGGCACTAGGACTGAGGTCAGGAGCTCGAACACAGCGCTGCGTGATCCAGCTCGAATCATTTCTAGGACGCGCCCTCGAATCCCTTCGTGAATGCCGTCCAGCGAGTCATCTTTCGGCGCATAGTTGACCATGCATGCGAGCGGGGCGTCCAAGCAGATGCGCGAGATCAGCGCCATGATGTGGCCGGCGTGGACGATGTCTTCGATTAGCGTCAGGTTTGCGCAGCGGTGAAAGCAAACTGTGTACTCGAGAAACCCCGCATCGTAGAAGAACTTCAGAGTGTCCTCCGTCAGCGCTCTCAGGAGCTTCTCTGTATCGATGCTTTGGAACTTCTGGGTCTTGCTGAAAATGTGCGCCAAAAATAGTTCATTGATTACCGCATTGCTTTCAAGCATCGCGGGCACCGAAAACGGGGCACGCGCAAAGACTGCCTTTGTGGCGGGATCGAAGAATGTGGCCCCAATCAGAAGGTATTCATCTGTTGAGCCTTCCGAAACCCTCGCATTGCCATAGTAGGGGCGATAGCCCCATGGCCTGGGCCATTTTCCTGACGCATTTTTCGCGTGCATTCTTTCTCGATCGATCTCGTCAAACTCTTCCCTTAGATTGACCGGAGCAGGCGATAGTGGGTCCGCGTGCTCTCCCTTTTTTTCAAAGTGCGCCACCGCCATGACGAGTTTGTTGACGAGCGTCAGTCCGTAGACAGTAGTCGTCAGATCAAGAAAATGCGTGTACTCGTGGTAGGCCGTGCGGTATAGATCATGGATACGCTGCACCCTATCCTGCAAGTCGTCTCCAGGCGAGATGCCATAGATGTCCTGTGAGCTATAGCCCCCGAGGCGCACTATCTGATCGACGTAACTGAACGTGCCTACTTCTCGCTTGTTGGGAAGGGTTAGGTTACCGCGCTTCACAGGAGACCTTCCAATGGGGCTAGCTTATCGCTAAGCACTTCGTAACTGGGCATTTCGCTTCGATGATTGCCAATGTAGCGAAAGCTGCCATTCGGTGCAGTTCTATGGCAGTCCGCTCTCGCTGCAAAGCCGCCGCTGAAGACGGAAGGCGTGGACACCGGCCCCGGTGTCCCGCCCGAATACCAGGCACGGGTCTTCGACCGCTTCTTTCGTGTGCCAGGCGGCAACACGGACGGCAGCGGGCTGGGCCTGGCGATTGCGCAGGCCGCCGCCTCTCGCTGCGGCATGACGCTGAGCCTGCGCAATCGCGAAGACCGCAGCGGCCTGGTGGCGCGGCTTGAGCAGGAAGGCGCTGGCGCCATGCTCGGTGAGCTCAAGAACCGCCGCGCCGGCGTACCTGCCCAGCCGGGCATTTGACAGAGCGCAAATCGCGTTCCTGAAGGACGCGCACGATGGCGACATCCCTTCTTCGTCGAAGGGATGCGTCCGTTCCGCCTTGTGCGCCGACGCGGCGAGACGCTCGTGCCGTCGGCGCGTGCGAGACGCGCAACCATGTCGACCCTACCCCGATCCATCCTCGTCCACCTCGACAGCTCGCCGCACGGCGCCGCGCGGCTGAGACTCTCGGCGGAGCTCGCGCAGGCCTTCGATGCGCACTGCCATGCGCTCCCGTGCATCCTCAGCGCGTACGAGCGCTACCCCTACGCCATGGATTTCACCGGTGCGGCGCTGTCGTCGCTCCAGACCCTGGATCGGGAGGCGCTCGACCGGGCCCGGACGACCTTCGACACCGTGGCCGCCGACTCGGACCGCATCAGCTGGCTGTCGCCGCGCGGCAGCACGCCCTGGGCCTTCGCGCAGTGCGCGCTGTTCCACGACCTGGTGGTGCTGGGTCAGCGCGATCCGTCCGATCCGCAGGTGGACGAGGTTTCCGCCGGCTTTGCCAGCGCCGTGATGATCGCGAGCGGCAAGCCCACGCTGATGGTGCCGTGGGCGGGCCGCTTCGACATCCTGGGCCGGCGCGTGCTGGTGGCCTGGCGGCCGACGCGGGAGTGCGCCAGGGCCGTCTCAGCGGCCATCCCTTGGATGCGGCTTGCGCGGGGCGTCGACCTGGTGTCGTATTCGGACGCCGCCCTGCAGGGGCTGGCGCCGTTGAAGGAGCTCCTGCAACAGCACGGCATCGACGCCGTTGTGCATGACGGCGGGCGCGAGCACGGCGACGCGGCCGAGCGGCTGCTGTCGCTCGCTGCGGATCTGGGCTCCGGGCTGCTGGTCATGGGTTGCTGGGGCCACAGTCGCGTTCACGAGTGGGCGACGGGCGGCATGACACGCAGCGTGCTGGCGTCGATGACCGTGCCGGTGTTGATGGTGCACTGACGGGCGACTCACGCCGGGCGCAGGCGCCGGCTCCGTGCAGCCTGCGTCTACCCTCGCGGCAGCGCGCCCAGGCGGGCCGACAGCGCCCTGGCCTGCCGCGCCGTCGCGCCCTTGCCCGTGATCGCCACCGCCGGCGCATGCGCCAGCATGCCCTCGAACACGGCGCGCACTTCATGGGCACCGATGTCCTCGATCAGCGCCAGCGCCTCGTCCATGGGCATCACGGTGCCGGTGGCCAGCAGCTCTTCCACCGCCTGCTCCATCGTGCCGTAGGTGCGTTCGGCGGTGCGCACGCGCGACACGGTCAGCTGGTTGCGGGCGCGCTCCAGGTGCACCGGGTCGATGGCAGCCGCATGCGCGCGCAGCAGATCGCCGGTGGCCGCGACCAGCGCGTCCAGCTTGTCCGGCGTGGTCACGGCACTGACCACGAAGTTGGCCCAGCGGTCGCCCTTGTCGATGCTGGCGTCCACGGTGTAGGCCAGGCCCAGCTTCTCGCGGATGGTGTCCGACAGCGGGGACGACATGCCGTTGCCGAGCAGGTTGGCGGCCAGCTGGGCCGTGAGGCGCCAGCGTGTCTGCGCCACCGCCTTCGGGTCCGAGGGCGCGATGGGATAGGCGATGTTCACGAACACCTGCGACACCTGCGTGAAGCGCCGCGCCAGGGCCTGGCCGACGTAGGCGGCAGGCGCAGGCGCCTGCGTCGCTGGTGCAGCGGGTGACGCCGGCATGGCGCCGAAGAGTTCTTCCGCCAGCGCCATCCAGCCTTCGACGTCGAAGTGGCCGGCGGCGGCCACGACGGTCTTGCCGGCCACGTAATGCGCCTGCACATGGCGCACGAGATCGTCACGGCGGAAGCCTTCGATGTTCTCCAGGGTGCCGATCACCGGCATGCCCATCGGGGCATCACCCCAGATCGCGCGGTCAAGCAGGTCGTCGGCGCTGTCCTGGGGGTCCTCGTCGTACTCGATCGCCTCCTGCCGGATCACCTCCAGCTCGCGCTGCAGTTCGTCTTCGGGAAAGGTGCTGTTGAGCACGATGTCCGCCGTCATGCGAAGCAGGTCGTTCGCATGCCGGCCCAGGCCGGTCATGAAGTAGGCGGTGCTGTCCTTGCCGGTGAAGGCGTTGACGTCGGCGCCCAGGCGCTCGGCGTCGAGGTTGATGGCCTGCACGGAACGCGTGGCCGTGCCCTTGAAGGCCATGTGCTCCAGCACATGGCTGATGCCGTTGGTGGCCGGCGTCTCATCGCGCGAACCAACGCGCAGGAAGACGCCGACGCTGGCGCTTTGCACCTGCGGCATGGGCACGGCGAGCAGGCGCACGCCGTTGGGCAAGGTGCGAAGGACGGCAACCGCGTGCGAGCCGGAGATCGACGCCATCGTTCAGCGGTTCTGCGGTGGCTGCGGCTGCACGCCGATGCCGTACAGCGCCAGCAGGCCGACCATGTGGCCGACGGAGACGCCCGGCTCGCCGGACTCGATGCGGCCGATGGTCTGCACGTGCACGCCCAGGCGCGCGGCCGCAGCGGCCTGGCCTTCGCCGGCGGCCAGCCGCGCCGCCTTGGCGGCGGCGCCGAGGGCCTGGATGGTTTGGAGGGCGTCGTCGCCGATGTCGGTGGAAATGCGCTTGCCTTGGGCCATCCCGGGATTGTCGTCGGCCACGCGATGGCCCCGGGCGCCTGAGGTCAGCTCGACGCCGCGCCTGCGTTGACGAACTGACGGTCAGCCGCCAGCCTTGTCGACCTGATCATCGTTGGTCGAGGCCCGCGTGCCCTTGAGATGCATCTCGACGTCGGGCGCCTTGTCGCCAACGGCGGACACGGCCTCCTTCAGCTGTGCGGCGGTCACGTCGAACTTGCGCTCCCACTTCTGAAGGGATTCCTGGGAGTTCACGTCGATGCGCTCGATGCCGTCGCCGCGGGTGGAGTCGGTGGATGGGGTCATGGTGAGGGTCTCCAATAAAAAACAGCGGGTCATGTTGGAGTGCGCGTTGCGGCTCGCCTGTAGGCTGTTGCCGCTCACAGTCGCGGGCGATGCCGGCCTTCACACCAGTGGTTCAGAGAGAAGCGTCGTCCGACAGACCCGGGCGTTCCGGACTGAGCCCAGCCTCCCGTCAGCCGATCATCCATCCCGGCGCTCAGGCGCTGTCTCCCTCGTCCGACGTCCACTTCAAGGCGCCGATGCCCCAATCGCATGGCGCCGGCAGCCCGGCGCTGCGGCCCCCGAACCCGCGGGCTGTGTCGACCAGGGAAACGCATGGACCTCCATCTCGAACAGAAGCGCGTACTCGTGACCGGCGGCAGTTCCGGCCTTGGCGCTGCCATCGTCAAGGCGTTCGCGGACGCCGGCGCTCGCGTGGCCATCAACTACCGCTCCAAGCCAGACGCAGCGGAGGCGCTGGCCGATGCCTGCCGTCACACGGCGGCCGGTCGGCCGATCACGGTGCATGCCGACATCGCCGACGCGC
The DNA here is from genome assembly GCF_913773995.1 of uncultured Pseudacidovorax sp. Classification (GTDB taxonomy): domain Bacteria; phylum Pseudomonadota; class Gammaproteobacteria; order Burkholderiales; family Burkholderiaceae_C; genus Xenophilus. The sequence goes on from NZ_CAJYES010000011.1 coordinate 11,742, forward strand.
AGGCCGTGGACGGCATGTTCGAGGCGCTCGACCAGGCGTGGAGCGGCATCGATGTCCTGGTCAACAACGCCGGCATCGACGGCGAGCATGCCCTGGCCTGGGAAGCCGATGCGCAGGCCTGGGGCCGCGTGATCGACGTCAACCTCAAGGGCGCCTTCCTGTGCGCGCACCATGCGCTGCGTCGCATGGTGCCGCAGAAGTCGGGCGTGATCCTCAACACGACCAGCGTGCACGAGACCATCGCCTGGAGCGGCTACAGCGCCTACTGCGCGAGCAAGGCCGGCCTCACGATGATGGGCCGTACCTTGGCGCAGGAGGCCGCACCGCACGGCGTGCGCGTGCTCAGCCTGGCGCCCGGCGCCATCCGGACGCCCATCAACCGCGATGTGTGGGAGAACCCTGCAAGCCACGCCGACCTGCTGCGCAAGATTCCTCTTGGACGCATGGGCGAGCCGGAGGACATCGCCGACATGGCGGTGGTGCTTGCATCGCATGCGGCGCGCTACATGACCGGCACCACCGTGTTCGTGGACGGTGGCATGACCGACTACCCCGACTTCGCACACGGCGGATGAACGCGCCGCGTCCAACCCCTCTCCCTCGCACCGCGGTGACCGAGGGCGAAGGTGCCGTGCCCGCCGCGCCCTCGCGCCGGATCGAGGACTATGCCCTCATCGGCAACATGCTGTCGGCCGCGCTGGTCGGGCGAGACGGCTCCATGGACTGGCTGTGCCTGCCGCGTTTCGACTCGCCCGCCTGCTTCGCCGCCCTGTTGGGCGATGAGCGTCATGGCCGCTGGCGAGTGGCACCTGCGGCCAGCGAGGTCCAGGTAAGCCGGCGCTACCTGGCCGATTCGGCGGTGCTGGAGACACGCTTTCAGACCGCCACCGGCGTGGTCACGCTCACCGACTTCATGCCGCGCAATGATGAGGACCCAGCGCATGTCGATGTGGTGCGCATCGTGGCGGGTGTCGAAGGCGAAGTGGAGATGCAGTTTGATCTCACGGTCCGTTTCGCCCACGGTTGCACGGTGCCCTGGGTGCAGCGCAAGGACTATGGCCTCGGCATGGTCGCGGGCCCGGACGCCATCGAGCTGCATGCCGACCTGCCGCTGGAGGGGCACGGCATGAGCACCCGGGCGCGCTTCACCGTGCGCGCCGGTGACCGCGTCCCGATGACGCTGGCCTACCACCCCTCCAACCGCCGGCCGCACTTCGTGGAGGACCGGGACGAATCGCTGGAGCGCACGGTGCTCTGGTGGCACGACTGGGTGAGCCGCGCCACCCTGCCGCCGATGCCGCCAGCCTGGCGCAGCGCCGTGGTGCGCTCGCTCATCACCCTCAAGCTGCTGACCTATGCGCCGACCGGCGCCATCGTCGCGGCGCCGACCACCTCCTTGCCCGAGGCCATCGGCGGCCCGCGAAACTGGGACTACCGCTATTGCTGGGTGCGCGATTCCGCCCTCACCCTGTACGCATTGCTCAATGCCGGCTACCGCGAGGAGGCACAGCACTGGCGCCAGTGGCTGATGCGCGCCGTGGCCGGCTCGCCGAACCAGCTGCAGATCATGTACGGTATCGGCGGCGAACGCTGGTTGCCCGAATACGAGCTGCCCTGGCTGCCCGGCTTCGAGGGAAGCCGCCCGGTGCGCGTGGGCAACGGCGCAGCGGGCCAGATGCAGATCGACGTCTATGGCGAGCTCATGGACACGCTGCACGCCGCACGCTGCGCCGAGCTTCAGCCCAATGCCGAAGGCTGGTCGATGCAGAAGTCGCTGCTCGCGCATCTGGAGACGGTCTGGCGCGAGCCGGACCAGGGCATCTGGGAAACACGTGGCCCGGCCCGCGCGTACACCCACTCGCGCCTGATGGCCTGGGTGGCCTTCGACCGCGCGGTGGCTGCGGTGGAACACCATGGCCGGGACGGCCCGGTCGAGCACTGGCGGGAGGTGCGCGATGCCATCCATGCCGACATCTGCGCGCACGGCTTCGACCCGAAGCTCGGCACCTTTGTGCAGTACTACGGCGGGCAGAGTCTGGATGCGGGCCTGCTGCTGATGCCCCAGGTGGGCTTTCTGCCGGCCACGGACCCGCGCGTGGCCGGCACCATCGCCGCCGTTGAGCTCGGGCTGATGAAGGACGGGCTGGTCCAGCGCTACTCCACCGGCGCCACCGACGATGGCGTGGGTGGTCGGGAAGGCGCCTTTCTGGCGTGCAGCTTCTGGCTGGCCGATGCCTATGTGCTGGCCGGGCGGCACCGCGATGCAGCCGCGCTCTTCGACCGGCTGCTGGCGCTGTGCAATGACGTCGGCCTTCTCTCGGAGGAATACGACATGCAGGCCGGCCGGCAACTGGGCAACTTTCCGCAGGCCTTCTCCCACATCGGGCTGATCAACACGGCGCACAACCTGGCGACCGCGCAGGGGCCGGCGCGGCAGCGCGCCGCGCGGTCGGCACCGGGAGGCCGTGCTTAGAAGGTGTGAGTGAATCCGGCGTGGCCGAGCGGGCTGCGAAAACGCGGCCAATCAAGGCGCAAAGCGCAGCCATAGCTCGGGCTATGGTGAGCATTTGCAACGCCGAGTGGGCGTGTTTTGGCAGGACGAGCGGACATGGCGGGTTCGCTCGCACCTTCTCAGTAGACGCCGTCGAAGTCCTCGCGCCCGCGCCGGTAGTTGACGTTGGTCAGCGCCGAGTCGCGGTTGACGAGCACTCGGCTGAACAGGGGGTGACGGGTGCTGCGCACCTCGTGCTCGACCTGGAAAAGACGACGGCCGTCCACGGGATCGCAGATCCATTCGAAGCGCCACTCGTGGGGAGCCTCGTCCCGCGTGAGGAGGCCATGCTCGCGCAACCAGGCATGCGGGCTGGCGAAGTCCGCCAGATAGATTAGGAAGTGGTGGCCGTCGTATTCGGCCGGCGGCGCGTCACGCTCGGTGAAGCGCAGGGTCTGGAACAGGCCGGCGCGCACGATGGCCTGGCGGCCGTTCACTTGCGCGGGGGCCTCCATCACCTGGCTGTAGAAGCGCGCGATGCCCTCCGCGGTGCCCGGCGGCACGTCGAAGTCGATGTAGACCAGGCCGAGCTGCACGCCATCGAAGGCGTCGGAGGGGGCATGGCACCGAACCCGGGTGCCCCAGGGGCAGTGCAGGTCGATGCAGTCGGGCCCGTCCGTGGCGTCGAACTGCAGGGCGCGGCCGGGTGCCACACGCTGCATCTCTGCCTGGGCGAAGCCGAGGCGTGCCCGCATGGCGTTTAGGTCCGGTACCACGAAGCCCAGCGTGCCTCGCAGCAGCTGAGACCGGGGCGCCGCGCCGCGGCTGGGCAGGTGCACCTGCGTGCGGCCGAAGTTGACCCACATGTTGTCCAGGCCCGTGAACAGGTAGGGGTCGCGCGTGCCGCCCAGCGCGGTCACGTAGAAGAGCGTGGCCAGGCGCTGGTCGTCCACGGTGGCGTTGTAGTGCTCCAGCAGCACGATGTTGCCAATGCTGTCGGCGGCGCGGTCGGGGGCGCGGTCGGGGGCGCGGTCGGGGGCGGTCATCGTCGTGTTCTCAGTCGTCATGTGCCGGATGGGCGAAGCGGTGTTCGGGCAGGCCGGGCACGTCCACATCGATGGCCAGCACCGAGCCGGCCAGCGGTTCACGCAGCAGCTGCGCGCGATCCAGGAACTTGCGGGCGGTGGTGATGAACAGAGTGCGTCGCTCGTGGCCGCCCAGGCAGACGCAGGTGGGATTGCTGACCGGCAGCTCGACCACGCGGTCGACCTTGCCGTCGGGCGTGAAGCGGATGACCTTGCCGGCCGCGAAGATCGCGTTCCAGACATGTCCTTGGGCGTCGACGCAGGCGCCGTCGGGCCGCCAGCGTTGCGCGCCATGGTCGACGAAGACGCGGCGGTTCGTGGCCGTGCCGGCGGCCGCGTCGAAGTCGAACTGCCAGGTCGTGAATCGGCGCGTGTCCGAGAAGTACAGTCGCCGCTGGTCGGGCGAGAAGGCCATGGTGTTCGACACGATCACGTCGCCGAACTGCCGGTGCACGGTGCCGTCGGCGTCGACGCGGTAGAACGCGCCGTGCGGTCGGTGCAGCTGGTTGTCCATGGTGCCCACCCAGAAGCGGCCCTGCGCGTCGCAGCGGCCGTCGTTGAGCCGGTTGTCCAGGGCGGCGTCTTCCACCTGGCAGAGCGGCTGCAGTTCTCCGCGGCCCATGTGGAACAGGTACAGCCCCAGGTCGATGCCCAACAGCACCACGGACGGATCGCGCGTCAGCGCGAGCGAGCCGACGAAGCGCTGCGTGAAGGCGTGGCTGTCGTGGCGGCCGCTCTCCGGATGAAAGCGCTGCAGCCTCCCGCCATCGATGTCCAGCCACAGCAGGGATTGCGTCGCTTCGCACCACAGGGGCGACTCGCCCAGGAGGTCGTGGGCAGGAACGATGCAGCGGATGTCGGTGCTCATGCAGGGCTCCATCTCAGGGGTTCATCGTGCGGCGCGCACGGTCTTGCGCGCTGGCGGCGGCGGCTTGTCGCCCACATTGCCCCAGGTGCCCAGGTTGGCCGACTTCAGCAGGGGGGAGGCGGCGCCGGTGGCGGCCAGTTCGTTCGCCGCGGCCAGCAGGGCCGGGCCGAAGCGGTTCATCTTGGCCGTGCTCAGCCGCAGCGACGGACCGGCGATCACCAGCACGCCGGTGGCCGCTTCGCCCTGCCGCTGGACGGGCGCCGCCATCGAGCTCATGCCGGGCGCATACACGTCCTGGATGATGCTGAAGCCGCGCTTGCGATGCTCGTCGAGCATCTTGAGCAGTGCCCGTACCGAGGTGGGTGCATTGGGACCGAAGTTGCGCGGCGTGCCCAGGCCCTGACGGCTCACATGCCCGATGGCCAGGTCCTCCGGCAGCGTCATCAGCCAGGCATGGCCGGCCGCGCTGCAGGACAGCCGCAGGTCGATGCCCATGTCGGGGTCATAGAGCAGGCCCGAGCGCGCGCCCTGCGCCTTGGCGATGAGCGTCAGGCGCTCGCCGTCCACGATGGCGAGGCGGACCAGCTCCTCGGTGCTGCGGGCCAGCCGGTCGATCACCGGCTGGGCGATGTCCACCACGCCGGACTTGCCGATGAAGTTCAGCCCCATGGCGGGCAGCCGCGTGGTGAGTGCGTAGTCGCCACGGGGCGTCTGCCGCACATAGCCGAAGCGCACCAGTTCCTGCAGCGTGCGATGGCAGCCACTGCGCAACTGGTTGAGCTCGGTCGCGATCTGGCCGAGGCTGACGCCGTCGGGATGGTCGACGAGGTATTCGAGGATGGCCAATGATTTTTCGAGGGCGCCGCTCATGCCACTCCTTCCGTGGAAGCCATTCAAATTTTGAATCTTATCGCCAAGTTGAATGGCATTCACAACTCTGGCAGCATCGGGCCCAATTTTATGAACACGGGTTGGAGACGAGCCATGAAGCAAGCGATGGATGGGGCGGCTGAAGCGCGGCTGCGACGGTGCGGCGCGGGCCCGCAGGTCTGCTGAGGGCGCGGCAATGGCAATGCTTGGCAATGCGGCATTGGCGATGTGGTGGGACATGGCCCCGGCAATGCGACCGGACTTCGAGGACTGGCATGCGCACGAACATTTTCCGGAGCGCCTGGGCATCCCGGGCTTCCGACGGGCCAGCCGCTGGTCCTGCGCGGAAGGGGGCGAAGGCGTGTTCGTGCTCTACGAGCTCGAGGACTTCTCGGTGCTCTCGTCGCCGGGCTATGCAGCGCGGCTGAATGCGCCCACGCCGTGGTCCACACGCATGATGCCGCACCACCGCCGCATGGTGCGCAGCCAGTGTCGCGTGCTGGGCAGCGAGGGCGCGGTCACGGCGCGCCAGCTGCTCACGGTGCGGCTCTCGCCCGCGCCAGGTCAGGAGGCCGCGCTGCGTGACGCGTTGGGCCGCCTGGGTCGGGAGCTTCGCCTGCGTCCGGGCCTGGTCGGCCTGCACCTGATCCGTCATGAGGCGCCACCGATTGCGCCCACCGAGGAGCAGCGCATGCGCGGCCTGGCCGACCGCTTTGCCGACTGGGTCCTGATCGCCTGCGGCTACGACGCACAGGCCGTGCAGGCGCTGGCACAGGCCGAGTTGTGCGCAGACGCGCTGCAGGCCCTGGGCGCGCAGGAAGGTGCGGTTCACCAGCGCTTCGCCCTGGCCTATTCGGCCACACCTGGAGACGTGCGATGAGCGTCGCGCGCTGCGCCCGACCATCGCCCGGGGCTGCGCATGGCCCCGTCCTTCTGCCATCGACGACCCGTCGGCACCATGGCCTGGGACGCTGAATTCGACTTCGTCGTGGTCGGCGCCGGCAGCGCCGGTTGCGTGCTGGCCGACCGCCTCACCGAGGATGGCCGGCACCGCGTTCTTCTGATCGAGGCGGGTCCGCCCGACCGCAGCCCCTTCATCCACGTGCCCGCGGGCTTCCTGCGCCTCATCGACCACCCGCAGCTGAGCTGGCGCTACCGGATGGCCGCCGACCCCGAACTCGGTGGCCGCGAGATCCCGCTGCCGCAGGGCCGCATGCTGGGCGGCACCGGCTCGATGAACGGCATGCTGTACGTGCGCACCTCGCCCGAGGAGCACCGCCGCTGGCTGGCGATGGGCTGCGCCGGCTGGAGCCATGAAGAAGCCCTGGCCTGCTACGCGCGTATCGAGGCGACGCTGCCCGACACGGCCGGGCCTCCGCTGCCCGTGAGCGAGTTCATGGAGACCCATGCACTCAGCGCCGCCTTTCTAGCGGCCTGCGGCGAAGCGGGCATGCGGGTGCAGCCGAGCGTGAATGGCCCGGAGCGAGAAGGCGCGGCGCCCTTCCAGCAGAACCGCCATGGCCGCTTCCGCCGTGGCCCGGCCCAGACCTATCTGCGCCGTGCGCGGCGCCGGCCCAACCTGCGCGTCATGACCGGAGCGCTGGCACAGCAGGTGCTGTTCGAGGGCACACGCGCCGTCGGCGTGCAGGTGCAGCAGCAGGGCCGCGTCCAGCAGCTGCGGGCGCGGCGCGAGGTGATCGTGGCCTGCGGCGCGATCCGCTCGCCGCACCTGCTGCAGCTGTCGGGCATCGGCCCGGCGGAGCTGTTGCGCACGCTGGGCGTGCCGGTCGTGGCCGACCGACCTGCCGTGGGCGATAACCTGCGCGACCACTACTCGGTTCGGCTGACCCAGCGCGTGCGCGGTATCCGCACGCTGAACGAGCGCACCCATGGCCTGGCGATGCTGGGAGAGCTGGCGCGCTACGTCGTGCAGGGCCGGGGACTGCTCACGCTGGGCGCCAGCACCTGCGCCGCCTTTGCGCGCAGCGATGCCGGACAGTCCTTCCCCGATCTGCAGCTGAGCTTCGCGCCGGCCAGCTTCGAGCCGGGCACCTATCGGCTCGAACAGGCGCCGGGCATGACCATCAATGTCTACCAGTCCCTGCCCGAAAGCCGCGGCACCGTCCGGGCGCGCTCGCGCGACGCGGCGCAGCCGCCGCACATCGCGGCCCGTTACCTGAGCCATGAGGCGGACCGTGCGGCCGTGGTCGCCGGACTGCGGCTCGGACGCCGTCTGTTCGGCATGCCGGCGCTGCGGCAATGGGGCATCCAGGAGACGCTGCCCGGCCCCGCCGTGGACGACGACGCGGCCCTGCTGCGCTATGCCCTCGACCGCGGCGTCTCGGGCTACCACCTCGTCGGCACCTGCCGCATGGGCGGCGACGAGGACTCGGTCGTCGATCCGCAGCTGCGGGTGCGTGGCACCCAGGGTTTGCGGGTCGTCGATGCCTCGGTCATGCCCACCTGCACCTCGGGCAATTCGAACGCGCCGACGCTGATGGTGGCCGAACGCGGCGCAGCGATGGTGCTGGCCGCGCACCGGGCCTGACCCTGCGCCTTCTTTTCCCTTCCCAACCAGAACAGGAGACCTCCGTGAAGCTCATTCAACTGATCCGTGCGGCCGCGATCACGCTGGCCTGTGCGGCGACCGCCCATGCCCAGTCACCGACGCCGATCACGCTGCGCTTTGGCCATGTGGTACAGCCGGGCCATCCGATCTCGCTGGGCGCGCAGAAGCTCGCCGAGATCCTCAACACGCGCAGCAACGGCCGCATCAAGCTGATGGAACTGGGCGGCGGCTCCATCGGTGGCGAGGCCCAGCAGCTCAGCGCCGTGCAGGGCGGTGTGCAGGACATCACCCTGCCCTCCGCCACCATCATGGGCGGGGTGATCAAGGAGTTCACGCTGCTGGACATTCCTTTTTCCTTCAACAGCGCGCAGCAGGTCGATGCGCTGCTGCAGGGGCCCTTCGGCCAGCTGCTGATGAGCCGCCTGCCCGACAAGGGCATGGTCGGCCTGGACTTCTGGGAGACGGGCTTTCGCAACTTCACCAACAGCCGCAAGCCCATCGTCAACGTCGAGGATCTGAAGGGCCTGAAGCTGCGCGTCATTCCCAACCCGCTGTTCCTCGACAGCTTCGCGGCCCTGGGCACCAACCCGGCGCCCATGCCCTTCCCCGAGCTGTATGGCGCGCTGGAGTCCCGTGCCATGGACGCGCAGGAAAACCCCTTCTCGGTGGTGCTGACCAGCAAGTTTTACGAGGTGCAGAAGTACCTGAGCGTGACCAACCATGTCTACACCGCCAACCCTGTGGTGATCAGCCGCAAGACCTGGGAGAAGCTCTCGCCCGCCGACCAGCAGCTCGTCAAGGCGGCCGTGCAGGAAGCGGGCGCCTTCCAGCGCCAGACCAGCCGCGAGGCCTCCACCGTGGCCCGCAAGGAGCTGGAGTCGAAGATGCAGGTCAACGACGTGCCGCCCACCACGCTGGCGCGCATGCGCGAGCTGACCAAGCCCGTGGGCGAGAAGTTCGCCGCCTCCTACGACCAGAGCGTCGTCAAGGTCTACCGCGCGGAGCTCGATAAGGTCCACGCCAGCGTCAAGTGAGTGCCACTTCCATGGCCGCAACAGCGCTGTGCATTCCGGACCTTCGGGGCCAGGTGGCGCTGGTGACCGGCGCCAGCCTGGGCATCGGCGCGGCCGTGGCGCGCGCCTGCGGCGCCCAGGGCATGCGGGTGGCGGTGCACTTCCACAGCTCGCGCGGTCCCGCCGAGGCGGTGGCCGCCGGCATCGAGTCCGCCGGTGGACAGGCGCTGCTGGTGCAGGGCGATGTGCGCGACCCCGCGGCGATTGCGCGTTGCGTGGCCGAGGTGGAGGCCGCCTTCGGCGACATCGCGGTGCTGGTCAACAACGCGGGCAGCATGGTGGCGCGGATGCCGCTGGCGGACCAGTCGGACGCCTTCTTCGACGAGGTCATGCACACCAACGGCCGTTCGGTGGTGGCCTTCACGCGCGCGGTGCTGCCTGGCATGCGGCGGCGCGGCGGTGGCAGTGTGGTGAGCACGATCTCGGTGTCGGCGCGCAGCGGCGGCACGGCCGGTGCGTCGCTCTATGCGGCGTCGAAGGGCTTCGTGAGCACGCTCACGCGCTCGCTGGCCCGTGAGCTGGCCGCCGACCGCATCCGCGTGAATGCAGTGGCACCCGGCGTGATCCAGACGCCGCTGCAGGACAAGTTCTCGACGCCCGAGATGCTTCGGGGCTTCGCGGCCGGCATCCCGCTCGGCCGCATCGGCACGCCGGAGGATTGCGTGGGCGCCTACCTGTACCTCGCCTCGGAGGCGCTGTCGGGCTACATGACCGGGCAGGTGCTCGAAGTGAACGGCGGGCAGCTGATGCCCTGAGCAGCGATCAGCCCATCGTCATCAGGCTGGCATTGCCGCCCGCGGCGGCGGTGTTGACGCTCAGCGAACGCTCGCTGAGCAACGCCGCGAGCACCGTGTCGGCTTCGGCCAGCGGCCAGGGATCCAGCGCGACGATGGGCCCTTGGCGCTCGGCCAGCTGTCGGGCCACGACCAGCCGCTGTGCGGCGTCGCCCTCGTGGATGACCCGTTCGAGCGCTGGGCCGTCCCCGCCCAACGGATCAGCCACGAGCGTCACATGGGACTGCACGCTTGAGGGAAGACGGGCAAGCAGTGAGGCCGTCGACGGGCCTTCGGGCCACACGGTGCGGCTTCCGGCGGCCAGCACGGCTGCGAGTTGTGTCAGACGCGAGGGGTCGTCCTGCGCCAGGCACAGCACCTCGGTCCGCGGATGGAGAGCGTAGCGGTTGCGCTCGCCCGTCGGGCCGTCGAGCAGCCAGGCCGTGGTGCGCAGCATGGCTTCGTGCAAGTGCGCGCAATGCTCGGCGAGCTGCGCGTCGCCTGTGCTGCGGGCCCAGTCCTGCAGGGCCCGCAGCGGCGCGCGGTCCGCCGCGGTCATGTCGTCGGCCTTGGCGGTTGGCAGCGCGGAAGCGATGGCGCCGGCCAGGAAGCCGCGCGGTCGCCGCGCCAGCAGCCGGTACAGGTACAGCGGTCCGCCGGCCTTGGGCCCGGTGCCCGACAGGCCTTCGCCGCCGAAGGGCTGCACGCCCACCACGGCGCCGACCATGTTGCGGTTGACATAGACATTGCCCACCGGCGCTGCCTGCACCACACGCTCGATGGTCTCGTCGATGCGGGTGTGCAGACCCAGGGTGAGGCCGTAGCCTGTCGCGGCGATCTGCGCGAGCAACCCGTCAAGGTCGCCGCGGCGCCAGCGCAGCAGGTGCAGCACCGGGCCGAAGACCTCGCGCTGCAGCTCGGCCAGGCTGTCGATCTCGATCAGCGTCGGTGGCACGAAGGTGCCGCGTTCCGTGGCGCCGGTGCTCGCGCGCCCCACGCGGTGCACGCGGCGTCCGCGTGCCTGCATGGCCTGCACATGGGCCTCGATGCCGGCCTGCGCTTCGGCGTCGATGACCGGGCCGACATCGGTGTCCAGACGCGCGGGGTCGCCCAGTTTCAGCTCGGCCATGGCGCCGCGCAGCATGTGCAGCAGTGCGTCGGCCGACTCCTCCTGCACGCACAGTACGCGCAGGGCCGAGCAGCGCTGGCCGGCGCTGTCGAAGGCCGAGGCGAGCACGTCGGCCACCACCTGCTCGGTGAGCGCGGAGGAGTCCACGATCATGGCGTTCTGCCCGCCCGTCTCGGCGATGAGCGGCACGGGCGCGCCATGGGCGCCCAGCCGTTGCGCCAGGCTGCGCTGCAGCAGCCTCGCCACCTCGGTGGAACCGGTGAACATCACGCCCTGCACGCGCGGGTCGGCCACCAGGGCGGCGCCCACGGTTGCCCCATCGCCGGGCAGCAACTGCAACGCCGCGCGGGGGATGCCGCCCTCGTACAACAAGCGCACGGCCTCGGCTGCGATCAGCGGCGTCTGCTCGGCGGGCTTGGCGAGCACCGGGTTGCCGGCCGCGAGTGCCGCGGCGATCTGGCCGGTGAAGATGGCCAGCGGGAAGTTCCAGGGGCTGATGCACACCACGGGGCCCAGCGGCGCGTGATCGGTGCCTTGCAGGGCGCGGCGCGCCTGGCTGGCATAGAAGCGCAGGAAGTCGATGGCCTCGCGCACTTCGGCGATGCCGTTGGCGAAGGTCTTGCCCGCCTCGCGGGAGAGCAGTGCGACCAGTTGCGGCATGCGGGCCTGCATGCAGTCGGCCGCACGTTCGAGCGAAGTGGCGCGTTCTGCGGCCGGCGAGTCGGCCCAAGGGCCGGCGAAGTCGTGCGCTGCGGCCAGCGCGGCTGCCACGTCGTCGGGCGTGGCGGGACGCACGGTGCCGACGATGTCGTCATGCCGGGCAGGGTTGCGCACGGGCACGGGCGCGGAGATCGCGTTGGTCATCGTCGCCAAAGGATCAGCGGTCGAAGGATCTGCCATTGGCGCTCCCGCCGTCTGCGGCCCAGCTGCGACCATGGGCGCGGCCTGCCAGTCGACGCGCCTGCTCTCTGCGACGGCGGCTTCCAGCACGGCCAGTTGCGCGTCGTCCGCCAGGTCCATGCCCCGCGAATTGGCGCGCGCCTCGCCGTACAGCCGCAGCGGATGCGCGATGGCCGGGTGCGGGGCGCCCGCCCTGCCCTCCTCGGCCGCCTGCCGGTCCACCGCAGCGACCGGGTCTTCCACCAGCGCTTCGATGGGGAGCAGCCGGTCGGCGATCCGATGCACGAAGGAGGTGTTGGCGCCGTTCTCCAGCAGGCGGCGCACCAGGTAGGCCAGCAGCGTCTCGTGCGTGCCCACGGGCGCATAGATGCGGCAGGGCCGGCCCAGCCGGCCGTCTTCGGTGCGGCCCACCACCTGTTCGTACAGCGGCTCACCCATGCCGTGCAGGCACTGGAATTCGTACTGGCCCGGCTGCCAGCGGGACGGATCGGCCATCGTGTAAATGGCCGCCAGCGTGTGGGCGTTGTGGGTGGCGAACTGCGGGTACACCTGCGCGGGCGCGGCCAGCAGCCTGCGCGCGCAGGCCAGGTAGGCCACGTCGGTGTGCGCCTTGCGGGTGTAGACCGGAAAGCCGTCCTGCCCGTCCATCTGGGCGCGCTTGATCTCGCTGTCCCAGTAGGCGCCCTTGACCAGGCGCACCATCAGCCGGTGGCCGCTGCGCGCAGCCAGGTCGATGAGGAAGTCGACGACGAAGGGGCAGCGCTTTTGATAAGCCTGCACCACGAAGCCGAGGCCGTTCCACCCCGCCAGCGCCGGCTCGAAGCACAGGCGTTCCAGCAGGTCGAGCGACAATTCCAGACGGTCGGCCTCTTCGGCGTCGATGTTGAGGCCGATGTCGTGCTGCCGGGCCAGGGCGGTCAGGTGGCGCAGCACTGGATACAGCTCGTTCATCACCCGCGATTTCTGCGCCCGGCTGTAGCGCGGATGCAGGGCCGAGAGCTTGATCGAGATGCCCGGCCCGTCGATGGGCCCGCGGCCGGCGGAGGCCCGGCCGATGGCGTGGATGGCCTCTTCGTAGGCGCGGCGGTAGCGCTCGGCATCCTCGGCGGTCATGGCGGCTTCGCCCAGCATGTCGTAGGAATGACGAAAGCCCTGCGCCTCCAGCGGGCGGGCCTTGGTCAGCGCCTCGCCGATGGTCTGGCCGGTGACGAACTGCTCGCCCATCATGCGCATGGCCAGGTCCACGCCCTTGCGGATCAGCGGCTCGCCGCCCTTGGCCACCAGCCGGCCGAGCTGGGCCGACAGCCGCGTCTCGCTGTGCGTGGCCACCAGACGGCCCGTGAGCAGCAGGCCCCAGGTGGCGGCGTTCACGAACAACGAGGGGCTGCGGCCGAGGTGGGCCTGCCATTCGCCCTGGGCGATCTTGTCGCGGATCAGGGCATCGCGGGTGGCCGCATCGGGAATGCGCAGCAGCGCCTCGGCCAGGCACATCAGGGCGACGCCCTCCTGCGAGGACAGGGTGTATTCCTGCAGCAGGCCCTGCACCAGGCCGCTGCGGCCGCTGCCCGTGCCGCGCTCGCGCAGGTGCTGCGCCAGGCGGCAGGCGAGTTCGTGGGTGGCGCGGGCCTGGGCGGGCGACAGGCGGGCCTCGCCGAGCAATGCCTGGACCGCCGTGGCCTCGTTCTGTCGGCAGGCCCCGGCAACGGCATGACGCAGCCGCGGTGCCATGGTGGCTGCATCGGTGGCGCCGCTGCCGGCATGGTGTTCAGCGGGGTCGGCAAGGGTCGGTCGAGGCGTAGCGAGGGCAGTCATGGCAGTCCCGTAGATGTGCGCTGGGTTAGCGGATGCCTGAATAATCCCTAAGACTTCGCCGAATATTCGTTCGAATCCCTCTCATCATGCCGAACAAACCACTGAATACAGCGCAGGAGCTCGACCGCCTGGACCTGCGCATCCTGGCCACGCTGCAGGCCGATGGCCGAATCACCAACGTCAAGCTGGCCGAGACCATCGGTCTCTCGCCCACGGCGGTGCTGGCGCGGGTGCAGCGGCTGACCGACGAGGGCTACATCCTCGGCTACGAGGCGCGGCTGAACCCGCTCAAGCTGGGCGCCGGCATGCTGGTCTTCGTCGAGGTGCTGCTCGATCGCACCACGCCGAACGTCTTCGACGCCTTCAAGGCTGCGGTGCAGGTGCATCCCGAGATCATGGAATGCCACATGGTGGCCGGTGGCTTCGACTACCTGCTCAAGACCCGCAGCGCCGACATGGCCGACTACCGGCGCTTTGCGGGCGCAGTGCTGTGGCAGTTGCCGGGCGTGCGCGAGACGCGGACCTATGCGGTGATGGAAGAGGTCAAGGACTCGGCGCGCCTGCACCTGTCAGGCTTCTGAAACGGCTGGTCAGCGTCGGGTGCCGGGGAGCTCAAGGTCCGTCCTCGCGCACTAGCCGGATGCCCACCAGCGTGTAGCGCGTGTCGGGCGCGTTCCAGTTGCGGTAAGCGCAGCGGGCATAGAAGGGCCAGGTGTGCCACGAGCCGCCGCGCCGGACACGCACCCCGCCTTCGGTGGGCCCCTTCGGGTCATTGACGGGCGAGCGCGCGTAGTAATCCTCTCCATACCAGTCGGCCACCCATTCCCAGGCGTTGCCGTGCATGTCGTGCAGGCCCCAGGCATTGGGGGCGCCGCTGCCCACCGGCGCGGTGAAGGCGAAGCCGTCGTCGGCCGGCAGGGCCATCGCCTTCCACTGCGGCCAAAAGGCGGCGGTGCGCTGGTCGAACACATTGGCGCTGCCACGCAGCGAGGCCGGATCGTCCCCCGTGCTGTAGCGGGTGCGGCTGCCGGCCCGGCAGGCGTACTCCCACTCGGCCTCGGTCGGCAGACGGTAGCGGCGGCCTTCGGTGCGGCTGAGCCAGGTGGCCAGGGCCTGGGCATCGTTCCAGGTCACGTTGACCACCGGGTGGTCGTCGCCCTGCGCAAAGCCGGGGTTGTTCCAGGCATAGCGCGGGTCGCGGCCTTCGAAGGCGTCGCCGCGCACGGTCCTGGCCGGGTCATAGTCGGCGCGCCAGCCATAGCCGCCGGTACCGTCCGCAATGGACTCGGGCACGTAGCCCGAGCGTTCGAGGAAGCGGCGGAACTGGCCCACCGTGACCTCGTGCTGGCCCATCCAGAAGGCGTGCGTGATGCGGACCCGGTGCACCGGGCCCTCGTCGCCCAGAAGGGCGAAGCGCTCGGGCGGCAGCTGCGGAAAGTCGCGGGCCAGGGTGGCGGCGGCTTCGTCGCTGCCCATCATGAACTCGCCGCCGGGGATGCGGACGAAGCGCATGCCGAGGCTGTTCGTCTGCACGGCGGGCGCCCCGGCCGACGGCGGTGGCGCGGCGAGGGGAACCGCACATCCGGCAACGGCCAGCGCGGCAAAGACGATCCAGAGGCGGCGGCGGAAGTCCATCGGTCCATGCTAGCGAGCGGCTGGTTTGGCGCCAACAGTGCGAACGGCCAGGACAGTACGGCCTTGGTCGGTGGCCTGCAGCAAGGCCTATGCATAATGCCCTGATGCATTGGCTGCGCAATTCGTTCACGGTGGTCCGCCTCGTTCTGGCGTGGCTGCTGCTGACACTTGGCGTGGCCTTCGCATCGCCCTGGGTCGCGCCCCAGACCATGGAACTGGTCTGCGCACAGGGCGGCTCCGTCAAGCTTGTGGTCGTCGACGACGACGGTAAGGCGCAGGCAGTGGTCCACCACGGACTGGACTGCCCGCTCTGCCTGGCAAGCGGCCTGCCGCCACCGGCCGATCTGCCGACGCTGCCCCAGCCCCAGCCGCTGGCGCATGCCCTCCATCCCATCGTCCGCGCACGCATCGCTGCGCTGGTCGGGGCGCCGTTGCCGCCCCGAGGGCCACCCGCCATCCTGCTGCCGACGGCCTGATCGCCGCACGTCGAGTCGCCATTGGGTGGCGATTGTCGTGCCGGTTCGCACGACCGCCCGACCCCGTTCGCGCCTGCGCAAACCGCTCGCGCCATGTGGTCCCTGGCGGCGGTGCCAATCGGTGCCTCCTGCACGCTGGCTCCCTCGGCCTGAAGCGGTCTGTACCTCTCGCGGGGCCACTTGTGCGTCCTGCTGCGGCGCGAGCGGAGCGCCGAGCCGCGTGCGGCGGACGTGTGGCAACTGCTGCCGAAGCCGGCCTGACCGCTTCCCCTTTTTCCTCTTCCTTTCACCCAACACCAAGGAGCCTTCGCATGACCGTCCCATTCCGCCCCTTTGCACTCGGCGCTCTGCTCTTCGCGGCTGCAGCGGCCCACGCCCAGGTCACCGTCAAGGACGCGTGGGTCCGTGCGACCGTGCCGCAGCAGAAGGCCACGGGCGCCTTCATGCAGCTGGAATCGCCGCAGGACGCGCGCCTGGTCTCGGCCAGTTCGCCCCTGACGCCCACGGTCGAAGTGCACGAGATGGCCATGCAGGACAACGTGATGCGCATGCGCCAGGTGCCGGCGATCGATCTGCCAGCCGGCAAGGCGGTGGAACTCAAGCCCGGCGGTTACCACGTGATGCTGATGGACCTGAAGCAGCAAGTGAAGGTCGGCGAGACCGTGCCGCTAAGCCTCGTGTTCGAGGGCAAGGACGGCAAGCGGCAGACCGTGCAGGTGCAGGCGCCGGTGCGTCCGCTCAAGAACGATGGCATGCCCATGGCGCACGGCGAGCACAAGCACTGACTCCCGGCCGCCGCACGCCGGCGGAGTGGGACGCGCGGTGCCGCGCGGCAGATGGCCCGTGGGGTCGCCTGCCCTCTTTCCGAATTTCCAGCCCCTGGAGTCCCCGATGAGTAGAAGTTTCTCCTTCGCCCCGTTCGTTCTGGCCACTGCCCTCCTTGCCAGCGCCCCTACTTGGGCCGATCAGGCTCTGGCCACCGCCAAGGCCTGCATGGCCTGTCACACCGTCGACAGGAAGGTGATCGGTCCCGCCTTCAAGGACGTGGCCGCCAGGTACGCCGGCAACAAGGATGCGGCCAATGTCCTGGCCCAGAAGATCCTCAAGGGTGGCAGCGGCGCCTGGGGCCCGGTGCCGATGCCGGCCAATACCCAGGTAAGCGACGCCGAGGCGAAGAAGCTCGCCACCTGGGTGCTGGGCCTGAAATAAGCGCCATCCATGCACGCCTGCCGCCGCCCGTCACCCAAGATGCCCTTCCCGGGCAGGGTGGCGCGCTGGCTGCTGCTTGCCCACTGCCTGCTGCTCCTGCTGCCGATGTGGCCGGCCCTGAACGGGGCGCAGGCCCAGGGCGCACGCCAGCCGGCCGACGCCTTCATGGTCTGCACGGCGCAGGGGATGCAGGCACTGCCGGTGGCGCAAGGCGCGGCAGCCACGGCCCGTACCGGCACTGAGGACGACGCCGACCCAGCCGGCGAGACGTCCGATGCCGTTCCCACGTCGTCGGGCTGCGCGCTCTGCCATGCGCGCGTGCTCATGCCCTTGCCGGTCTGGACCCCCGGCCTGCCCTTGCGGGCGATCTCTCTGCCGCCGGCTGTCCCGCAGCGGCCATTCGTTCTCGTCGCGGACGCGCCCTGGCGTCCGCTGCAGGCGCGCGCACCGCCGCCGACCCTGGCTGGCTGACTCTGCGCCATCGACGCCCCGCGGCCGCCCAGGCCGCGCGGGCCCGCGCCTGCCTGGGCGGTGCACGACACCGCCGCGGATTCCTGTGTCCCTTCGACGAGAACCATGTCCTCTTTTCGCCTTCCCTTCGCACCCACGCCGCTCGCGTGGGCCTGTCTTCTGGCCCTGCACCCTGTCGCTCCTGCCCATGCGCAGAGTGCGCCGGCCGGCAGCCTTCCGCCCGTGCAGGTGCGCGAGACGGCGGCCCAGCCCAATGGCCGCCTTCCCCTGGACGTGCCGGTGACGACCGGCAGCCAGCTGGGCCTCACGCCGCGCGAGACGCCTGCCACGGTCACCGTAGTGGACCGTGCCACCATCGAGGCCCGCGGCGCCACCAACACGCAGGAGGTCTTGCGTGCCATTCCGGGCGTCACGGCACATGACGCGCCCGGCAACATCGGCGTGCAGTACCGTGGTTTCAGCGGCGCGTCGCTCACCCAGCTGTTCAACGGCATCAATGTGCAGTACACGATTGCCGCGCGTCCGGTGGACAGCTGGATCTACGACCGCGTCGAAGCCATCGGCGGCGCCTCCAGCTTCCTGTACGGCGCGGGCGGCGTGGGCGGCACCGTCAACTACATCACCAAGCTCGCGACCCGCCACGACATATCCGAGGCACAACTGCGGCTGGGCAGCGACCGTCTGAAGGAAGCGTCGGTCGGCCTCAACCGCCGCATCGCCGGCGATGGCCTGGGCAGCGGCGACCATTACCTGCGCATCGACCTCAACCGCCGCCAGGGTGACGGCTGGACCGACGGCACGCGCAGGGATGCGACCCAGTTCGCGACCTCGCTCCTCTCCGACTTCGGCGGCGGCCTGAGTCATACGCTGGCCTACGAATACCAGAAGGAGTACGTCGACCGGCCCTACTGGGGAACACCGCTCATGCAGCCGCTCATGGGCACGGCCCGCATCGACCCCGGCACGCGGACCAAGAACTACAACAGCGCCGACGGCATCTATGCCCAGCGCGTGCAGTGGCTGCGCTCGCTCACCGACTGGCGGGTGAGCGACGCGCTGCAGTTGCGCAACACCTTCTACGTCTACGACGCCTTGCGCGATTACCGCAACGTCGAGAGCTATGCCTTCAACCGCAACAACACGGCCGTCACCCGCTCGGCGACGCTGCTGCAGCGGCACGACCAGCGGATGGTGGGCGACCGCATCGACGGTACCTATCAGGGCCGGATCGCCGGGCTGCGCAGCGACTGGTCCTTCGGGCTGGATGTGAGCCTGAACCGCCAGACGCGCTTTCCCAACAGCCTGTCGGCCACGGTCAGCACCGTGAATCCGTACGTCTTCACCACCGAGCCCTTCTTCACCATCCGCGGCATGACGCCGGGCTTCCGGCCCGACCGCGAGAACAAGGTGCGCACGGTGGCGGCCTTCGCCGAGAACCGCACCTTCCTCACGCCATCGCTCAGCCTGGTGACCGCCTTGCGCCACGAGCGCATCGACCTGGACCTGATCAATCGCCGTGAGGTGACGGCCGCCAGTCCGGCCACCTATTCGCGTGGCTACCGCCCCACCACCGGCCGCGCCGGCCTGGTGTGGGACGTAATGCCGGGCGCCAACCTGTATGCCCAGTACGCCACCGCGGCGGACCCGCCGGCCGGCGTCCTGAGCACCGCCAGCTTCGCCAATGTGCGCGACAACAGCGAGCTCACGACGGGCCGCCAGGTCGAGCTGGGCAGCAAGCTGGACTTCTGGCAGGGCAAGGGCACCGCGACGCTGGCCGTCTACGACATCGTGCGCAGGAACATCGCGACGCAGGACCCGGCCAACAGCAGCCTCACGGTGCTGGTGGGCCAGCAGTCGTCGCGCGGCGGCGAGATCGCCGTGGGCCTGCAGCCCACGCGCGACTGGTCGGTGCAGGCCAACTGGAGCTACGCCCGCGCCCGCTACGACAGGTACCGGCAAGGGGGCGTGGACTATGCCGGCAAGACGCCCACCAACACCCCGCGGACGGTGGCCAACCTCTGGACCTCCTACGCCTTCGCGCCGCAGTGGCAGGCCAGCGTCGGCATCCGCCGCGTGGGTGCCGTGTATGGCGATGCGGCCAACACCCTGCGCTGGCCGGCCCACACGCTGCTGGATCTGGGCCTGAGCTATCAAGTTCACCGCAACGCCGAGCTGACGCTGCGCCTGCGCAATGCGACCGACCGGGTCTATGCCGCCAATCTGACCGGCACCATGGCCTACCTGGGCGAGCCACGCACGGCCGACCTGACGCTGCGCGTCGGCTTCTGAGCGAAGGCCCGCCATGCGTGTGCGTATCAAGCGCTGGCTTTTCCTCGTCCACCGCTGGCTCGGTGTGGGGCTGTGCGCCTTCTTTGCGATGTGGTTCGTGTCGGGCGTGGTGATGATGTACGTGGGCTATCCCAAGCTCACGTCCGTCGAACGTCTGGCGCATCTGCCGCCGCTGGGCGACGGCGCCGGGCTGCTCGGGCCGCACAAGGCGCTGGAGAAGGCGGGCGTCGCCGGTCCCCTGCGCGAGCTGCGGCTGGCCGCATCCCGCGCCGGCCTGCCGGTGTACCTGGCCGTGCCCGAAGCCCCCGCAGCAACGGCGCCGGGCAGCCGGCGCCGCTCCTCACCCGGGGCCGGCACGGTGGTCATCGATGCCCGCAGCGGGCAGCGGTTGGCCGAGGCCGACGCAGCCACGGCCGTGGCCAGCGCCGCGGCCTTCGGCGGCGCGTTCCTGGCGGACACACCGAAGCCTCGGCACGTCGGCCTTGTCCAGGAAGACGCCTTCACCCATTCGCGTGCGCTCGATGCGCACCGGCCGCTGCACGTGCTGCAGCTCGGCGATGGCGAGGACACGCGGCTCTATGTCTCGAGTCTGACCGGCGAGGTGGTGCGCGACGCGACGCGCACCGAGCGACTGTGGAACTACGCGGGTGCGTGGATCCACTGGCTCTATCCCTTCCGCGGCGGGGTGCTCGACGGGTGGTGGACCGACATCGTGAACTGGCTGTCCATCGCGGGCATCGTGCTCGTACTGGCCGGCATGACGGTGGGTCTGATGCGCTGGCGCTTCGGCCGGCCCTACAAGAGCGGCGCCCGCTCACCCTATGGCAGCCGGGCCATGCGCTGGCACCACATCGGGGGACTGCTGTTCGGCGCCGTGACGCTCACCTGGATCTTCAGCGGGCTGATGTCGATGAACCCGTGGCGGATCTTCGACACCGGTGCCGCGCCGCTGAGGACGCAAGCGCTGGGGGGCGTGCCGCTGCAACCGATGGCAGGCGACGCCACGCCCGCGGCTCTGCTGGCAGTCGCCGGCGCGGGCACGCGCGAGCTGCGCTGGACGCCGGTGCTGGGCGTGCCTGTCGTCCAGGCGACCGGCGCCTTGGGCAGGCCAACGCTGCTGAAGGCCGCCGACGCGTCTGCCCATACGGTCGACGAAGGCGGGCTTCAGGCGGCCATCGCCGGCCTGCTGCCTGCGCCCCTGCTGCGCATCGAGCGGCTGCAGGCCTACGACTTCCACTACTACGACCGCGCAGCCCACACCATGACCGGCGGCGCCGAGCGCCCGCTGCCCGTGCTGCGGGCCGTGTTCGGCGATGCGCAGCACAGCTGGGTCCACATCGACCCGGCCACCGGTGCCGTGTTGGGCCGCAGCGACAGCGGTCGCCGTACCAGCCGCTGGCTGTTCGCGCTGCTGCACAGCTGGGACTGGCTGCCCCTGCTGGATCGACGGCCGCTGTGGGATGTGCTGCTGGTCGTGCTGAGTCTGGGCGGCGCCCTGGTGAGCCTGACCGGTGTGGTGATCGGCTGGCGCAGGCTGGGCCTTAAGGTGCGTGCACGGCGACGTCGACGGCCAGGCCTTGCGGCGGTGGGCACGCCGTTCAGAACGTCCAGCGGGCGCTGACCCGGGCGCTGCGCGGCTCCATCGGATGGATGTGCCGGCCTTCGATGCCGCTGCCGCAGTCGCCCCGTGCCACTTCGCCGGCAGTGCAGGAGGCGTAGAAGTACTCGATGTCGTTGCCTTTTCGGCCAGTGATGTTGAACACGTCCACGCCGAGCGTCAGGTGGCGATTGACCTCGTAGCGCGCGCCGAAGTTGAGCAGCGTCGTGGACTTCGAGCGAACGCTGTCCAGCGTGTCCAGCGCGCGGGGCCCGAGGTAGCGCAGGCGCAGGGATGCAGTCAGCGGGCCTTCTGTGTACGTGATGCCCGCCGCCACCACACGCTCCACCGCGTTGTCGATGTAGTTGCCTTCGCCTTCGGGCGCAATGCCGCGGAAGCGTGCGCGGGAGAGTGCGGCATCGGCCTCCAGCCGCCAGCGCCGGTCAAGCTTCCAGCGCAACGTGGCTTCGATGCCGCGCCGGCTGCTGGCCCGGCCCGGCTCCGTGGTGCCGGCGTCGCCCACATAGACCAGTTCGGAGTCCAGCCGAAGCTGCCAGAGCGCGACCGTGGCCGTGAAGTCTTCATCTGGTTGGAAGCGCCAGCCGAGCTCAGCGCCGCGACCCTTGACCAGCGCGGGCACGCGATCCGCCGGCAGTCCGCTCTGCGGATCGAGCTGGATGGTGGCACCGCGCACGTCGTTGCTGTGGAAGCCGACGCCCGCATTGAGGTAGAGCTCGTTGGCCGGCGTGACGGTGAACGCCAGCCCGGCCTTCGGGCTCGCCAGCGAGTCACGGCCTCGGCCGCTGTTCACCGGGCCGTAGACGGGCTCGCGGCCATCGACGGAATAGCGCAGCAGGTCGCCGCGCAGGCCGACGTAGCCCCGCAGCCTGTCCGTGAAGTTGACGAGCTGCTGCCCGTAGAGCGACACGAGGTCCTGCGATACCTTGTCGTTGCGCACGGTCGCCGTGCGCTGCCGCGCGATGGTGTCGTACAGGCCGACCTCGCCGATGCGGTCGCCGCGCCACTGTGCGCCGAAGCTCAGGATGCCGTCGAGACTTCCAAGTCGATTGGGCATGCTGTGCGAGGCCTGCGCGCCGAAGACCCGCCGCCGGTCTGTCTGCTCGAACTGATCGCCCGTGTCCGGCCGGTTCAGGAAGTAGGTGAAGTCCGAGAACAGGTCGAAGCGGTAGTCGATGGCATAGGCGCTGATCTGCGTGTTGCCCTGCGGCCCGTTGTCGAACCACTTGCCCGACAGGCTGAGGCGCCGCGTGTTGCCGCCGTCCGTGGTGTTGAGCGATCCGAAGCGCGACAGCTCGCCGCTGTCCACCAGCCGCTGCGGAATCTGGTCGGTCGAGTTCCAACGGCTCTGGTACGCCATGCCGGTGATGCTCAGGCCGCGCGTGGGCGAGCCCTGGGAATAGCGGACCACGGCATTGGCCTTGCGCAGCCGCTCCGGCGTGTCCCAGGGGCCGTCGTTGCCTTCCAGTTCCAGCGCGCCCAGCCAGGTCTGGTCCTGCACGGTGCGGGAGCCGGCGGTGAGCAGGCGCCGGAAGTTGTTCTTGCCGAGCGTGATTTCCGCAAACGGCGCGTCGAGCGCGCTGACGTAGTCCAGCGAGGCACTGCCAGCCAACGAGAAGTCGCCGCTGTCCACGAAGTAGGGGCCCTTGCGGTAGCGCACGCCGGACACGAGGTCGGGAATCAGAAAGTTGAGGTCCGCGAAGCCCTGGCCGTGGCCGTGCGTGGGCATGTTCACCGGCATGCCGTCGACCGTGACCGCGAAGTCGGTGCCGTGGTCGAGGTTGAAGCCACGCAAGAAATACTGGTTGGCCTTGCCGTCGCCGGAGTGCTGCGTGGCCACGACCCCGGGCACGGCCTCCACGATGTCGCCCGGCCGCAGCTTGGGCCGGGCCTGGAACGATGCCTTCTCGGCAGCACCCTCGCTGGCGGAATCGGCCGTGCCGATGGCCGCATCGCGCGGGCCGCGCACCGAGACCTCGGGGAGGTGGCCGTCCTGGCTCCAGGCGGGCGCACTGGTGATGAGGGCGGCGGCCAACAAGGCGGGGGGACGGCGTCGAATGAGCGGCACAAGTTTCCTCGTTATGTATGAAGAACTTTGAATTATTCATACGAATGCCACGCAGAGCTGTACTCCGAACGGCGCAGGTGCCGCAGCTGCAGCTTCGCCACGAAGGCGGCCGACGGATGCCAGAGCGCGGAACGCGGTGGTTCAGGCGCTCAATTCACCGGTCGGAAATGGCGATGGGGCTTGCTCGCGCCATGGCTGTGTTCGTCGGTCGGGCCCAGAGGCACCAGATGCACATTGCCATGCCGAACGCCGCGCAGAGCCACCAATTGCTCGGCACAGGCCTGCACGGCTGCCACCGGCCCGCGCAGAACCACTGTTTCCAGGCAGTGATCATGGTCCAGGTGCGTGTGCATGCTGCTGATGACGAGATCGTGGTGGTCGTGCTGCAGGTTCATCACCCGGCCCGAGACGGCATGTTCATGGTGGTCGTAGACATAGCTGACGGTGGCGATGCACCAGGAAGGCTGGGCCTTCGAGACCGGCTGGGCGAGCGTCGCGCTGCCGAGCCGTGAGCGAATCAGGTCGCGGACGGCCTCCGAGCGGTTGGCGTAGCCGCTGGCCTCGATCAGCGCGTCGAACTGCCGGGCCAGATCGTCATCGAGCGAGATGGTGAAGCGTTCCATCAGAGGATTGTCCGCGCCCGGCGGAGTGTGGCTGCGAGCTGGTCGCCGAGTTTTTTTCCGGTTTCACCACGCGCTGGAGTCGAACACCACCAGCCGCTCCGTCTGACCGGCCATGAAGGCCTTCATCTCCTGGTGCACGGCACTGACCTGGTAGTGCTGGTGGGCGGCCTCGTCGTCGAAGCAGGCCACCACCGCATGGCTGAAGCCTTGCGCGCGGCTGGCTTCGTTGGGCGCGTAGAGGTAGCTCACCAGGCCGGGTGAGCCCGCGCGGATCTGCGCCGCGTAGTCCTCCACGCGCTGGTGGAAGGCCTCGTCGGTGCCGGGCTTGAAGGCCATCAGGACGGCATGGATGAACATGGCTCAGCCTCCCTTGCCCGCGCCGGCCGGGTTGCGCCCGCCCAGGCGGTTCCAGCCCTGCACCGCCAGGCCCACCAGCCCTTCGCGGAACAGCAGCACGCAGGCGATGAAGATGACGCCCTGCACGATCAGCACCCAGGAACCCAGCGGCGCCAGGTAGTTCTGCAGGGTGACGAAGGTCAGCGCGCCGACGATGGGGCCCAGCAGGGTGCCGATGCCGCCAAGCAGGCTCATCAGCACCACCTCGCCCGAGGCGTGCCAGTGCACGTCGGTGAGCGAGGCCACGCCGAACACCAGCACCTTCATCGAGCCCGCCAGCCCCGCCAACCCCGCCGACAGGGCGAAGGCCTGGAGCTTGTAGCGCGACGTGCCGTAGCCCAGTGAGCGGGCGCGCTGCTCGTTGTCGCGCACCGCGCGGATCACCTCACCGAAGGGCGACTGCAGGATGCGCACCACGAACAGGTAGGCCGCCAGGAAGACGGCGAGCACCACGTAGTACATGACCATCGAGTTGCCCAGGTCGAACAGGCCGAACAGCCTGCCGCGCGGCACGTTCTGCAGGCCGTCCTCGCCCCCCGTGAAGCCGGCCTGCACGGCCACGAAGTACACGACCTGCGACAGCGCCAGGGTGATCATGGAGAAGTAGATGCCCTGCCGGCGGATGGCCAGCGAGCCGAAGATCAGGCCCAGCAACACGCCCGTGGCCGTGCCGGCCAGCAGGCCGAGCTCGGGCGTGAGCGCCCAGGCCTTCATGGCCATGCCGCTCGAATAGGCCGCCGCGCCGAAGAATGCCGCGTGACCGAAGGACAGCAGTCCGACGTAGCCCAGCAGCAGGTTGAAGGCCGCCGCGAAAAGTGCGAAGCACAGCACCTTCATCAGGAAGGTGGGGTAGAGCACCAGCGGCGCCACCAGCGCCAGGGCCAGCAGCAGCCACCAGCCCAGCACCTGGTACCTGCGCGCCAGGCGCAAGCTGACGCGGGTGGCCTCGGCCGCCACGGTGTTCTGCACCTGCAGCGGCCGGCCGAACAGGCCCGAGGGCTTGACCAGCAGCACGATGGCCATGATCACGAAAATCACGAAGTTGGAGGCCTCGGGATAGACGACCTTGGTGAGCCCCTCGATCACGCCCAGGCCGAGGCCGCTCACGATGGCGCCGCCGATCGAGCCCATGCCGCCGATGACCACCACCGCGAACACCACGACCACCAGGTTGGAGCCCATGAGCGGGCTGACCTGGTAGATGGGCGCGGCCACCACGCCGGCAAGGGCAGCCAGCGCGACGCCCAGGGCATAGGTCAGCGTGATGTAGCGCGGCACGTTGATGCCGAAGGACTTGACCGTCGCGGGGTTCTCGGTGGCGGCGCGCAGCACGGCGCCCAGCCGCGTGCGCTCCATCAGCAGCCAGACGCCCACGCACACCACCAGCGAGATGACGATGGCCCAGGTGCGGTACAGCGGTAGGAACATGAAGCCCAGGTCGATGCCGCCCATCAGCTGCTCCGGGATGGCATAGGGCAGGCCGGAGACGCCATAGGCCTGCCGGAACGCGCCCTCGATGCACAGCGCCAGCCCGAAGGTCAGCAGCAGGCCGTAGAGGTGGTCCATCTTGTAGGTGCGCGCGATGATGGTCTTCTCCAGCACCACGGCGAGCACGGCCATGATGAGCGGCGCCAGCACCAGCGCCCCCCAGTAGCCGATGCCCAGGTAATTCAGCAGCATCCAGGCGACGAAGGCGCCGGCCGTGTACTGCGCGCCGTGCGCGAAGTTGATGATGTTGAGCAACCCGAATATGACGGCCAGCCCGATGGACAGCGTGGCGTAGAAGGCGCCGTTGATCAGCCCCAGCAGCAGCTGGCTCAGCAGCGCGGAGGACGGGATCCCGAAGATGTCGAACATGTGTGATTTCCTGCTGCTGCGTCAGACGCCGAGCTGGCGCCGGATGCGCTCGGGCTGCGCCGCGGCTTCGGCGGCGCCGAGGTGGTCGACCACGACGCCGTGGTCCATGATGTAGAGGCGGTCCGCGACCGAAGAGGCGAAGTGGAAGTTCTGCTCCACCAGCACGATGGTGAAGCCGCGCTGCTTGAGGGCGCGGATGGCGGTGGCGATCTGCTTGACGATCACCGGCGCCAGCCCCTCGGTGGGCTCGTCGAGCAGCAGCATGCGCGCGCCGGTGCGCAGGATGCGGCCGATGGCCAGCATCTGCTGCTCGCCGCCCGACAGGTTGCCGCCGGTGCTGCCGGCGCGCTCCTTCAGGTTGGGAAAGAGCGCATGGATCTCGTCCACGCCCAGGCCGCCGGGCGCGAGCACCGGCGGCAACATCAGGTTCTCGGTCACCGTCAGGCTGCGGAACACGGCCCGTTCCTCTGGGCAGTAGGCCAGACCCAGGCGCGGGATGCGGTGGTCGGCCATGGCGATGGTCTCGGTGCCGTCGAACACGATGGAGCCGGTGCGCCGCTCGATCATGCCCATCAGGGCGCGCAGCGTGGTCGTCTTGCCGGCGCCGTTGCGCCCGAGGATGGTCACCAGTTCGCCCTGGCGCACCTCCAGGTTCACGCCCTGCAGGATGTGCGACTCGCCATACCAAGCGTGCAGGTTGTTGACCTGGAGCATCACGCGGCCTCCTGCACGGCTTCGACGCCCATGTAGGCGGTGATGACGCGCTCGTCGGTCGAGACGCGCTGGTAGTCGCCCTCGGCCAGGATGCTGCCGCGTGCCAGCACGGTGATCGTGTGGCACAGCTCCGAGACGACAGACAGGTTGTGCTCCACCATCAGCACCGTGCGATGGGCCGACACGCGCCGGATCAGCGCGGTGATGCGGGCGACGTCCTCCTGGCCCAGGCCGGCCATGGGCTCGTCGAGCAGCAGCATGCGCGGGTCCAGCGCCAGCGTCATCGCGATCTCCAGCGCGCGCTTGCGGCCATAGGGCAGTTGCGCTGCGCGGGTGTCGGCATCGGCCTCCAGGCCAACCTCGCCCAGAAGCCGCCGGGCCTCACCGTCCAGATGGCTCATGGCGCGGGCCGGTCGCCAGAACTGCGGGCCCAGGCCGGTGCGCTGCAGCAGCGCGACGCGCACGTTCTGCAGGGCCGTGAGGCCCAGGAACACGGCCGAGATCTGGAAGGAGCGGACCAGCCCCAGCCGCGCCACGGCTTCCTGCTGCAGCCGGGTCACGTCGCGACCGAAATAGGCGATGCGGCCCGCATCGGGCTGCAACACCTTGGTCAGCAGGTTGAAGCAGGTGGTCTTGCCGGCCCCGTTGGGACCGATCAGCGCGTGGATGGTGCCCTCGCGCACGGTCAGCGACACGTTGTCGACGGCCTTGAAGCCGCCGAAGCGCTTGGTGAGCCCCTCGCAGGCCAGGGCGATGCGTTCAGCCATGAGGTCTCCTCACATGCGGGCGAGCATGCCGCCGTCGATGGCCACGACCTGGCCGTTGATGAAGGCGCCGCTGCGGCCGGCAAAGGCCACGACCAGCGGTGCGATGTCCTCGGGCTCGGCCCAGCGGCCGGCGGGCACGGACTGCTCGATGAAGGCCTGGAAGCCTTCGCGCGCCTGCAGTGCCGACGTGAAGCGCGTCTTGACGAAGCCGGGGGCCAGCGCGTTGCAGGTGATGCCCTGGGGGCCGTACTC
Organism: uncultured Pseudacidovorax sp.; assembly: GCF_913773995.1. Classification (GTDB taxonomy): domain Bacteria; phylum Pseudomonadota; class Gammaproteobacteria; order Burkholderiales; family Burkholderiaceae_C; genus Xenophilus. The sequence goes on from NZ_CAJYES010000011.1 coordinate 39,684, forward strand.
GACGGCGATGGCCCGCGTGAGGGCGGCCAGTGCGCCCTTGGCCGTGGCATAGGCCGCGATGCCCGGCATGGTGGCCTGGCCCGCTACCGACGACATGTTGACCACCGTGCCGCGGCCGGCGGCCACCATGACGGGCAGCACGGCGTGGCAGCAGTTGAAGGCGCCTTCCACATGCACCGCCTGGATCTGCTTCCACTCGTCGAGGGACATCTCGACCAGCGGCTTGCGGTTCTGGTTGCCGGCGTTGTTGACCAGGATGTCGGGGGCCCAGCCCGTCGTCTGCAGCTGCGCGACTTCGGCATGCACGGCATCGCTGTCGGTCACGCTGAAGACGGCACCGCGGGCCTCGATGCCCGTCGCCTGCAGCTGCGCGACGGCGGCAGCGCAGGCATCGGCGGCCAGGTCGTTGACGACGACGCGGGCACCCGCGCCCCCCAGGCTGCGCGCAATGGCGAAGCCCAGGCCCGAGGCCGCGCCGGTCACCAGCGCGGTGCGGCCGGCAAGGCCGAAGGTCTCGGCCAGAAAGGCTGGATTCAAGCTTGTCTCCTTGTTCGATGGCGGCAGCCAGGTGCCGCACGCATGGCGTTGCGCCTTGTGCTGAATGAGTAAAAGTCTCGCTTCATGAGACTTGACACGATTTGTACTATACGAAAGAATTTTTCGGCTATCCAAGCTTTCGACCTCCGGGGAAACCCGGCCCATCCATCCAAGGAGACATCCGTCATGGCGCTAGAAACACCCGGCGAGGCCGGGGCCCACCTGCTCGGCCCACTGGCCTCCCATTACCTCGATGTGGAGGCGCTGCCGTGGAAGCCGACGCAGGTGCCCGGCATCGACATCAAGGTGCTCGTGCAGGACAAGGAGACGGGGCTGCTCACGGCCCTCTTCCGCTGGCAGCCGGGCACGGAGCTGCCCATGCACGAGCATGTGGAGATCGAGCAGAGCTACATCCTCGAAGGTTCCATCGTGGATGCCGAGGGCGAGGCGCGGGCCGGCGGCTATGTCTGGCGACCGCGCGGCAATCGCCATGTGGCCCGGTCGCCCCACGGCGCGCTGGTGCTCTCGTTCTTCCTCAAGCCCAACGTGTTCATCGACCAGTTCGCCGGCCAGAAGCTGGAATAGCGCGGCCCGTCGCCCGCCTTGCATCCCATACCCACAACAGGAGACAACCCATGAAGAAGCATCCCACCCTCGCCTGCGCCGCCGCAGGCCTGCTGAGCCTGGCCATGGCCGGCGCCGCCCATGCGCAGACGGTGTCCAACGACGTCGTCAAGATCGGCCTGCTGAACGACCAGTCGGGCCTGTTTGCCGACATGTCGGGCAAGATGTCCATCGAGGCCGTGAAGATGGCCATCGACGACTTCGGCGGCAAGGTGCTGGGCAAGCCGATCCAGATCGTGTCGGCCGACCACCAGAACAAGGTGGACATCGGCCTGGCCATCGCCCGCAAGTGGTACGAGCAGGAAGGCGTGGACATGATCCTGGACGTGCCCAACTCGGCCATCGCGCTGGGCGTGCAGGAGCTGACCAAGCAGATGAACCGCGTGGCCATCTTCACCAGCCCCGGCACCTCCGACCTCACCGGCAAGGCCTGCTCGCCCAACGGCGTGCACTGGACCTACGACACCTATGCCTATGCCTCCGGCGCAGCGTCGGGCGTGATGGCCGAGGGCGGCAAGAGCTGGTTCTTCATCACCTCCGATTACGCCTTCGGCCATGCGCTGGAGCGCGACGCCTCCGCCGTCGTGAAGGCGCAGGGCGGGCAGGTGCTCGGTGCCATCCGGCACCCCATCGGCAGCTCGGACTTCTCCTCCTATCTGGTTCAGGCCCAGGCCAGCAAGGCGCAGGTGATCGGCCTGGCCAACGGCAGCGCCGACACCATCAACACCATGAAGCAGGCGCGCGAGTTCGGCATCGGCACCGGCAAGCAGCGCATCGCGGCGCTGTACATGGGCATCAACGACGTGCACAGCATGGGCCTGGCCATCGGCCAGGACATCAACCTGGTGGAGGCCTTCTACTGGGACCAGAGCCCCGAGAGTCGCCAATGGTCCGAACGCTTCTACAAGGTCGCGGGCCGCATGCCTTCGGGCGTGCAGGCCAGCAACTATGCGGCCACGCTGCACTACCTCAAGGCCGTGCAGGCGGCCGGCACCGACGAGGCCGGCGCGGTCATGAAGAAGATGCACGAGATGAAGATCAACGACCTGATGACCAAGGACGGCACCATCCGCGAGGACGGCCGCGTGATGCGCGACCTGTACCTCTACAAGATCAAGAAGCCGTCCGAATCCAAGCGGCCGTGGGACTACTACACGGTGGTGCGCACCATCCCCGCGCAGCAGGCCTTCAAGGCGCCGGACCCGGCCTGCCCGCTGGTCAAGAAGTAAGCAGCTTCACACTGCGGCGGTGGCCCCGCGTGGGCCTGCCCGGAAAGACCTGCGCGATAAACTGCCGCCGCCCCTGGAGAGCCCCGTCCCCGATGTCCCACAGCGATCCTGACGAGTCCACCGACGCTGCCGGCGCCCGCGGCAACGGCACGCCCGATGGCAGCCTGGACAAGATGCTCAGCATCCTGAACCTCTTCACCGAGGACAACAGCGCCATCACCCAGGAGGACATCGTGGCGCACATCGGCTGCTCGCGCGCCACGGCCTATCGCTACCTGAAGTCGCTGTCCACCGCGGGCCTGATCAGCCCGGTGCACGGCGGCGCGTACGTGGTGGGCTCGCGCATCATCGAGCTTGATCGCCTGCTGCGCCTGCGCGATCCGATCCTGCTGGCCGCCCGGGACGTGATGGCCACGCTGGCCCGGGAGCAGAAGGTCAACGTCATGCTCTGCGCCTACTACGGCGACAAGGTGATGTGTGCCGACACCGAATGGCCTGACACCAGCTACACCTCCAGCTACGAGCGCGGCAAGCCGATGCCGATGTTCCTGGGCGCGACGGCCAAGGCCATCCTGGCCCACCTCACGCCCTATCAGCAGCGCAACCTGATGCTGTGGCACCCGGCCGAGATCCGCGCCGCCGGCCTGGGCGACAACTGGGACGAGTTCCGCGCCAACATGCGCCGCGTGCGCAAGGAGGGCGTGGTCGTCTCGCACGGCGAGATCGACAAGGGCCTGATCGGCGTGGGTGCTCCGATCTTCAGCGCCGAGCAGAAGGTGCTGGGCAGCCTGGTGGCCATCGTGCCGGCCAAGGGCCGGGCGGCGAGTGCGGCGGCACTGGAGCGCCTACGCGGTGCGGTGCAGCAGGCAGCGCAGGCCCTCACGGACAAGCTGCGCGCCGGGCAGCGTGATGCGCCCCCCGCGCGCGCCTCGCGGCCGCGGCGCATCGAGGGCTGACCGCGCGGCCCGCGGCGCGGGCCGGGCCGATCAACCCTTCTTGTCGGGTGCAGCGGCACTGTCGCGCTCGTGCTCGAAGATGCTGGCCGTGCGCCGGTAATGCTCCGCCAGCAATGCCCGCGCCTGTTCCAGCTCGCCCCGCATGACGGCGTCGAAGATCGCGCGGTGCTCGTCGTGCTCGTTGCGCCGCTTGTAGGCCACGCGGGCGGCGAGCTGGCGGAAGCGGTAGGCCTGGTCGTAGAGCTGCTCGCAGAAGCCCAGCAACAGTGAGGAGCCGCAGCCCGCCAGCAGGGCGCGATGGAAGGCCCGGTGCTGGCGCTCCCACTCCGGGTTCTCGGCATAGGCGTCGTCGGAGATCGACCGGGGCGTGCGCGACAGGCGATGGAAGGCCAGCACCAGCGGCTCCTCCCACTCCGGCCCGCGGCGGGCGAAGGCCTGGCCGATGGCCAGCGACTCCACCGCCACGCGGGTGTTCACGAGGTCTTCCAGTTGAGCCTGCGTGGCCTGCGCCACCGCGAAGCCGCGCTGGTCGTTGTGCACCACCCATTCCTCGCTGGCCAGTCGGTTGAGCGCCTCGCGCAGCGGACTCGCGCCCACCTGATAGCGCTCGCGCAACTCGTGCATCAGCAACTTGCGGCCGGGCTGCCAATGGCCGGCCAGCACATCGGCCCTCAGGCGCTCGTAGGTCTGGCGCGCCAGCGTGGGCGACGAGGCATCGGCGACAGCCGCGGGCCCTGGGAGAATCCCTGAATCCATTTTTATCGACAAAACATCCTCTCGATATTTAATATCGCCAAACACCAGTGAACAGGGGTTTGTCGAAATTATGTCCAGATATGCGCGCGTGACGCCACCGGGGCGGCCCACCCAATGGGCCATGGAGCGTGGGGGCGAGTTGTGGGGCCTGGGCGATCAGGTGCCCGCCGGAGTGCACGACACGGCCTGGCTCGACCTGTTGGCCCATGGCCCCAGCGCTCGGCAGCTCGAGCAGGCCGAGCCGCTGGCGCACGACTCCGTCCGTTGGGAGCTGCCGGTCGCGCGACCGGGCAAGGTGATCTGCCTGGGCCTGAACTACGCCGCCCATGCCGCCGAGGGCGGCAACGCGGCGCCCGAGTACCCCAGCTTCTTCATGCGGGGCGCCAGCTCGCTGATCGCCCACGGCGCGCCGCTGGTGCGTCCGCGCGTGTCGGACAAGCTGGACTTCGAGGCCGAACTCGCGGTGGTGATCGGCCGCCGCGCGCGGCACCTCAGCGAGGCCGATGCCCTGTCGGCCGTGGCGGGCTACGCCTGCTTCAACGACGGCACGCTGCGGGACTACCAGCGCCGCACGGCCCAATGGACCATCGGCAAGAACTTCGACGGCACCGGCGGCTTCGGTCCCTGGCTGGTGCCGGCGGCCGACCTGCCGCCTGGCGCGGCGGGCCTGAAGATCGAGTCGCGGCTGAACGGCCGCGTGATGCAGAGCGACGACACCGGCCACATGATCGTCACGGTGGCCCGGGCGCTGGTGCTGCTGAGCGAGGTGCTCACGCTGGAGCCGGGCGATGTCATCGCCATGGGCACGCCCTCGGGTGTGGGCTATGCGCGCACGCCGCCGGTGTGGATGCAGCCGGGCGATCGCATCGAGATCGAGATCGAAGGCGTGGGCCTGCTGGCCAACCCCGTGGTGCAGGAGGAAGGCTGAGATGGAACCCGTCATCACCCGCCTGCCCGACGACTTCCGCTGGCCGGGCGGCCACCGGCTCGCCGTCATCTTCAACATCGCCTACGAGGCCTGGTCGGACGGCCAGGCGCCGGGCATCGGCCCCATGGGCAATGTGCTCAAGCCGGGCTTCTTCGACACCAATGCCCACTCCTGGGCGAGCTTCGGCCTGGTGCGCGGCATCCACCGCCTGCTGGGCATTGCGCAGAAGCACAGCGTGCGCACCAGCGTGATGGTCAACGGCGTCATCTGCGAGCGCGATCCGGCCACGGTGCGCAAGCTGGCCGAACTGGGCCACGAGGTCATCAACCATTCCTGGGGCATGGACGTGATCCCGGTCTATTTCGACGAGGCCGGCGAGCGCGCCAACCTGGCGCGCAACCATGACCTGCTCACGGCCACGGCCGGCGTGGCGCCCCTCGGCTGGATTAGCCCGCGCGGCACCGGCAGTCCCATCAGCTCGCGCCTGCTGGCCGAGGCGGGCTACCTGCACCACGGCGACGTCAACGACGACGACCGGCCTTATGTGATGGACTTCGGTGGCCAGCGCATCGTCGGCATCCCGCTCACCATGGACGTGAACGACCTGCCCACCTGCATCCGCTACGGCCAGGGCCCGCGCCACATGCTGGAGACCTTCGAGGACACCTTCGCCGCCATGCGCGCCGAGCCCGTGCCGCTGATGCTGGACGTGACGGCCCACACGCATGTGATGGGCCGGCCTTCCGGCGCCTGGGTCTACGACGAGATCATGGCCCGCGTGAAGCAGGCCGGCGATGTGTGGATCTGTACCCGCGAAGAGATGGCGCGGCACGTGCTCGCTTCCGTCTGAGCCACCGGGCTGCCGGGCAGCCCACCGGTCCGAGCCGTCGCAGAAGCGGCCGGGCCATTTCCCAGGAGACAAAGACATGGCATCCAAGCTCTGGCGGCGCCTGCTGCCGGCCCTCGCCCTCGCTGTGCTGCCGCTGGCGGCGCCGGCGCAGGACAAGTGGCCCACGCGTCCGGTGCGCTTCGTGGTCGCCTTCGCGCCGGCCGGCCCCGCGGACATCATTGCCCGGCTGCTGGCGCATCGGCTGGCCCAGCCTCTCGGCCAGAGCGTGGTGGTCGAGAACAAGCCGGGTGCCGGCGGCAGCGTGGCCTCGGCGCTGGTCGCGCGGGCCGAGCCGGACGGCTACACCCTGCTGATCAACACCAGCTCCTATGCCGTCAACCCGTCGATGCAGCGGCAGCTGGGCTTCGACGCCAAGGGCGACCTCACGCTCGCGGCCCTGGTCGCGGCCAGCCCCAATCTGATCGTCACGGCGCCCAACCTCAAGGCCCGCACCCTGCAGGAAGTGGTGGCCGACGCCAAGGGCGGCAGCTACAACTACGGCACGGCCGGTGCCGGAACCACGCCACACCTGACGGCCGAGTACCTGTTCAAGGTGCTGGCGAAGGTACCCGTCACGCATGTGCCCTACCAGGGCGCGGCGCCAGCGCTCAATGCCGCGATGAGTGGCCAGACGCAACTGGCCAGCGTGGCGTTGCCGGCGGCGGTGGAGCTGGTCAAGTCTGGTCGCGTACATGGGCTGGTGGTGACGGGCGCGCAACGCTCGCCCGCGCTGCCGGACGTGCCGACCGTGGCGGAGTCGGGCTTTCCAGGCTTCGAGGACGTGACCTGGGTCGGCGTCTTCGCGCCGGCCAGGACGCCGCCGGCCGTGCTGCAGCGGATCAACGACGAGGTGGCGCGCCTGCAAAAGGACCCGGAGTTCCTGGCCCGCCTGGCCGCCACCGGCTTCGAGCCCATGGGCGGCAACCTGGAGGCCGTGCGCGGCTACCTGGACCGGGAACTCGACAAGTGGGCGCGCGTGGTGCGTGAGACGGGCGCACAGCCGAACTGACGCATCGACGCTCGCTTCCGAGCTTCACAAAAGAGGAGACATCGCCATGATCCATCGTCGGCACTGCCTGGCCACGCTGGGCGCGCTTGCTGCGGCCCCGTTCGCCTCCGCTTTCGCGCAGGGCGCCTACCCCAACCGAGCGATCAAGCTGCTGGTGCCTTTTTCGGCCGGCGGCAGCCCGGACCTGCTGGCCCGCGTCATCGGCACCCAGCTCGGCCAGCAGCTGGGCCAGGGCGTGATCGTCGACAACCGCCTGGGCGCCAACGGCATCGTGGCGGCCGAAGCGGTGGCGCGTTCCGCGCCCGATGGCTACACGCTGCTGGTCACCACCGGCTCGCAGGCCATCAACCCGAGCATGTACAAGAGCCTGCCCTACGACACGCTGGCCGACTTCGCGCCGGTCACGCTGTTCACCATCGCGCCGGCGCTGACGCTGGTGGTGGCGCCCGACTCGCCGTACAGGAACTTCGGCCAGTTCCTGGAGGCGGCGCGCAAGCCCGATGCCCAGATCACCTATGGCTCGCCCGGCACCGGCAACACGCTGCACCTGGCCGGCGAACTGCTCAACGAGACCGCCGGCACCCGCATGCTGCATGTGCCCTACAAGGGCGCGGCACCGGCACTCAATGCGGTGATGAGCAAGGAGGTGACGGCCTGCTTCCTCAGCACCGCGGCCGCCACGATGGCGGTGAAGGCCGGGCAGGTGCGGCCGCTGGCCGTCACCAGTGCCAAGCGCATCGCGGCCTTTCCGGACGTGCCGGCCATGGCCGAGAGCGGCCTCACGGGCATGGACTACAACGGTGGCTGGGTCGGCCTGTTCGCGCCCGGCAAGACGCCCGATGCCGTGGTGCAGAAGCTGGCCGCCGAAGTGCAGCGCGCCATGCAGGTGCCGCAGGTCAAGGACAAGATGGTCGGCTGGGACAGTCCGCCGGCCACGCTGAGCACACAGGAGTTCACCGTCTTCTTCCGCCAGGAGATGGACAAGTTCGCCCGCATCGTCAAACAGGCCAACGTGCCGCTGCAGTAAGAAGAGGAGCCCGAGGAGGATGAGCGCCATGCCCAACCTGGAAACCCGCACCACCGTCGAGAACGGCCTGATGTTCATGCGTGACGTGGCCGTGACCATGTCGGATGGCGTGACGCTGCGCGCCAACGTCTTCCGCCCCGAGGCGCCCGGTCGCTACCCCGTGGTGATGGCCATGGGCGCCTATGGCAAGGACGTGCATTTCGAAGACGCCTTCAACCCGCAGTGGCAGGTGCTCAAGCGCATCTACCCCGGCCTGGACGCCGAAGGCAGCACGGGCCGCTACCTGCGCTGGGAAGTGGTCGATCCGGAGCGGTGGGTTCCCGAGGGCTTCGTCGTCATCCAGGTCGACTCGCGCGGCACCGGCCGCTCCGAAGGTTACCTGGACCCCTTCGGACCGGTGGAGACGCGCGACTTCTACGAGTGGATCGAATGGGCCGGCACGCAGCCCTGGAGCAACGGCAAGGTCGGGCTCATCGGCGTGTCGTACCTGGCCATCAAGCAGTGGCAGGTGGCGGCCCTGCGCCCGCCGCACCTGGCGGCCATCGTGCCGTGGGAAGGCTCCAGTGAGTTCTACCGCGACGGCGGCCACCACGGCGGCATCCTGAGCAACAGCTTCACCTTCGAATGGTGGCCGCGCCAGGTGCTGGCCAACCAGTACGGCAGCGGCAAGAGCACACACCGCGACCGCCTCACGGGCGAACGCACCACCGGCCCGGCGCTGTCCGATGAACTGCTGCAAGGCGCCCGGGCCGACCATCCCAACGACCGCCTCTCGCACCCGCTGGACGACGCCTGGAACCGTGCCCGCGCGGCCAACCTGCCGGCCATCGAGGTGCCGCTGCTGTCGGCCGCCAACTGGGGCGGCCCGGGCATGCACCTGCGTGGCAACTTCGAAGGCTGGCAGCGCGCGGGCTCGCGGCAGAAATGGCTCTTCGCGCACATCGGCACGCACTACGAAAGCTTCTACCTGCCGCACTACGTGGCCATCCAGCAGCGCTTCTTCAAGCACTTCCTGGCGGGCGAGGACAACGGCTGGGACCGCGAGCCGCCGGTGCAGCTGGCCATCCGTCAGGCCGATGGCTCGGCCGTCATGCGCACCGAGCAGGAATGGCCGCTCGCCCGCACCGCCTGGACGGCCTTCCATCTGGATGCCGCCTCTGGCGCGCTCGGCGATGCGCCGCCGAAGGAAGCAGCCCAGGCCTCCTTCGAGGCCCTGGGAGAAGGGCTGAGTTTTTCGACGGCGTCCTTCGCGCAGGACACCGAGTTCACCGGCCCGGCCGTGCTGCGGCTGTGGGTGTCCTCCAGCACCACGGACGCCGACCTGTTCGTCGTATTGCGGGTCTTCGATCCCGACGGGCAGGAGGTCAGCTACGTGGGCGCGCACGAGCGCGTGCCCATGGCCATGGGCTGGCTTCGCGCCTCGCATCGCAAGCTGGACGAAGCACGCAGCCTTCCGTGGCGGCCCTGGCACAGCCACGACGAGGTGCGCAAGCTCGTGCCCGGCGAGGCCTATCCGGTGGAGGTGGAGATCTGGCCCACCTGCCTGGTCTTTCCCAAGGGCTGGCGTCTGGTGCTCACCGTGCAGGGCCACGATTTCATCGTCACCCCGCCCGGTCGCATGCGCCACGACCATCCCGAGGACCGGCCTGCTGAGGAATTCGGGGGTGTCACCACCCTCCACACCGGTGGCGATCGCCCGGGCCAGTTGCTCATGCCGCTCATCCCGGCCCGAACCTGAGCCGCGTGTGCGGCATGAACGCCGCAGCCCTGGAAAATGCCAAGTGGAAATGTTTTCCTTTTTGGTTAGGCTGCGGCGATGCTTCGATCGTCCATCTTCACCCAGCCGGTCGTGCCGGCTCGTCATCTCCTGCTCGCGGCGCTGGCCGTCGTGCTTGCCGCGCCCGTCGCGGCCCAGACACAAGACCCGGAGCGGCCGGTGCTGCCCGAGCAGCGCGCGCCTCGGGCCTTTGTCGCACCCGCACAGCTCACGCCGCTGGGCGAACGCCGTGCCGTCTTCACTGCCGTGCATGCACTCAGCGGCCAGGAGCTGTGGATCACCGACGGCACGCCTGGCGGCACGCGCCTGGTCAAGGACATCCTTCCGGGCTTCCGCGGTGCCTATCCCTCCAGCCTGATGCCATACCGGGGCCGCATCTATTTCGCCGCGACCGACGGTGAGCACGGGGTGCAGCTTTGGCGCACCGATGGCACCGAGCGCGGCACGGTGGTCGTCACCCAACTGCCCGGCGCGCCCGGGAGCGATGGCGCCTTGCCGGCCGAGCTGACGGTCTTCAAGGACGCGCTCTATTTCGTCGCCAAGGAGCCGGAGGGCGGCTTCCAGCTCTGGAAGACGCAGGGCACGGCCCAGAGCACGGTGCGCGTCGCCGCCATCGCGCCGGGGCCACGGGCGCTGGTGCGGCAGCTCACCGTGGCGGGCGACCGGCTCTTCTTCACCGCCAACACCGCCGAGCATGGCCATGAACTCTGGGTGACCGACGGCAGTGCCAAGGGCACCCGGCTCGTGAAGGATGTCAGAGCCGGGCCCGAGGACGGCGGCATCGCGCGCCTGACGGCCGTAGGGCGGCAGCTGTACTTCACGGCCAACGACGGCCAGCACGGCACCGAGTTGTGGACGAGCGATGGCACGGCCGCAGGCACGCGCCTGGTGAAGGATGTCCGAGCCGGCGACGCCGCGTCGCAACCGCGGCACCTGACGGCGATGAAGGGCGCGCTGTACTTCGCGGCCGACGACGGGCGCCATGGCATCGAGCTGTGGCGCAGTGACGGCACCGCCGAAGCCACGCGCATGGTCAAGGACATCCAGCCCGGGCCGCGCGGCAGCCTGTCGAGCCCGATGGCCGTGATGAACGGGCGGCTCTACTTCGCGGCCACCGATGGCGAATCCGGGGCCGAGCTGTGGACCTCGGACGGCTTGGAGGCCGGCACGCGGCGCGTGGCCGACATTGCCACCGGCGCATCGAGCGCCACGCCCTCGCGCTTCGAGGTGGCGGCGGGCCGGCTGTGGTTTTCGGCCGGCGATGCCACGCATGGCGTGGAGCCCTGGTCCACCGACGGCACGGCCGCCGGCACGCGCCGCATGGCCGACGTGGTGCCCGGTGCGGCGCATTCGATGCCGGTCGGCTTCACGGCAGTCGGCGATGCCGTCCTGTTCACCGCCGACGATGGCCATGGCAACGAGCGCCTGTGGCGCATCGACCGCGCCGGCCGGCTCAGCCTGCTGGGCGATCCGCTGCAGCAGCGACTGCGCTGAACAGGCGGCTAGCTGCCGCTGGACGCATAGCGGCGCAGGCCCAGGCGCCACACGCCGAACGCGAGTCCCAGAAAGACAAAGCCCGCCAGGGGCGAGACGGCACCCACCCAGGCGGGCGCGCCCAGCGGATCGGCGCGGCCGAGCACCCACAGCGCGGGGTAGTAGGCCACGCAGGCCAGCGGCACGCCGAAGGTGAGCAGGCGCCTGAACCACCGCGCGTACAGCGCCATGGGGTACTGCCCGGCCTCCACGCCGCCATAGGTGAACACGTTGGCGATCTCCAGGCTTTCCACCGTCCAGAAGGCGAGCGCGCCCTGCAGCACCAGGATGCCCAGGAACAGCGCCACGCCGCCCGCGACCGCGAACACGGCCACTGCGATGGCGGCCGGCGTCCAGTCGATGCCCGCCTGCACGCTGCCGAAGGCCAGCACCAGCCCGGCCTGCAGCAGCCGGCCCAGTCGGCTCAGCCGCAGGTCGTGCCCCATCAGCTGCAGCGCCACCGGCCTCGGGCGCAGCAACAGCCGGTCGAACGCGCCGGTGCGCACCAGCTCGGTGCCCAGCACGTCGAAACCGCGGCCCAGCATGTCGGCCAGCGCGAACATGGCGTGCACCAGTCCGTAGAACAGCGCCACCTCGCCGAGACGCCAGCCCTGAAGGCTACCGAAGCGGTCGAACAGCGCCCAGATGGCGACGACCTCGATGCCCGTGGCCAGGAACTGGCCGGCGGTCAGCATCAGCGCCGATGCGGGATAGCGGGCCTGGCCCGCGATCGAAGCCGCGGCAAAGCGCAGGAACAAGCGGGCGTTGCCCATGGAACGGCTGCGTGCCATGGCCTTAGCCGCCCTGCACTTCCAGGCGCGCGAAGGCGGCCTGCAGCGCCCACCGGCCGGCGCCCGCCAGTGCCGCGATCCAGAAGAGCTGCAGCAGCAGTCCGCCAACCGCGTCCGCGCCCGCCCACTGCCCGAAGTAGATCCGCGCCGGGATGTCCAGCAGCCCCGCCAGCGGCTGCAGCAGCAGCCAGCGCTGCCAGCCGTCCGGCAGCAGCGCCAGCGGTACCAGGTTGCCCGACAGGAGGATCACCACGGGCAGCGCCAGCATGTTGATGCCGCGGGCATCGAGCGCTGCCACGGCGGCCACGTTGAGCAGCATCACCAGCGCCGCCGAGAGCAGCAGCGCCAGCACCATCGACACCCCGAAGGCCGCCCCGGCCGCGATGCTCGCGGGCGGGCGCCATGACCAGTCGCCCCAACCCGCCAGGGGCAGCAGCAGCGCCGCGAAGGCGGCCATCAGCGCCAGGCGCGGCAGCACCCGCGCCGCGATCCAGCCCGCGCTGCGGACGAACCACAGCCAGTAGGCATCCACCGGCCGCAGGCGGTCGTAGGCGACGGCACCGGTGCGCACCGCCTGCGCCACCTCGGGGTCGCCCGCCCACGGCAGCAAGGCCAGCAGCCCCTGCGCGAGCCAGGTGTAGGTGACCGCCTGCGTAAGCGGCATGGGCGCCGCGCCGGCTGCGTAGAAGGCCGCCAGCACCATGACCTTGATGCCGCCCCACCAGCACTGGGTGGCAAAGCCGGCAAAGGCCGCGGTGCGGTACTGCAGCATCTGCAGGAAGCGCGAGACGAAGGCCGCGCGGTAGGGCCGCAGCCAGCGGCCTCGCGCCGGCCGGGCTGCGAGTCCAGCCGGTACGGGCCGGCGGCCGCTCATGCCTCGGCCGCGCCGTGCAAGGCGTAGAAGCGGGCGATGACCTCTTCGATGGAGGGTGACTCGATGCGGATGTCCTCCACCGCGTGCGCGGCTGCGATGCGGGCGATCAGGTCGGCCGCGGGCGTCTGCTGCGGATCGAAGCGGAGCACCAGCGTGCGTCCCTCCCGCGTCGCGGCGGGCGTGCCGGCGAGTTCGGTTCCGTCCGGCGGCGTGCCGGCGAAGTCCACCACCAGGCGGCGCTCGGCCAGCACCTGCCGCCGCAGCGCCTCCACCGGGCTGTCGGCCAGCACGCGGCCATGGCCGACGATGATGACCCGCTGGGCCAGTGCCTCGATGTCGTGCATGTCGTGCGTGGTGAGCAGCACTGTCGTGCCGCGTTCGCGGTTGGCCTTGCGCACGAAGTCGCGCACCGCGAGCTTGGAGGGCGCATCGAGGCCGATGGTGGGCTCGTCGAGGAACAGGATGTCGGGCCGGTGCAGCAGCGCCGCGGCGATCTCGGCACGCATGCGCTGGCCGAGCGAGAGCTGGCGCACGGGTTGGCCGAGCACCCCCTCCAGGTTGAGCAGCGCCACGAGTTCGTCGCGCGTGCGGCGGTAGTCGGCCGCGTCCACCCGGTAGATGTCGCGCAGCAGGTCGAAGCCGTCTTCCACCGGCAGGTCCCACCACAGCTGGGTGCGCTGCCCGAACACCACCCCGATGCGGCCCACATGCGCTTCGCGCTCGGCAAAGGGATCGCGGCCGTCGATGGTGATGCGTCCGCCATCGGGCCGAAGGATGCCGGCGAGCAGCTTGACCGTGGTGGACTTGCCGGCGCCATTGGGCCCGATGAGCCCCAGCAATTCGCCGCGCTGCAGCGAGAAGGAGACGCCAGCGAGCGCCTCGACCGTCCGGTAGCGCCGCCGCCAGAGGCCGCGCAGCGCCCCGCGCAGGCCCGGATCGCGTTCGGCGATGCGGTAGACCTTGGTGAGGCGGTCGACGTGGATGTGGGCAGTCATGGGAGCGGCGTCCGCACGGCGCAGAGGCCTGCGATGCAGGGGGCTGCCGCCCGTGGGGGCGCGATGCTATCCGATGACCTTCGGCCTTTGGGACCATGGAATGCGGCCACCGCAATCAACAACAGATAAAGTACGTACAGTTATTGCCTGGCAAAAATAATGTATGTACATTAAGCTGTATGGAAATCGAGTTCGACGCCACAAAGGATGAGTAGAACACCGCCAAGCATGGCGTGTCGCTGGCGCTGGCGGAAGAACTGGATTGGGCTGAGGTTCTGTGCCACCCCGACACCCGCCGGGACTATCGCGAACTGCGCGAAGTCGGCTTCGGGCTCATCGGCGAACGGCTCCATGTGGTGGTATTTGTTCAACGCGGCAACGTGATGCGCATCATCAGTTTGCGCAGGGCCAACAACCGGGAAGCGAGGCGCTATGCAGAAGTATCTGACGACTAAAGGGGGCAAGAAGATCTTGCTCAACACGCCGGTGGAAGATGCCGCGGTCGATGCGGGTATCAAGGCGGATCCGGACACGCTGGAGGTCACCGAGGGCATGGCTGCACAGATGCGACCCTTTCGTCGCGCAGGCCGGCCGCCGCTCGAGAGTCCAAAAGAGCCCGTCACGATGCGTGTGGATGCCGATGTGCTTGCCGCCATCAAGGCCACGGGACGCGGCTGGCAGACGCGGGTGAATTCGTTGCTGCGTGAGGCGGTGCAGCAGGGAAGGTTTGGCGGGCTGCAGCGATGACCCCCTTGCACGGCTGCTCAGCCCCGGGATGCTCGAGTCGCGCGTGATGCCGCATTCGAGCGCCCAAAGGCATGCCCGAGGGCAGTGGCTGGCTTGGACAATTTGCCCAGTTCCCACTCAGACATGCCGCCATGTCCAATCGCCGACATGGAATGGGTTCCCGTCGGCTTCATCACTCTGAAGGCGCTCGTCTTCGTCGCCACCATGTTCTTCGCCATCAAGTGGCATTACGAACAGGGTCAGGGCCTGAGCAGACGCGCGCTGTTGCTCACGGCCGGCAAGGTGACGGCCATCTTCATCCTGGTGCTCGCGGCCGTGCTGCTCCTCACCTTCGGTGTGGCCCAAGCGCTCGGCATGGAATTGACGTTGCCTTGAGGCAGTAAAGGCCGCAGTCGTGACCCGACGCGGCCCTTACCAGGGCACCCGCGGAACTGGCTTTGCCAGGCCGCTGGGTGCGCCCCCTCGAAGGGGGGAGGCGGAGCGCGAAGCGCGCAGCCTGGGGGTGGGTCAATACACCACGATCTTCCCCGTAGGCCGTGGGCTGTAGCAGTCGTTGTAGAAGTACTCGCCCTTCTGCGTGAAGGTGTAGTTGGCCGACTGCCCCGGTGCCAGGCGGAAGTTGAACGCCCCTTCGAAGAACTGCGTGGCGCAGTGCGTGTTGGGGTTGTCGGCCGGGTTGGTGAAGGTCACCGTGGTGTTGGCCGGCACACGCATCCAGGTGGGCGTCATCGCATTCACCGCCGTCGATTCGGTGGTGCCCGGCGCGTTGGTGGCGGTCTGCACACGGCCCAGGAACACCGTGTTGGGCGTGGGCAGTGCGGTGCCTTCTACCGGCGAGCCGGAGACGGGCCGTCGTACTTCGGGCGGCTTGGGCGTGGGTGCGGGGGCCACCGTGCCACCGACCTTGAAGGCCCACAAATAGTCGCCGCGCGGCGCCGAGTTGCCGTACGGGATGCTGGTGCCGCCGGCATACACCGCGATGTACTGCTCGCCGTCGATCTCGTAGGCGATGGGGCTGGCGCTGATGCCCGAGCCGGTCTGGAAGCGCCACAGCTCGCTGCCGTCCTGCGCGTCCAGGGCCAGCAGGTTGCCGTCGGGCTGACCGATGAACAGCAGGTTCGAGGCCGTGCTCAGGATGCCGTTGCCATGGGCCAGCGAGTACGGCATCGGCTTCTTCCACTTGACCAGGTTGGTGCTCGGGTCGACCGCCACCACGGCGCCGGTCTGGTACTCGCCCGGCGGCCGCAGGCCGTTGCTGGCTTCGGTGAGCGAATGGGCCGCGGCCACGTAGCCCATGCCGGTGTAGACCAGCCCGGTGCGGGGGCTGAAGGACTGGTGGTTCCAGTTGGCGCCACCGCCATGGCCAGGAATGGTGAGCACCGGCACGTCCCAGTGCGGGTCGAACAGGCAGCCCGTCACGTAGTTGGGCACGGCCCGGTTCGGGTCGCCCGGGATCGCAGTGCCCAGCGCCTGATTGACCATGCAGGTCTCGGTCCAGGCGCCCTGGCGCGGGAAGGGCTGTGTGGGCGACGTGGCCTGCCGGGCGTCCTGCTTGACCGGGATCTCGTCGATGCCCAGCGGCGCGCTGCCGTCGCGGCGGTCGAGGATGTAGTACATGCCCGTCTTGCTGCCATAGATGACGACCTTGCGGTCGGCACCGTTGATCTTCACGTCGGCCAGCACGGGCGACATGACGTTGTCCATGTCCCAGATGTCGTGGTGCACCGACTGGAAGTGCCATTTGTATGCGCCCGTGTCCATGTCCAGCGCCACGATGGAGTTGGCGAAGAGGTTCTGCCCCGGTCGCGTCGAGCCGTTCTGCGACGAGCCGCCGCGCACGTTGCCGAAGGTCCAATACACGGTCTTGAGGGCCGGGTCCACCGCCGGGTGGATCCAGGGCGTGGCGCCGGTGCGGTCGCTGTCGGGTGCACCGCCCCAGGTGTCGTAGCCCATCTCGCCAGCGCGGGGCACGCCCCAGAAGGCATTGAGCACCTTGCCCGTGGCCGCGTCGGCCGTGAAGGCGGCGCCGCGGTTGCCGTCGTTGGTGCCGATGAAGAGGCGCTTGTCGTGGTAGACCAGCGCCACTTTTTGCACCGCGCCCAGGAAGGCCGCATCGGACGACGAGGTGGGGTACTGCTTGACGTAGACGACCTTGCCCGTGTTCTTGTCGAGGGCCACCAGGCGGTTGCCGCCGCCGATGGTGAAGACCAGGCCCAGGTCCTTGGCCACCGCGGCGCCGCGGCGGGTGATGGCGCCGTAGGGCGTCGTCCACTTCCATTTGGTGGCGCCGGTCTTGCCGTCGACCGCGATCAGGTTGCCCTGGGCCGACTCGATGTACAGCACGCCGTCCACGGCCACCGTGGTGCTCTGGCTGTTGCCGCTCACGACGCCGCCTTCGACGCGGTTGACCCAGGCGCCGCCGAGCTGGCCGACGCGGCTCTTGTCGATGGCGCCCAGGCGCGTGTAGTTCTGGTTGCCGAGGTTGCCGCCCACCTTCGGGAAGTCCTTGTCGCCGGCAGTGCAGCAGTCGGACAAGGCGGCGGCCGGGGCTGGCGCGGGCTGTGGGGCGGGTGTTGGCGATGGGGACGGCGCCGGGGTGGGCGCGGGCACGATGGGCAGCACGCCGCCGTTGTTCGAGTCGCCGCCGCAGCCGGCAAGCAGAAGGGGTGAGCCGATGACGCCGGCGGAAAGCAGCACCGTCGCCAGGTGGGTGAGTCTCATGACGTTGTCTCCGAAGAATGCGTGAGGCAGAACGAGGCGCGGCCGGCAGGTGCTGGCCGCGCGGGACCGGTCAGGGCGTGGTGCAGAAGGGCGTCAGGCCCATGGCCGACTTCACGCCCTGCACGATCAGCTTCTGGAAGAACTCCGAGCCCACGCCGGAGTAGTTCTCGGCGAAGGAGTCGCCGTTGTGGCCCAGCGAGGTGACCCAGGCGCGGCCGCCGTCGTAGTACTGGCACCAGGCCACGGGATGGAAGCCTTCATGGCCCGGATGCGGCGCGGCCGTCAAGGGCTTGAGCGTGGAGGTGTCCACAGTCGCGAGGAACTTCACGTTCGTCGGAAAGGGCTCGAGGTTGTACCACTCGTCCTGGAAGGAGAAGCGCTTGGGCAGGTCCTTGGTGGAGGGATCATCGGCCACGATCAGGACGTCGCCGGCGCGGTTGGGGCCGTGGTTGTAGAAGTTGGCATTGCCCAGCAGGCCTTCGTAGTAGGGCCAGGTGTACTCGGCGCCGAAGGCGTTGTGCAGACCCACGAAGCCGCCGCCACGCCGCATGTAGTTGCGCAGCGCGGTGCGGGCCGCGTCCTTGCTGGTGGTGACCGCGTCGTTCCACAGCGTGTCGCGGTTCGGGCTGGCGAAGATCACCGCCTTGTAGTTGTTGATGCGGCCGGACAGGATCGACACGTCCTCCGTCCAGTCGGCGGTGATGCCCTCGGCCTTGAGCATGCGGATGAGGCCGATCTGCATGAGGTTGTCGGGGTTGAGCGTCGGATTCAGGCCCGCGGCCATCGGTGTGCCCAGGTTGGCATGGCGCGGACCGGCGGTACGCGAATAGATCAGCACGCGGTCGGGCGTCGAGGCGAAGGCGCCCCAGTCGTGATAGCACTTGGGATTGGTGCCACGGCACACGTTGTAGTAGGTGTCGAAGCTGTCGTCCTTGGGCTCGGTGGGCGCCGGGTCGGTGGGGGCGGTGGTCGTCGGCGGTGTCGTGGCGGGCGGGGTGTTGTTGCCGGCGGCTCGGTTGCTCGCCGAGGTCGCGGCGACCAGTGCCGCAGCGGCTGCGTTGTCGTTGCCGCCGTTGCCGCCGCCACAGGCGGCGAGCGCCAGGCCGAGGCACGCCGCCATGGCGGCGCGCAAGAGGTGGGTCTGGAAGAGGATCAAGGTGGTCTCCTGAGTGTGGTGAGAAGAAAGGCCGGGGCGTGCGCGGGCGCACCCGGCCGGGGCGCATCGGCGCCCGGGTGGCGAACTCGGCGGATCGGAAAAAGGACGCGACGACCGGCCCGCGCCTCAGGCGCGGCGCTTGGGTCTGCGAAGGGAGGACGCGCCGCGCGCACGCGGCGCGCCGGACACATGGATGGCGGGGGGGTTAGGGTCCGTCGTACGAAGGCGCAGGCGCCCTCGACGCGGCCATCTGGCTGCGTTCACGCATGTCTCCTGTTCTCTTGATGCTTCCCGGCTTTTTCTGCATCGTAATCAAACAGGAAAAGTTTTCCAAGAAAAAATGTTGTTCCGATTTGAAGCTCGGTCACTGCTTGGCGCTGGCAGCGAATGGATGCGATGCTTGCGCACGGCGCAGGCGCACGTACCTGGCACGCGCATCGCGCGGCGCAGTGAATGCATCAGGGAGGGGCGACATCGATCGATGCCGCAGCCGTGCGCACGCAAGCGACCAGCAGGAGCAGAGGAGCGACGAAAGGGCGCGGAGCCGCGCGGAAGCGCAGGGAATACGGTCCGCGTGCGCCTTGCCTGCCGCGGGCCGGTGGCTCAGGCCCGGCGGCGGAACAGCGGCGAGGCGCCGCTGGCGCGTGAGACGTCCTGTGCGGTCTCCAGCAGCGCAGGACCCAGCTCTTCCATGCGCTGCGGCGTCAGGCGCACGGCCGGCCCAGCGATGGTGATGACGCCGATGGCCTTGGTGTCCGGCCCGGCCACGGCCGCAGCCATGGCCGTCATGCCGGGTGCGAACACCTCGTTGATCATGCTGAAGCCCCGCTGGCGCGCG
This sequence comes from uncultured Pseudacidovorax sp., assembly GCF_913773995.1. Taxonomy (GTDB): domain Bacteria; phylum Pseudomonadota; class Gammaproteobacteria; order Burkholderiales; family Burkholderiaceae_C; genus Xenophilus. Next base: position 59,071 of record NZ_CAJYES010000011.1, read on the forward strand.
GCCTTCACATAGGTCATCACGGCCTTGATCGAGGTGGGCGCCTTGGGGCCGAAGTCCTTAGGGCTGCCCAGCCCGCGCCGCGCCACGATGGCCAGCGCCTCGTCGTCGCTCAGCGTCGAGAGCCACGCATGGCCGGCCGCGCTGCACGACAGCTCCACCGACAGGCCCATGTCCGGGTCATAGCGCAGGCCGCGCGTGGCGCCTTGCGCCTTGGCGACGAAGGTCAGCTCCTCGCCATCGACCACGGCCAGCCGCACCAGCTCGCCCGAGGTCTGGGCCAGCCGCTCCAGCAGCGGCTGCGCCACGTCCACGACGCCGGAGCGGCTGAGGAAGGCCAGGCCCAGGGCGGCCAGCTTGATGGTGATCTGGTAGTGGCCGTCGCGCTCGTCCTGGCGCACATGGCCGCAACGCACCAGATCCGACAGGATGCGATGGGTGGCCGACAGCGGCAACTGCAGCTCGCTCGCGAGCACCGACAGCGCGCAACCCTGAGGGTGGTCGGCAAGGTATTCGAGCACCTTGAAGCTGCGTTCCATCACACCACTCATGTTTCGACTCCCGGCCGACACAGGTCGGCGATTTCTTGGACGGGCGCCACTGTACCAAAGCACCGAATAGATTTTCATTGTGGAAATTCTTTCCACATGTGCTTATGATCGCGCCGCCTGGCGGGTCCGAATGGCCGGCCACCGTCCAACCCTCATGGAGACAACCTTGAAGAAATTCGTCCGAGCCTTTGTCGCCGCGGGCCTCGCCGCCGCGTTCGCCCTGCCTGTCCTGGCCCAGCAGGAGCGCACCATCCGCTTCGGCCACCTCAACAACCCCGACCATCCCGTGAGCTTCGGCGTCAAGCGCTTCGCCGAACTGCTGTCTGCCAAGAGTGGCGGCAAGATGAAGGTGCAGGAGTACCCGTCCAACCAGCTGGGCAACGAGATGCAGCAGCAGGCCGCGCTGCAGGGCGGCGTGCAGCAGATGTCGGCGCCGGCCACCACCTCGCTCGCCGGCATCGTCAAGGAGTTCGGCCTGGTCGACTTCCCCTTCTCGGTGGCCACCTTCGAGCAGGCAGACGCCCTGCTGGACGGTCCGCTGGGTCAGGCGCTGATCGCCAAGCTGCCCGAGAAGGGTCTGGTGGCGCTGGGCTATTGGGACCTGGGCTTCCGTAACGTGACCAACAGCCGCCAGCCCATCACCAAGCCGGAAGACCTGGAGGGCCTGAAGATCCGCGTGATCCCGAACCCGGTGTTCTTGGACACCTTCAAGGCCTTCAAGGCCAACCCCGTGCCCATGCCTTTCGCCGAGCTCTACGGCGCCCTCGAGTCCAAGGCCGTGGACGGCCAGGAAAACCCCTTCTCGGTGATCCTGTCCAACAAGTTCTATGAGGTGCAGAAGTTCGTCAGCGCCACCAACCATGTGTACGCCGCCAACATCGTGCTGGTGAGCAAGAAGTTCTGGGACCAGCTCACGCCCCAGGAGCAGAAGTGGATGCGTGAGGCTGCCGACGAGTCGCGCGCCTACCAGCGGCAGGTCAGCCGCGCCGCTGCGCAAAAGGCACTGGGCGAGCTGCAAGCCAAGGGCGCGCAGTTCAACGAGCTCGCTGCCGACCAGCAGGCCCGCATGCGCCAGATCGCCCAGCCGGTGATCGACAAGTTCGCCGCGCAGTACGACCCCGCGATGGTCAAGCTCTACAAGGACGAGCTGGCCCGCATCCGCAAGCAGTGATTTCCGCAACCCGCATGAGCGCTTCCATGAACATCCTCGTCCTGCACGGACCCAACCTCAACCTGTTCGGCCGCCGCGAGCCGCACATCTACGGCACCACCACGCTGGCGGAGATCAATGCGCGCATCGCCGCCCTGGCGGAAGAGCTGGGCGTGCAGGTCCACACGCTGCAGTCCAACCACGAAGGCGCGTTGATCGACTTCCTGCACGAGCACATCGACAGCGCCGACGGCGCGCTGGTCAACCCTGCCGGCCTGACGCAGCATGGCGTGCCGCTGCACGATGCGATCAAGGCCATGCCCTTCCCGGTGCTGGAAGTGCACATGTCCAACATTGCCGCCCGCGAGAGCTGGCGCGCGCATTCCATCATCTCGCCCGCCGTGCGCGGCACGATCCAGGGCCTGGGTCCGCAGTCCTACCTGGCGGCGCTGCGCGGGCTGGTCGAGATCGTGCGCGAGGCCCGGCGCTGACGCCCGGCCTCCACAGGAGCGCGCCCGCTGCGGCGCGCCCCGGGAGATCCTCATCATGAATCGCTGGATCGACCGCGCGTGTCGTGCGGTGGAGAACCTGGTTGCGCTCATGCTGGCCGTGATGGTCGTGCTCGTGTTCGGCAACGTCGTGCTGCGCTACGGCTTCAACTCGGGCATCCTGCTGTCCGAGGAAGTCTCGCGTTGGCTCTTCATCTGGATGACCTTCCTCGGCGCGCTGGTGGCGCTGCACGAGCGCGCCCACCTGGGCGTGGACATGGTCGTCGGCCGCCTGCCGCCCGCCGGCAAGAAGCTGTGCCTGCTGCTGAGTCAGCTGCTGATGCTCTACATGCTGTGGCTGCTTCTGCAGGGCAGCATCGCGCAGACGCGCATCAACTGGGACGTGGAGGCGCCGGTCACCGGCCTGTCCATGGCCATCGTCTACAGCGTGGGCATCGTGTTCGCCATCGGCGGCGGGCTGCTGCTGCTGATCGACCTGGGGCGTCTGCTCACTGGCCGCCTGCGTGACGACGAGCTCGTCGCCGTGCAGGAGTCGGAAGAGGCCGCGGCGCTGGCGCAGGTGCTCGGCCAGGCCCAGGCATCGCAGGCGGATCGGAACCCACATTCCTCGGAGGGCCGGCCATGACGCTGACCGTGTTCATCGGATCGCTGCTGCTGGCCATGGCCATCGGCATGCCGATCTCCTTCGCGCTGCTGGCCAGCGGTGTCGCCCTGATGTGGCAGCTGGACCTGTTCGACGCGCAGATCCTCACGCAGAACCTCATCGGCGGCGCCGACAGCTTTCCGCTGCTGGCCGTGCCCTTCTTCATGCTGGCCGGCGAGATCATGAACGTGGGCGGCCTGTCCAAGCGCATCGTCAACCTGGCGCTGGCGTTGGTGGGCCATGTGCGCGGCGGTCTGGGCTACGTGACCATCATGGCCGGGTGCCTGCTGTCGGCCCTGTCGGGCTCGGCCGTGGCCGACGCGGCAGCGCTGACGGCGCTGCTGCTGCCGATGATGACGGCGGCTGGCCACGACAAGGCGCGCGCAGGCGGGCTGATCGCAGCCACCGGCATCATCGGTCCGGTGATCCCGCCCAGCATCGGGCTGGTGATCTTCGGCGTGGCGGCCAACGTGTCGATCTCCAAGCTCTTCCTCGCGGCCATCGCGCCGGGGCTGATGATCGGCGGCGCGCTGTGGATCACCTGGGCCTGGGTGGTGCGGCGCGAGAGGGTCGAGCCGCCGCCGCGCAAGAGCCGCCGTGAGATCCTGGCGGCCGCGCGCGAGGCCGGCTGGGCGCTGCTGCTGCCGGTGATCATCCTGGTGGGCCTGCGCATGGGTGTGTTCACACCGACCGAGGCGGCGGTCGTGGCCGCGGTGTACGCCTTTGCCGTGGCGACCTTCGTCTATCGCGAGCTGAACTTCTGGCAACTGCGCGACGTGTTCGTGGCGGCGGCCAAGACCAGTGCGGTGGTGATGTTCCTGATCGCGGCGGCCATGGTCAGCGCCTGGCTCATCACCGTGGCCGATCTGCCTTCGAAGGTGGTGGGTCTGCTGGAGCCTTTCATGGGCAACAAGGTGCTGCTGATGATCGGCATCATGGTGCTGGTGATGGTGGTCGGCACCGCGCTGGACATGACGCCGACCATCCTGATCCTCACGCCGGTGCTGATGCCGGTGGTGATCAAGGCGGGCATCGACCCGGTCTACTTCGGCGTGATGTTCATCATCAACAACTCCATCGGCCTGATCACGCCGCCGGTGGGCGTGGTGCTGAACGTGGTGGCGGGCGTGGGGCGCATGAAGATGGACGAGGTCACGCGCGGTGTGCTGCCCTTCATGGCGGCGGAGTTCGCCATCATGTTCGTGATGGTGCTGTTCCCGTCGCTGGTGACGGTGCCGGCACGCTGGTTCGGCGGCTAGCGTCGGTTGGCCGGCCGGTCCACTCAGTCCAGGATCGCGCGGCGCACGTCTTCCTGCAGGCTGCGCAGGTGCGCGCGCATGGCCTCGCGTGCGCGGTCCGCGTCGCGGCTGCGCAACGCCTCCAGGATGCGGCCATGCTCGTCATGGTTCTCGCGCTGGCGGTGCAGCGGGCTGTGCAGGCGGAAGAGCCGCGCATTGACCCGCAGCTCCTCCACCAGGCGCGGGAACACAACGTTGCCGCTGGCCCCGGCCAGGAACAGGTGCAGCTTGTCGTCGAAATGCCAGTGGGCCGTCTCGTCGTGTTCCCCCTCATGCAGGGCACGCACTTCAGCCTCGAGCGCGTCGAGTTCCTCATCGGAGATGCGCGGCGCGGCCAGCGCGATAGCTTCGCCCTCGATCACCTCACGGGCGCGCATGCAGTCGAAATACTCCTTGGTCCCCAGGGCCCGCACCGCATATGAGCGCGCGTCGCGCCGCACCAGCAGGCCCTCGCCGGCCAGGCGCACCAGCGCCTCGCGCATGGGCGTTCGGGAGATGCCCAGCTCTTCGGCCAGCCGGCCTTCCTGCAGCGGGCTGCCACCCGAGATCTTGCGGTCGAGGATGAGCGTGCGAAGCCGGTCGTAGGCCTGCTCGGCCAGGCTGGTCGAGCGCACCTCGAGCGGCGCGATCGTGATGGTGGCCGGCTGGGCGGGGCTGGGCAGGGTGGGCATGCGGAACGGCGTGGCGCGAAGGGCAAAAGCTTAGCAGGCCGACAGGTTCGCGAGCGGGGCGCCGCAGGCTGCGCCTGCGATGGATGCGCCCGTCGCAACGGTGGGGCGGGCACTCAGAGCCATTTTTCCAGCGGATTGCCGTCGCGGGGCGCGCGTGGCCGCAGGCAGGGCAGGAAGAGCCCCGAGCCCGGGGCCGCATCGAAGCGGCCGTCGTGCCACACGAGCCGGCCACGGGAGACCGTGGTCGCGGGCCAAGCCCGCAGCTTCATGCCTTCGTAGGGCGTGTAGTCGGCCGCATGGTGGAGCATGTCGTTGCGTATCGTGATCTCTTCGCCCGGCCCGAACTGGTCCCAGATCACGAGGTCGGCGTCGCCGCCGACCGCGATGGTGCCCTTGCGCGGGTACAGGCCATACAGGCGCGCTGGGTTGGTGGCGGTCAGTTCCACGAAGCGGTGGATGTCGATGCGCCCGGTCATCACGCCTTCGCTCATCAGCAGCGGCAGGCGCGTCTCCACGCCCGGGATGCCGTTGGGAATGCGGTCGAAGGAGGCATCGTCGCCGGCCACGCGCTTGCCGTCGGGCCCGTTCATGTTGAAGGGCGCGTGGTCGGACGAGACGATGGTGAACAGCCCGCTGGAAAGGCCGTTCCAGATGAACTGCTGGTTGGCCTTGTCGCGCGGCGGCGGGCTGCAGATGCAGCGGGCGCCGTGCATCGGGTCGTTCTCGTCGATGCCCAGGTCCTCGGCGCTGAGGAAGAGGTACTGCGGGCAGGTCTCGGCATGGATGGGCAGGCCGCGACCGCGGGCCCAGTGGATCTGCTCCACCGCCTCGCGGCCCGAGACATGGACGATCAGGATGGGCGTGTCGATCAGCTCGGCCAGCGCGATGGCGCGGTGCGTGGCCTCGCGCTCCACCGCCATGGGCCGCGAGGCGGCGTGGTAGCGCGGCGCGGTGAGGCCGGCGTCCAGCAGCTGTTCGGTGAGCCAGGCGATGCAGTCGCTGTTCTCCGCATGGATCATGGTCATCGCACCGTGGCGGCGGGCCGTGGCCAGGACCTCGATGATCTGGCGGTCGCCCAGCTTCAGGTCGTCGTAGGTCATGTAGATCTTGAAGGAGGTGTAGCCCTTCTCGATCAGCTGCGGCAGCTCGCGCTGCGTCACGTCCTTGGTGGCGTCGGCCACGATGAGGTGGAAGGCGTAGTCGATGCAGGCCTTGCCCTCGGCGCGGCGGTGGTAGTCGTCCACCGCGGCCTGGATGCTGTGGCCACGCTGCTGCAAGGCGAAGGGCAGCACGGTGGTCGTGCCGCCGCAGGCGGCGGAGCGTGTGCCGGTCTCGAAGTCGTCGGCGAACTTCGAACCGTCGCTGGTGGGCTGGTCGAAATGGCAGTGGCCGTCCACGCCGCCCGGCGTGACCAGGCGGCCGGCGGCGTCCAGCTCGCGCGTGGCGCTGCCTTCGAGGTCCTGCGCGATGGCGCTGATGCGGCCGTTCTTCACGCCGATGTCGGCGCTGTAGCGGTCGCCGACGGTGGCGATGTCCGCGTTGCGGACGATGAGGTCGTAGTGGGCCATGGTGGGGCGATGCAGGTCTGTGCTTCAGCGCTGCTCGAGCACGGCTTCGCCGGGCACCGGACCATGCGACTTGGATTCGGCACCGTGTCCGTAGGCGCGGCCGAAGTGGCGCTCGATGCGGCGCTGGATCAGGTCCCACGCCGTCGTCATGAGCAGGTAGTAGATGGCCGCGACGAGAAACAGCTCCAGCACCATGAACTTCTCCTGGATCAGCACCTGCGTGCGGCGCAGCAGCTCTTCCATGGAGATGACCGAGGTGACGGAGGTGGTCTTGAGCAGGCCGTTGATGCTGTTGCCCAGTGTCGGAATGATCAGCCGCATGGCCTGTGGCAGCACCACGTAGCGCATGGTCTGTGCGCCGGTGAAGCCCATCGCCCGCGCGGCATTGGTCTGACCGGCTGGGATGGACTGGATGCCGCCGCGCACGATCTCGGCCAGGTAGGCCGCCTCGTTGAGGATCAGGCCCAGCAGCGCCGACTCGATCACCGAGAGCTTCAGGCCCATCTGCGGCAGGCCGGTGTAGATGATGATGAGCTGCACCAGGAGTGGCGTGCCACGGAACACCCAGATGTAGAAGTGCGCCGGCGCCGAAAGCCAGCGGTGGCGCGACAGCCGCGCCAGTGCCAGGGCGCAGCCCACGAGCAGGCCACCGGCAATGGCGGCCAGCGTCAGCCACAGGGTCGTTACCGCACCCTGGAGGATGTAGGGGTTGAACAAGTAGTCGGCGAATCCCGACCAGCTCCAGCCTTGGCCCATGTGGCGTCCTTCGTGTCGCTTCGATGGCACCCCCGTCGGGGGTGCGTGTCAGGCCCGTCCCGGCGTGGGACGGGCACCCTGCCCTGTCAGGCGGCCGGTCCCTTGACGACCACGGTGCCGTCGATGGGCTTCACGCCGTACTGGTCGAACAGTTTCTGGAAGCTGCCGTCGGCCTTCATGTCGTTGAGCACCTTGGCCACGGCATTGGCCAGCTCCTTGTTCTTGGTGGCCAGCGCCACGGGCGTGGGGAACAGGCCCGACAGCACGCGGTCGAAGTCGCCGCGCTTCTGGTACTCGGCCCCCGTGGAGTCGATCGACAGCGCCACTTCGACCTGGCCTGCGCGCAGCGCCTGGAAGGCCATGGCGAAGTTCTCGAAGGTGCGGATGGTCATGCCCTTGAGGCCCTTGTCGGTGAGCTGCTTGTCCAGCTCGCGCGCCTTGCGCTCCTCGAAGCCGCCGATCTCCACGCCGATGGTCTTGCCCGACAGGTCTTCGGGCTTGGCGATCTTCAGCGGGTTGCCCTTGGCGGTGCTGATGCTGATGGCCTGGTCCTCGTACTGGAGCATCTGCATCAGCTTGGCGCGCTCCTCAGTGTAGAAGATGCCGGTGTTGATCAGGTCCCAGCGGCCGGCCTGCAGGCCCGGGATCATGGCCGAGAACTCGATGCGCACGTACTCGGGCGTCAGGCACAGGCGCTTGGCGATGGCCTCGCCCAGCTCCACGCGCATGCCCTTGAGCGCGCCGCTCTGGTCCACGAACTGCATGGGCGGCAGCGTGGGGTTGACCGACATGGTCAGCGTGCCCTTCTTCACCAGCGCCGAATCGGGCACGGGCGACTTGCAGGTCTGGGCGGAAGCGAGGCCGGTGGCCAGCAGGGCCGCGGCGGCGACGGAGGCGAAGCGCAGTTTCATGGGAAGTCCTCGGGGGCAGGTCGAAGTGAAGGGAATGGGGAGATGGGGGAATGGCGGGCGGCGCTCAGGCCGCGATGGAGTCGAGCAGGCCGAGGCGGTCGAGTTCGGCGCGCAGGTCGGCCTGGTCCTCGGGCGGCAGCGGCAGTCGCGGCGCACGGGGCTGGCCCACGGGCAGGCCCATCATGGCCAGGCCGTCCTTGGATGCAGCGACATAGCGGTGGCCGCCGACCCAGCGCACGATGGGCAGGATCTTCTTGTAGAGCGCCAGGGCCGATTCCATGTCGCGCTCGTCGGCCACCAGCTCGAAGAGGCGGGCCGAGTCCTTCGGAATGAGGTTGGAGCACACGGCCACCCAGCCCTGTGCGCCCAGCCAGAAGGACTCGTAGCCCAGGATGCCGGCGAACACGGTCATGCGGTCACCGCACAGCTCGATGATGTCCCGCACCCGGGTCACTTCGAGCGTGGACTCCTTGATGTACTGGCAGGCGTCGATGTGCGACAGGCGTGCCACCAGTTCGGGCTTGAGGTCCACATTGGCCGTGGCCGGGTTGTTGTAGACCATGATGGGGATGTCGATGGCCTCGCCCACCTTGCGGTAGTGCGCGAACAGCTCGTCGTCGGTGGGCGTGCTGTAGAAGGGCGGAATGATCATGACGCCGTCCGCGCCCATGGTCTGCGCCTCGCGCGACAGGCGCACGCATTCGTCGGTCCACTCCGCGCCGGTGCCGATCAGCACGGGCACGCGTTTTGCTGCCGTGGACACGCAGGTCTCGATCACCAGATTGCGTTCCTCGGCATCCAGAGACAGGAATTCGCCAGTGCTGCCCAGCGGGATCAGCCCGTGGATCCCCTGCTCGATCTGCCAGTTCACCAGCTTCTTCAGGGCCGGCACGTCCACATGCTTGCCGTCGGCGGTGAGAGGGGTGATGAGCACCGTATAGGTGCCACGGAACGCTGTCATGCCCGGTCCTTGCTCGAAAAAGGGTCGCGATACGGTTGGTATACGTGCAGTATACGTATACGATATGTGAAATCAACACGATTTCGCAGCCGTTCTTTTTCGCGCCGATGACCGACCTTCGCCTTCGCCATCCCTCTGTCGCCACGGCCGGGCGCGCCATCCGCATCCATTACGACGGACAGTCGGTGGCCGCCATCGAAGGGGAAACGGTGGCGGCCGCGCTCACTGCGGCAGGCCATGTGGCGCTACGCCATACCCGCAGCGGCGAGCGCCGGGGGCTCTATTGCGGCATGGGCGCCTGCCAGGACTGCCTGGTCACCATCGACGGCAGGGCCAGCCAGCGGGCCTGCCTGGCCAAGGTCGAGGACGGCCAGGACATCCGTTCGCAGATGCCGGCCGGCACGCTGGACGATCCCCTTCAGCCCTTGACGCCCGCCGCCGACGCGGCACCCGAGGAGCGCACGGTCGACGTGCTTGTCGTCGGCGCGGGCCCGGCTGGCCTGGCCGCCGCGCGCACGGCCGCGCGCACCGGACTCTCGGTGCTGGTGCTGGACGAGAGACCGCAGGCCGGCGGCCAGTACTTCAAGCCGCTGGCGCCCTCGCACCGCAGCGACGCCCCGCTGGACCGGCAGTTCGCCCAGGGCGAGACCTTGCGCCGGGAGGCCGAGGCGGCCGGCGTCCGCTTCGAACAGGGCGCCCACGTCTGGGCGGCGTTCTCGGCCCAGGAAGTCGGCGCCCTCATCGACGGCCGGGCGACCGTGGTCCGCTGCCGCCAGCTGGTGATCGCCCCGGGCGCCTACGAGCGGCCCGTGCCCTTTCCGGGTTGGACGCTGCCCGGCGTGATGACGACCGGCGCCGCGCAAACCCTGGCCCGCGCCTATCGCGTCGCGCCGGGCGAGCGGGTGCTCGTCGCCGGCAACGGTCCGCTCAATCTGCAGCTGGCAGTGGAACTGCTGCAAGGCGGCGCCAAGGTGCTGGCCGTGGTGGAGTCCGCGCTGGCGCCTTCCGCCGCGCAGATCAAGCCCGCCCTGGCGGCCCTGCGTGCGGCGCCCGACCTGGTCTGGCAGGGCGCCCGCTGCCTGCGCCTGCTGCGCCGTGCCGGCGTACCTGTGCTGTGGGGTCGGCATGTGGTCGCGGCCGAGGGCGAGCAGCGTGTGCGCCGCGTGGTGATCGCCGAGCATGCCGCGCCGACGCAGACCACCGCCTTCGACGTGGACACGCTGTGCCTGGGCTACGGCTTCATCCCGTCGACGGAGCTGGCCCGCATGCTGGGCTGCGCGCACCATGCGGCTGGCCGGCACCTGGGCCATCTCGCCACGACGACGGCCGAGGACGGCGCCACGTCCATCCCTGGCGTCTACGTGGTGGGCGACGGCGCCGACCTGGGCGGCGCGCGGATGGCGCTGGCCCGCGGCACGCTGGCTGGCGCCGCAGCGGCGCGTGCCCTCGGACGCAAGGGTGCGCCTGAGGCAAGCACCCTTGCCGACCTGCATCGCGCCGAGGCCTTCCAGCGCGCGCTGTGGACGCTCTACCAGGCACCGCCGATTTCGCTGGCCGCCGTGCCCGACGACACCGTGCTGTGCCGCTGCGAAGAGATCCGCTTCGGCGACGTGCGCGCGCAGATCCGCGCTGGCCGCGACTCGCTGGCCGCGATCAAGCGCAACACGCGGCTCGGCATGGGCCGCTGCCAGGGCCGCTACTGCGCCGTCACCGCAGCCAGACTGGTGACCGAGATGACCGGCCGCGCCGTGGCACCCGAGCAGTACCTGGCCCCGCGTCCGCCGGCCAAGCCGGTGCCAGCCGGTGCATTGGGCTTCGAGAAGCCCGAATGGGGCGGCCACAAGCCGGCCATCACGCCCAACCTGGCCCGGCCCGTCGATACCGCACCGCTGCCCGACATGCAGGCCGATGTGGTGGTCATCGGTGCCGGCGTGCTCGGTTCCTCGCTTGCCTACTATCTGTCGCAGGCGGGCCAGGATGTGCTGGTGCTCGACCGCGACGAACTCAACCTCCAGGCCTCGGGCGCCAACGCCGGCAGCCTGCATGTGCAGCTGCTCAGCTTCGACTTCGGCGCCAAGGCGCAGGCCGGTGGTGGGCCCGCCGCTGCCACGCTGCCGCTGGGGCCACTGTCCGTGCGGCTGTGGCAGGAGATCGAGCAGGACTGCGGCGAGGACCTGGAGATCAAGATCACCGGCGGCCTGATGGTGGCGGACAGCGAAGCCGGCATGCGCTTCATCGAGGCCAAGGCCGCGCTGGAGCGCCAGCACGGCATCGAGGCGCATGTGATCGACGGCAACGAACTGCGGCGGCTCTCCCCTGCCCTGTCCGAGGGCCTGCTGGGCGCGGAGCTGTGCCCCATGGAAGGCAAGATCAACCCGCTGCGCGCCACCTATGCGCTGGCCGCCCGGGCCCAGACGCACGGCGCGCGCTTCGTGCGCGGCTG
>NZ_CAJYES010000012.1 GCF_913773995.1 uncultured Pseudacidovorax sp.
CCTGCAGCGCGCGCAGCTGGTCGACGGAAATCAGGGTGTCGTGCATCGGCAAGGCTCCGAGGGCGAAGCCGCCATTGTGGGCCCGGCGCCTGCCCGGTGCCTGAGCGCGCTCAGTGTTCCTCGGCCGGGGCCTTGGGCACGGCCCGCTGGCGCAGCACGGTGGCGGCGATGCCGCTGCCGATGATCAGCGCGATGCCGCCCCAGCCCGCCGCATCGATGCGGTCGCCGAAGAGCAGCACGCTGTAGATGGCCGCAAACACGATGCCGGAGTACTGCAGGTTGGCCACCACCAGTGTGGCCGCCTGCGTCTTCGCACTGGCATAGGCGCGGGTGAGGCACAGCTGCCCAAGAGCGGCGAGCACGCCCACCGGCAGCAGCCAGATGGCATGCGACCACGACCAGGCCGACCAGCCGGTGAACAGCGTCCACAGGGCGCCCGCCACGGCCGAGCCGACGGCGAAATAGAAGACCGTGCGCGTCTCGGGCTCGCCGATGCGCGACAGCGCGATCACCTGCATGTACGCGAAGGCGGCCGCCATGCCCGACAGCAGTCCGATCAGACCGGCGAAGGCATCCGTGCCATGCACCGAGGGCTTGAGCAGCAGCACCACGCCCGCGAAGCCGGCCAGCACCGTGAGTGCCAGCGGCCCCTGCATGGGTGGCAGCGGCACGCGCCCACCGCGGCCGGGCACCGGCGCCCAGGCCAGCAGTGCACCGCCCACCAGGAAGGCCGCGACCCAGATGCTGCTCATGTAGTTGAGCGTCATGGCGGTGGCCAGCGGCAGGTTGGCGATGGCATACCACCAGGCGCCCAGCGAGGCGGTGCCGATCACGCTGCGCCAGGCATGCATGCCGGGATAGCGCGTGGCCAGCGACACCTTCTGCCGTCGCGCCAGCACGGCGATGAAGACCATGCCGATCACACCGCGCCAGAACACCAGCTCGGCGCTGGTGAACCAGGCCGAGGCGATCTTCACGCAGACACCCATGGTCGCGAAGAACAGGGCCGAAGCGACCATCCACAGGCTCTGCATGCGCGGGTCAGTTTTCCTGCTGGGTCTGGATCGGCCGGCCGGGGTGGCGCATCAGCCGCGCGCGCTGTCGAGGCAGGCGCGGGCCGCGGCGCTGGCGGTCATCTGCGTGCGGTACCACTCGTGGAAGTGCTGCATTCCGTCTTCCATGGGGCTCTGGTAGGGGCCGACCTCGTTGTCGCCGCGCTGGAAGAGGGCGCGCCGGCCGGCGTCCATGCGCTCGCCGATCTCGTCGTCCTCGATGCAGGTCTCCATGTAGGCGGCCTGCTGCGCCTCGACGAACTCGCGCTCGAAGTGCGCGATCTCCTCGGGGTAATAGAACTCGACCATGTTCATGGTCTTGTGCGGCCCCATGGGATGCAGCGTCGACACCGTCAGCACATGCGGATACCACTCCACCATGATGTGGGGGTAATAGGTCAGCCAGATGGCGCCGAACTCGGGCGGGCGGCCGCTGCGGTAGCGCAGCAGTTCGTCGTGCCAGCGTTCGTACACCGGGCTGCCCGCGCGCCCCAGGCGGTTGGCCACCCCTACGGTCTGCACCGAATACTGCGGCTTGAACTCCCAGCGCAGGTCGTCGCAGGTCACGAAGTTGCCCAGGCCTGGATGGAAGGGGCCGACGTGATAGTCCTCCAGGTAGACCTCGATGAAGGTCTTCCAGTTGTAGTTGCACTCGTGCATCTCGACGCGGTCGAGCACGTAGCCGTCGAAGTTCAGGTGGGCGCGGGGACCCATGCCTGCCAGGTCGGCCTCGATGTCGCGGCCGTTGTCTTCGAACAGCAGGCCGTTCCACTCGCGCAGGCCGTAGGTGTGCAGATTGAGGCAGGGGTCCTGCGCGAAATGCGGCGCGCCCAGCAGCGTGCCGGTGGGCGAGGGGCCGGCGGCGTTGTAGGTCCACCGGTGCAGCGGGCAGACGATGTGGCCGCCGCTCTGGCGCGGCAGCTCGCCCTTGCCGCGCAGGATCACGGCCTGGCGGTGGCGGCAGACATTGGAGATCAGCTCGACGCCGCGCGGCGTGTGGACCAGCGCGCGGCCTTCGCCTTCCTGCGGCAGCGTGTGGTAGCTGCCGGCTTCGGGCACCCACAGCTTGTGGCCCACGTAGCGTGGGCCCTGCTTGAAGAGTGTTTCCATTTCGCTCGCATAGAGCGCCTCGTCGAAGTAGCTGGAGACCGGAAGTTGGCTCGAAGCCTGCTGCAGTCGAAGACTTAAATCAGACATGGGTGACCTGACCAAGCTCCCCACAGGGAGGTAACGCGAAGTGGAAACCCCTGCTTTGCTCTGCCCGGAAGGGGTGGCCTCCTTGAGGATTGGGCAGAAAAAACGAAGCCGGCTGGCGCCGGCACAGGGAATGAGCCCGAATTGTACCCCGGTTTTATCCAGCGCCGATGGCCGCGGCCGGCGAAGACGCCGATCCCGCCCGCGGCCGACAGGCGGCTCGGACGGGGCCTCCTAGAATCGCGCGTTTCACCTTCCGACAACCTTCCGAATGCCCAAGGCCGCCCCCGCAGCCGCGCCTGCGCCCGACACCGCCGACCTGCCCGCCAGCTACGAGGCAGGTCTGCAGGAACTGGAGCAACTGGTGGCCGCGCTCGAATCGGGCCAGCTTCCACTAGACCAGTTGCTTGCCGGCTACCAGCGCGGTGCGCGCCTGCTGGCCTTCTGCCGCGAACGCCTGCAGGCCGTGGAAGAGCAGATCAAGGTGCTGGACGCCGGCAACCTCAAGCCATGGACGGGCGCCTGATGGCTGCGTCTGCCTGGACGCCGGTCGAACTCGCGGCCTGGATGCGCCCGCAGGTGGCGCGTGTGGAAGCTGCGCTCGAGCAGTGGGTGGGCGCGGGTGCGCCGGCCTCGCTGGCCGAGCCCATGCGTTACGCCGTGCTCGACGGCGGCAAGCGCCTGCGGCCGCTGCTGGTGCTGGCCGCCGCACGGGCCGTTGGCTCGGTCGCCGCGCCGGCCTGGCTGGACGAGGCGGCCCTGCGCGCGGCCTGTGGCGTCGAGCTGATCCATGCCTATTCCCTGGTGCACGACGACATGCCCTGCATGGACAACGACGTGCTGCGCCGGGGAAAGCCGACGGTGCACGTTCGCTTCGGCGAAGCGGGCGCGCTGCTCGCCGGTGATGCCCTGCAGGCGCAGGCCTTCGAGCTGATCGCGCCGCTGGACGGCACGGCCGTGGCGGTGCCCGCGCAGGTGCAGGCCCGCCTCGTCGCGCTGCTGGCGCGCGGCGCCGGTGCCTGCGGCATGGCCGGTGGCCAGGCCATCGACCTGGCCAGCGTCGGCCGCCGCCTGGACGAGGCGCAGCTGCGCGAGATGCACCGCCTCAAGACCGGCGCCCTCCTGCAGGCCAGCGTCGAGATGGGCGCCGCCTGCACAGGTGAGCTGCCTGTGGCCGCGTCGCAGGGACTGCGCGCCTTCGGAGCCGCCATCGGTCTCGCCTTTCAGGTCGTGGATGACGTGCTCGACGTCACGGCCGATTCCGCCACCCTGGGCAAGACGGCCGGCAAGGACGCCGCCGCCGACAAGCCCACCTACGTCGCCCTGCTGGGCCTGGACGGCGCCCGCGCCGAAGCGGACCGCCTGCTGGCCCAGGCACTGGCCGCGCTGGATGCCAGCAACCTGGCCGACACCGCCGCCCTGGCCGCCCTGGCCCACATGGTCGTCGCGCGCGACCGGTAGCCTTTTTCGAACATCGCCCCATGGCACCTCTTCTTCCCACGATCCACGATCCCGCCGACCTGCGCCGCCTGCCGCGCGAGCAGCTGCGCCAGTTGGCCGACGAGGTGCGTGCCTGCGTGCTCGACAACGTGTCGCGCACCGGCGGCCACCTCAGCTCCAACCTCGGCACCGTCGAGCTCACCGTGGCGCTGCACTATGTCTTTGACACGCCCGAGGACCGCATCGTGTGGGACGTGGGTCACCAGACCTATCCGCACAAGATCCTCACTGGCCGGCGCGAGCGCATGCCCACGCTGCGCCAGCAGGGCGGCATCTCGGGCTTCCCGCAGCGCACCGAGAGCGTCTACGACACCTTCGGCACGGCGCACTCGTCGACCAGCATCTCGGCCGCCCTCGGCATGGCCCTGGCCGCGCGCCAGAAGGGCGAGACGCGCCACGCCATCGCGGTGATCGGCGACGGCGCGATGACCGCCGGCATGGCCTTCGAGGCGTTGAACAACGCAGGCGTGTACGACGACGCCCGGCTGCTGGTGATCCTGAACGACAACGACATGTCGATCAGCCCGCCCGTGGGCGCGCTCAACCGCTATCTGGCGCAGTTGATGAGCGGTCAGTTCTATGCGGCGGCCAAGGAAGTCGGCAAGAGCGTGCTCAAGGCCGCGCCGCCGCTGTTCCAGCTGGCCAAGCGGCTGGAGGAGCAGGCCAAGGGCATGGTGGTGCCGGCGACGCTGTTCGAGAAGTTCGGCTTCAACTACATCGGGCCGATCGATGGCCACGATCTCGACTCGCTGATTCCCACGCTGGAGAACCTCAAGCAGCTCAAGGGCCCGCAGTTCCTGCATGTGGTCACGCGCAAGGGCCAGGGCTACAAGCTGGCCGAGGCCGACCCGGTGGCCTACCACGGGCCCGGCAAGTTCGACCCGTCCATCGGCCTGGTCAAGCCCGCCGCCGCGCCCAAGAAGACCTTCACCCAGGTCTTCGGCCAGTGGCTGTGTGACATGGCGGCCAAGGACGGCCGGCTGGTGGGCATCACGCCCGCGATGCGCGAGGGCTCGGGCCTGGTGGAGTTCGAGCAGCAGTTCCCCGAGCGCTACTACGACGTCGGCATCGCCGAGCAGCATGCCGTGACCTTCGCGGGTGGCCTCGCCTGCGAAGGCCTGAAGCCGGTGGTCGCCATCTATTCGACCTTCCTGCAGCGCGCCTACGACCAGTTGATCCACGACGTGGCGATCCAGAATCTGCCGGTGGTCTTCGCGCTGGACCGCGCGGGCCTGGTGGGTGCCGACGGCGCCACGCATGCGGGGGCCTACGACATCCCCTTCCTGCGCTGCGTGCCCAACATGGCTGTGGCCTGTCCGGCGGACGAGGCCGAGTGCCGGCAACTGCTGTCCACCGCCTTCGCGCAGAACCATCCGGTGGCCGTGCGCTATCCGCGCGGCGCGGGCGTGGGCACCGTGCCTTCGCTGTCGCTCGATGCCCTTCCCTACGGCAAGGGGGAGGTGCGCCGCCAGGGCCGGCGCATTGCCCTCCTGGCCTTCGGCACGCTGCTCTATCCGGCGCTGGAAGCCGGCCAGTCTCTCGATGCCACGGTGGTCAACATGCGCTGGGCCAAGCCGCTGGACGAGGAACTGCTGCGCCAGGTGGCCTCCACGCACGAGCTCATCGTCACCGTGGAAGAGGGCTGCATCATGGGTGGC
>NZ_CAJYES010000013.1 GCF_913773995.1 uncultured Pseudacidovorax sp.
AGCGACGCCGGCTTCGACACCGGCCGCGCCAACATCCGCCCGACCCTGGCGGGCGTGCTGGACCAGTTCTCCACCGGCCTGCGTAACAACCCGAACGCCGAAGTCCGCATCATCGGCCACACCGACAACACCGGCACCGATGCCATCAACGACCCGCTGTCCGTGCAGCGCGCCGCGGCCACCCGCGACTACCTGACCTCGCGTGGCGTGCCTGCCGCCGCCATCCAGATCGACGGCCGTGGATCCCGAGAGCCCATCGCCAGCAATGCCACCGATGCGGGCCGCGCCCAGAACCGCCGCGTCGAGATCTACGTCGGCGAGCGCGCGCCCAACCGCGGCTGATCCCCCACCGCCGTCTGTCGCCCACGGCGCAGGCCGGCGACGGAACGCCGTGGACCGCTCCCTCGGGACTGGCCACGGCGTCTTGGCGTCCGGCCCTGCGCGGTGCAATCAGGCGTCCGCGCCGCGCAGCAGGTTGGCCAGCTCGACGGCCGACTTCACTTCCATCTTGTCGAACACGCGCGCGCGGTGCACTTCCACCGTGCGCACGCTGATCGACAGCTCGTCGGCGATCAGCTTGTTGGGCAGGCCGCGCACCACCCGCCGCAGCACCTCGCGCTCGCGCTCCGTCAGCTCCTCCAGCCGCTGCTGGATGCGCTGGCGCTCCTGGCGGACGTCGATAGCCGCCTGCGACACGCGCAGCGCCTCTTCCACCCGGTCCACCAGGGCGTTGTCCGAGAAGGGCTTCTCGCAGAAGTCGAAGGCGCCGCGCTTGACGGCGTCGACCGCGGTCGGCACGTCCGCATGGCCGGTGAGGAAGATCACGGGCATCTCATTCAACTGGCCGGCGCCGGCCAGACGGTCGAACAGCGCCAGGCCGCTGGTGCCGGGCATGCGCACGTCCAGAAGCAGGCAGCGGGGCTGGTTGCGGAAGGCGGTGCTCTCCTCCAGCCGGGCGGTGAAGGCATCGGCGCTGGCGAAATGCTCGCTAGCCAGACGGCGCGAGCGCAGAAGCCAAGCCAGGGCCTCGCGCACGCTCGCGTCGTCGTCGACGATGAAGATGAGGGCGTCGATGAGGGGTTGCATGGGGGTCAGAAGGAAACGGGTGCCGCCTCGCCGCGCCCGGTCGGCAGCGTGAAGCGGAAGACGGTGCCGCGCGGCCGGTTGGGCGCGTGTTCGAGGGCGCCGCCGTGCTGCTCGACCACCGTGCGGCACAGGCTCAGACCGAGCCCCATGCCGTCGCGGCGGGTGGTGAAGAAGGGGGTGAACAGGCGTTCCTGCACTTCCGCGTCGATGCCGCAGCCCTCGTCGGCCACGCTGAAGGCGATCCAGCGGCGGGTGTCGCCGGCACCGCCCGCCGCGAGCTCTGCGCCCAGGGTGAGCACGCGTCGTCGCAGCTCGGGCCGGTCCATGGCCTGCATGCCGTTGCGCGCGAGATTGAGCAGCACCTGCTCGACCAGCGAGCGGTCGCACAACACCGGGGGCAGGTTGGCGGGCACCTTCAGTTCGACGCGCACGTCGAGCTTGCGGGCCTGCAGCTGCACCAGAGGCATCACGGCCTCGAACAGCTGCAGCGGCGTCACCGGCTCGCGTGCGCGCTCGCGGCGGCGCACGAAGTCGTGCACGCTGCGGATCACCCGGCCGGCGCGCTCGGCCTGCTCGGCGATGCGGCGCATGGCCAGCGCGAGCTGCTGGCGGTCTTCGGCCTCCTGGCCGGGCAGGGGCGGGCTCTCGAGCAGGTTGAGCGACCCGGTCGCATAGCTGGCGATGGCGGCCAGGGGCTGGTTGAGCTCGTGGCTCAGCAGCGAGGCCATCTCGCCCACCGTGGCCAGGCGTGCCGTGGCCTGAAGCCGCTCCTGGCTGGCGCGCGACATCTCCTCGATGCGGCGCTGCTCGCTCAGGTCGACGATGGCGCTCATCCAGCCGGTCTGCACGCGCCGGTCGTCGATCAGCGGCGTCTCGAAGATCAGCACCGGGAAGCGACTGCCGTCCTTGCGACGGAAGACCGACTCGTAGCCCTCGCGCGCGGTGCCGCCGCTGGCCTGGCGCATGTGCTGGCGGTTGCGGTATTCCGCGGCCAGCTCGGGTGGCCAGTAGGGCATCTCGTCCGCGCGACCCAGCAGCTCTTCGGCGGTGAAGCCCACCATGTCGCAGAAGGCGGCATTGACGTAGGTGACGCGGCCGTCCAGATCGCGGGCGCGCAGGCCGGTGAGCACCGAGTCCTCCATCGCCTTGCGAAAGGCCAGGGTGTTCGACAGGTCGTGCTCCACGCGCAGCCGCCGGCGCGTGTCCCGCGCCAGCAGCACCAGCACCGACACCAGCGCGATGGACATGGCCGTGACCAGGCCGGTGAGCAGGTTGGGGAAGAGGTCCGGCGCGCTGCGCCAGCCGTCCACGCGCAGCATCAGCGTGAGGCCGGGCAGCTCCAGCGCCTGCTGGGCCGTGAACACGCGGTTGCCGGCGCGCCGGGCGGTGCCGATGCTGGCCAGGCGCGTGCCATCCAGCTCCAGCAGCGAAACCTCCTGGCCGCGGGTCATGCTCGCATCCAGCATCTCGGAGAGCACGCCGCGCAGCGAATAGAGGGCGATCAGATAGCCGCCGTGGCGCGAGGGCAGGCAGACCTCCAGCACCTCGATGCCGCCGCCGCCGGGCAGCGGCAGGTAGTGGGACGGCGCATAGGCGCCACCGCGCTGGCGCTCGGCCGCGGTGCAGGCCTGAACCAGCTCCGGCAGGCTGGACGGGCGCTGCTGCAGGTCCAGCGGATGGGGCCGGTATGGCGTGTCCTCGGCCGTCTGCAGCACCAGCGAGGCATCGCGCCGCTCGATGCGCAGCCACTCGCGATGGCCGCGCAGCAGCTGCGCCGCTTCGTTGGAAAAGCGCTGCGGGTCCGCATCGGTGGCCTGCAGGCTCTGCAGGTTGCGCGCGAGCGCCGAGCGCAGCTCCGACGTCGCATCGGCGGTGTCGCGCTCCAGCCGCTGCTGCACCTGCTCGATCTCGTGCCGGCCCGCCAGCCAGACCACGGTGATGAGCAGGCCCGTGACCAGCAGCGCCAGCAGCGCCCACAGGAACCAGCGGCGCCACATCGAGCGCAGGCGCCGCCAGCCGGGGGGCGGCAATGCTGCGGCCTCGATCGGCAGCTCGGCAGCGGGCAGGCTGGCGCTCATCGACGAAGGGCCCGGCTCACAGCACGCGGTGGCCCAGCGCCGGCAACTGTTCGCGGCAGGCGGCCAGGCGCGCGATGTCCAGCTCGGCGATCACCACGCCTTCGCCCTCGTCGCGACGTTCGGCCAGCAGCTGGCCCCAGGGCTCGGCCACCAGCGTCTGGCCCCAGGTGCGCCGGCCGTTCTCGTGCCGCCCGCCCTGGGCAGGCGCGGCCACGAAGGCCAGGTTCTCGACGGCGCGGGCGCGCAGCAGCAGTTCCCAGTGGGCCTGTCCAGTGGTGTGGGTGAAGGCCGCGGGCACCAGCAGCAGTTCGGCGCCCTGCGCCGACAACTGGCGGTAGAGCTCCGGAAAGCGCAGGTCGTAGCAGACCGACAGGCCCACCTTCCAGCGGTGGCCATCGCGCGAGGGCAGCTCGAACAGCGTCGGGGTGCCGCCCGGGGCGATCACGCGCGCCTCGTCATAGCGCTCGCGGCCGTTGTCGAAGCAGAAGAGATGGATCTTGTCGTAGCGCGCCACGCATTCGCCCGTGGGTGCATAGGCGAGCGAGGTGTTGAACACATGGGCCTCGTCCGCCGCCTGCAGGGGCAGCGTGCCGCCCACGATCCACAGGCCGAACTCGCGCGCGCACGCCGCCAGGAAGTCCTGCACGGGCCCCTGGCCGGGCGCTTCGCGCAGGGGCAGCTTGTCGGTGTCGCGGTGGCCCATCAGGCAGAAATACTCGGGCAGCGCGGCCAGCTCGGCGCCGGCCTCGGCGGCCTGGGCGAGCAGGGCGCGGGCGCGCGCGAGGTTGTCTTCGCGCACGGTGCCCGAAACCATCTGGATGGCGGCGATCTTCATGGTTTTGCCTCGTTGTCGGTGGCGGTGCGCACGCCCGGTTGTGCCGCGGCGCGCGGCACCTTGACCACGCGCGGATCGGTCCAAGTGCCGTCGATCAGGAACTCCTGCGTGGTGGCGGCCACCAGCGGGCGGCTCAGCACCATCTGCGCCAGGAAGGTGCCCAGGCCGACCGCCGGGTTGATGGCCGTGGCCACCAGCGCCGCCGTGCCGGCGTTGATCTCGGGAATCACCACCACGCGAAGCTGCTGCGTCTCGTGCGAGATGTCGGCCGAGCCGTCCATGAAGACGGCGGCATTCACGCCCTTCATCTGCAGGTTGTTGGTGCTGGCGATGCCGTTGGCGATGCGCGCGTCGCCGCGGATCTGGTCGAAGGCGAAGCCGGCGCTGAACAGGTCGCGGAAGTCCAGCGTCAGCCGGCGCGGCAGCGCCTGCAGGTTGATCACGCCCAGCAGTTTGGCGATGCCGGGCTCGGCCTTCAGGAACTGGCCGCTGGTGACGTCCAGGTGCAGGTTGCCGCCCAGCGAGGCCAGGTCCAGGTCGAAGGGCGAGCCCTGCCAGTTCACGGAACCGCCCAGTTGGCCCTTGCCGGAGGCCAGCACGCCGGGCATGCCGAAGCGGCCGAGCAGCGCGCCGGCGTCCTGCATGTCGAGGGTGAAGTCCAGCGTCATGTGGCGCTTGGCGCCGGCCGAGGTGGGGGGCGCCCAGCGGCCCTTGGCGTCCAGGCGCGCCTCGGGCAGCGTGAAGGCCAGCTTGTCGAGCCGCCATTCCCGCCGTCCGCCTTCGGCGGACTGCGTGGCGGCCACGATCTCGGCCCGGCCCAGGTGGCGGCCCAGCAGCTCCAGGTCGTCCACCACCACGTCCAGCGCCGGCAGGTCCTCGGGCGGGGCGGTGTCGAGCAACGACTCCACCTGCTCGCGCGACTCGCCCGGAGCGATGCGCAGATAGGCCAGCCGCGCCTTCACCTGGGCGGGCGCCTGGTTGCGGTACTCGACGCTGCCGCTCAGCTCGCGGGCCTGCACCTTGGCCTTGTACAGATTGCCTTCGATGGTGCCGTCCACCGTCAGGTCGTTCAGCGTGCGCCCGGCCACCTGCAGGCGGCCGGCCTGCAGCGCGACGCGGTTGGGCAGCCAGGGCGAGGCGGCCACCGCCTGGGCGGTGCCCGGCGGCGCGGGGGTGGCCGGGGCGGCCGGCGCCCTCTGCGTCGCCAGGGCGCGCCAGGCGTCCACGTCGATGTCGTCCAGATGGATCTGCGCCAGCACGCCGGTGGCGGGCAGCGTCTTCGAGCCCGCCACGGCCGTACCGACACGCAGCGCGCCGCGCACGACCGTCGGCTGGGGCGTGTCGAGCTCGCGCACGTATTCGGCCGAAGCCACGTCGCCGAGGTGCAGGTCGATGGTCTCGGTGCGGCCGCGGCGGGCTTCCTCGGCCTGGCGCAGGGTCAGGCGAAGCGGCCGCGTCGCCTCGGTCGGTTTGCCGAGAGGCGCGGGAAGGTCCATTCCCAGGCCCTGCAGGCTGCTGTCGAACTGGAAGTCGGGCACGCCGTTCTGCAACTGCAGGCTGGCCGTGTAGCTGCTGCCGCCCTGCAGCCGGCCGGCCAGGCCGTTGAGTTCGGGTTGGCCTTCCACCGTGCGCAGGCCTTCGGCCGTGAACTGGCCCTGGGCCTTGAGCGACAGCGGCTTGCCGCTGCCGCCGTAGCCGCCCTGGCCTTCGATGCGGATCGGGCCGCCCGCCAGCTGGGCCTGCACGCCCGCGAGCGAGAAGCCGTTGTCGGTGAACTGCAGCGTGCCCTTGACCTGCGTGAAGGGTGGCGAATGCGGCACCAGCCGCACGTCGTTGCCCGGCAGCACCACGCTGGCCTTGACCTGCGTCTGCGCCATCTGCGTGAGGGGCATGTCCATGTCGAATCGGTAGTCGCCCGACCCGCTGGCCTCGATGCCGCCGATGAAGCTGCTGGCGTCGCCGGTGAGGGGCGCGCCCTGGCGCAGCAGGTCGGCCACCGGCCCGCGGGCCTGCAGCTGCAGCAGCAGCTTCGGTGCGTGGGCCAGATCGGGGATTCGGGCCTCGCCCTTGACCAGCTCGATGGCCGGCGCGCCCGCCATGCGCCCGCGGGCGTTCAGCACCTGCATCGTCTGCCGGTCGAACACCAGCTCGCCCGACAGGCCGGTGACGGCCGGCCACGCGGCATGGCCTGCAGGCACATGCGGCACGTAGTTGAAGTGCACGTCCTGCACCTGGGCCGTGATGCGGAAGGCGTCCTGCGGCGCCGCCGAAGGCACATGGTGCAGGTCGCCGCGGATGCGGAATTGCACGTCGCTGGCGCGGCCCTTGACCACCGCGTCGCGCACGTAATGGCGCGTCTCGGCCGGGATGCCCAGCGGCAGGTAGCGGTGTACGCGGGTGCCGTCGGCGCGGGTGAGCTGGGCCGTGAGATCGAGCACGCCCGGAAAGCGGCCCTGCCCGGCGGGTGCGGGCTCGCCGGTGTGCCAGCGGATCTGCGCGCTGCCTTCCGCATCGGCATTGGCCAGGCGCAGATCGGGCAGCTGCACCTCGATATCCTCGTCCTTGCGGCTCCAGCGGAGGGTGGTGTCGAGCCGGTCGACCGGCACCGACGGCTCCTCGAACACGCCCGGCACGTCGACCGCGCCATTGCGGATCGCCAACCGGGCCGTGCCGCCGGCCTGGTTCAGGTCCACTTCGGCGTCCAGGCCGCGCATGCCTGGCGAGCCCAGGTGGTGGCCATCGGGCGTGGCGTTGCGCCCGTCCGCGGCCACCGCCAAACCCTTCACGCGCAGTTTGGCCTGGTAGCGCGTGGGCGAATCGGCCGGGCCCTGCCAGCTGCCCTCGATGTGTTCGAGCAGGCCGCGCGGCGCCCGCACCGCGAGCAGCCGCCGCACCTGGCTGCCGATAGGCAGGCGGTCCGCGATCAGGGCCATCGCGCCCAGGTCCAGCTGGTCCGCGCGCAGGGCGCCGCTCTCGGGCGTGCGGCCGTTGGCCGGCTGGGTGCGCAGCCAGAAGTTGCCGCCGGGCCAGCGCTGTCCGTCGCCGGTCGCGAACTGCAGGTTCTGCGTCGAGAACTCGAACAGCTGATCGGTGGCGCGTACCGCGAGGCGCCCGGTCAGGTCGCGCAGTTGCAGGGGCTCGAGCTGGGCGCCGAGCACGGCGTCGATGCGCGACAAGGCCAGGTCGGCCGCGCCGCCGACGGCCCGGCCCGATTCGACATCGATCCAGGCCCGGACCGCGCCCTCGCCCTCGCGGATGCGCGCATCCAGCTTCACGTACTGGCCCAGCCGCGTGACGTCGATGTGCGGCAGGTCGGCATAGAGCTGGCCGCTCCAGTCGCGCCAGTCGCCGCTGCGCAGGCTCAGCAGCGGCTGGCGGAAGCGGCCGTTGATGGAAAAGCGCTGCCCCCAGCCCTCGGGGGGCGTGGCGTCCAGCCGCATCGCGTGGCTGCGCACGCCGTTGCGCACCACGAAGCGCACGTCTGCCAACGTGAGCGTGGGCGCATCGCGTGTCTCGTCGGTCCAGCGCACCGTGCCGTGCTCGACCACCACCTCGCGCTGGGAGAAGAGCCAGTCGGCGCCCGGGCTGTCGTCCTTGCGGTCGTCGGGGTTGAGCACCACGCCGGCGATGCGCAGCCGGCCGTCGGCATCGCGCCGCACGTCGAGCTCGGGCCGCTCGATGTAGAGCTGCTCGAAGCCGCGGTGCCACAGCGAGCGCGGCGATACGCTGGCCACCACGCGCGCCAGCCGCAACGCCTCGCCGCGGCCAGGGTCTTCCAGCACGACGTCGTGCAGCTCGATGGTCGGGAACAGGCTCCTGGAGTACGCCTTCAGCGAGCCGATGCGAACGGGTACCCCTGCGAGGCGGCTGGCTTGCGCCTCCAGCGCGCCGCGCCACTCACCGATCCGCGGCACAATCCACGCGTGTAGGACGACGACGCACAGGCCGACGAGCAACCAGCCGGCCACCACCAGGGCCAGCAGCCAGCGTGCTGCGCCAGCTGCGATCCTGAGCAGACGTGGAGGAGATGGCGTCGTGACATTCATGAAGGATCGCGCTGTGTCGGAAATTATGACCGGCCGCCCCTGGCCCGGTTCCGAGCCGGCCGGCGGAGAAGGCCCCTCAAACCGTCCGATTTCGGAGCATGCGCAGCCGGCGCTCTCGTCGGCCGCCATGCCGCCCTCGCGAGGGCTTTCATCGGGCTCACGCTTTGTGCAGCGGCTGCGCCGGCGCTATGTCGACGAACTGCCGCTGCTGCCCCCCGGGGCGCCCCGCCGCCCCCATATGGAGAGCGCGCTGACCGCATTGCGCGCGGCCGGCCGGCCCACGGGCGATGCGCTGCGCATCGTGCGCCAGCTGGTCATGGAGCGCCTGATCGCCCGCGATTGCGATGAAGGCGCCCCGCTCGAGGAAGTGCTGCAGGCCGTGACCGAGCTGGCCGAGTTCGCCCTCGACACCGCCTGCCGCGAGGCCTGCGCCGAGCTCGACGCCGTGCACGGCGCGCCGCGCAGTGCCGACGGCCAGCGGGCGCAGCTGTGGATCGTCGGCATGGGCAAGCTGGGCGCGCGCGAGCTCAACGTCTCCAGCGACATCGACCTCATCTACCTGTACGACCAGGACGGCGACACCGCCGGCGACGCCCAGGGCCGCGGCAGCATCGCCAACCAGGACTACTTCGGCCGCGCGGTCAAGCGCATCTACCAGCTGGTGGGCGACACGACCGAGCATGGCTTTGTCTTCCGTGTCGACCTGGCGCTGCGGCCCAACGGCAATTCGGGGCCCAGCGTGGTCTCGCTCGACGCGCTGGAGGAGTACTTCCAGGTCCAGGGCCGCGAATGGGAGCGCTTCGCCTGGCTCAAGAGCCGCGTGGTGGCGCCCACGGCCGCCGTCGAGTCGGGCAGCGCCCAGGCCCTGCGCGGCGTGGTGCTGCCCTTCGTCTTCCGCCGCTATCTGGACTACAGCGTGTTCGACGCGCTGCGTTCGCTGCACCGCCAGATCCGCGAGCAGGCCATGCGCCGCAGCGCCGGCCGGCCCGAGCGCGCCAACGACGTCAAGCTCTCGCGCGGCGGCATCCGCGAGATCGAATTCATCGTCCAGCTGCTGCAGGTGGTGCGCGGCGGACAGTTTCCGGAGCTGCGCACGCGGCCCACGCTCGACGCCCTGCAGCGCTTGGCACGCGCCGGCCTCATGCCCCAGGCCACGGCCGACGAGCTCGACCGCGCCTACCGCTTTCTGCGTCAGGTGGAGCACCGCATCCAATACCTGGACGACCAGCAGACCCACATGCTGCCCGTGGCGGATGAGGATCTGCGCTGGATCTCCGCCACGCTGGGCTTTCCGGACTGCGGTGCCTTCCTGGAGAAGCTGGACACCTACCGCGAGTTCGTGGCCCAGGAATTCGACACGCTGCTCGGCGGCGAAAAGCGCTGCAGCGGCGGCAGTTGCCAGCGCGGCGGCACCGGCCCGCGCTCGGCGCCGCAGGACCTGGGCGAGCTGCTAGCCAGCCTGCCGGCCCCCTTCGCGGAGCGCGTGCGCCAGTGGGCCGACAACCCGCGCATCACCGCGCTGCGCGACGAGGCCCGGGCCCGGCTGCGTCAGCTGGTGATCCGCACCGGCCGCTGGCTGCAGGAGGCCGAGGCGTCGACCGCTGGCGACCGCTGCGCCCATCCCGTGGATGCGGCGCTCCGATGGGCCGACTGGATCGAGCCGCTGCTGCGCCGCGAAAGCTACCTGGCCCTGCTGGTGGAGCGCCCGGGCGTGCACGAGCGGCTGCTGCGCCTGCTGGGCGCGGCCAAGTGGCCGGCGCGCTACCTGCTGCAGCACCCCGGCGTCATCGACGAACTCGCCAGCCTCGACATGCTGGCCGCCCGCTTCTCGGCCCTGGAGTTCGAGGGCGAACTGGAGGCGCGCCATCGCTCGCTCTCGCGTACCGGCGAGGCGGACGAGGAGGCGCTGATGAACCTGCTGCGCCGCGCCCACCATGCCGAGGTCTTCCGCATACTCGCGCGCGACCTGGAAGGGCGCCTCACCGTCGAACAGGTGGCCGACGATCTGAGCGCCCTGGCCGACGCGGTACTGGCCATCACTGCCCGCTGGTGCTGGCCGCATGTGCGCAACCGCCATCGCGAGCTGCCGCGCTTCGCCGTCATCGGCTACGGCAAGCTGGGCGGCAAGGAGCTGGGCTACGGCAGCGACCTGGACATCGTCTTCGTCTACGACGACGAGGACGAGCGCGCGCCCGAGGTCTACGCCGCCTACGTGCGCAAGCTCATCAACTGGCTGACCATCAAGACGCGCGAAGGCGACCTGTTCGAGATCGACACCGCGCTGCGGCCCAATGGCAACTCGGGCCTGCTGACCATCACCTTCGACGCCTACGAGAAGTACCAGCTGGGCCGCGGCAGCAACACCGCCTGGACCTGGGAACACCAGGCCATGACCCGCGCGCGCTATGTGCTGGGCAGCGCGGAGCTGGGCGCGCGCTTCAACGCGGTGCGCCACGCCGTCATCGCCGCCCCGCGTGACCGCGCCGCCCTGCGCAAGGAGATCGTCGCCATGCGCGAGAAGGTGCGTGCCGCCCATCCGGTGCGCCCCGGCCGCTTCGACGTCAAGCACAGCGCGGGCGGCATGGTGGACGCCGAGTTCGCCGTGCAGTACCTGGTGCTGGCCCATTCGGGCGAGGTGCCGGCGCTGCTGGACAACGTGGGCAACATCGCGCTGCTGCAGCGCGCCGAGGCTGCCGGACTGCTGCCGGCCGGCGTCGGCCATGCCGCCGGCGATGCCTACCGCGAGCTGCGCCGCCTGCAGCACCGCGCACGCCTGGACGAGGCGCCCACGCAGGTGCCGCCCGAACTGGCGGCCGGCGAGCGCGCCGCCATGCTGGCGCTGTGGGAGTCGGTCTTTGGCTGAGCCGGTGTTGCGTCGCCGCCGGCCGATCGGCTTTTCGGTTCGATGGACGACCTGGACGGCGGCCTGCGCTGCCGCCGTGCTCGCCGGATGCGCCAGCACGCCGCGTGATGGCCCGCCCCGCAACCCGCCCCCGGGACTGGCCCAGACGCCCGATGCCGAGCCCCGGGTGGAGCCCATCCGCGGCGCGGGCGGGACCAGCCGTCCCTACACCGTCGCCGGCCGCAGCTACACGCCCCTCACCGACGACCGCCCGCTGGTCGAGCGTGGTCTGGCCTCCTGGTATGGCCAGGGCTTCCATGCGCGCTCCACGGCCACCGGCGAGCCCTACGACATGTACGCCATGACGGCTGCGCACCGCACCATGCCGCTGCCCAGCTACGCGCGGGTGCGCAACCCGGCCAACGGGCGCGAGGTGATCGTGCGGGTGAACGACCGGGGCCCGTTCCGCGACGACCGCATCATCGACCTGAGCTACACGGCGGCGCTGCGGTTGGACCTGCTGCGCGGCGTGGCGCCGGTGGAGGTCGAGCGGCTGACCAACGAGGCGATCCGCACCGGCGCCTGGCGCCGGCCGTCGGACACGCAGCTGGCCGCGGCGCCGACGACCGTCGGGTCGTCACGAGCGGTGTCATCGGCGCGGGTCGAGGTCGAGGCCGTGCCTGTGCCGGCCGCCTGGGTGCAGCCGGTGGCCGCTGCATCGTCGCCTGCACCTGCACCCGGGCCTGCGCCTGCGCCTGCGTCGGTGTGGCGCCTGGCACAGGCCTCTACCTCTGTCGCCAGCGACGCGGCACCGGCGCCTGCAGCGGCCGAGCCGTCCGCGGTGGCGCCATCGGCGGTCCCGCTTCCGGCCGAGCCGCCGCCGCGCTTTCGCAACATGGAGGTGGCGCCGCTGGCGCCGATGACGCCGG
>NZ_CAJYES010000014.1 GCF_913773995.1 uncultured Pseudacidovorax sp.
GGCATGGCCATCGACGTTCACACCCGCCGCCCGCGGCTGGGCAATGGCATGGGCGGGCTGTCGGGGCCGGCGCTCAAGCCGGTCACGCTGCGCATGACCTACCAGTGCGCGCGGGCCGTGCGCATCCCGGTCATCGGCTGCGGCGGTATCGCCACGGCCGAGGACGCCGTCGAATACCTGCTGGCCGGTGCCACTGCCGTCCAAGTGGGCACAGCCTCCTTCATCGACCCTGGCGCGATGCGGCGCATCGTGGACGGGCTGCACGATTACTGCGCGGCGCAGGGTGTGGTGCGCGTGGCCGAATTGACCGGCGCGGTCGAAATGGAAGGCGAGGAACAACGCAACTGGCGGGCGCAGGCCGCCGCCTGGGCGTAGATCCGGCATCGCACCGCCAGCGTGCGGCACTCGCATGCCGGTGGTGCACGCCAGCGCGGTTCATCCAAAAAATGAACCAGACTCGTGCGCCGAACTTGCATACCAGATTGGCATGCTTCGTGCTCGCCATCCGGGCATGGCGATCTCGTCCACCGACATCAGCAACCGCATCGTCGAGGCGGTCCTGGCCCAGAAACTGGCGCCCGGCTCCCGCCTGGGCGAGCAGGAGCTGGCGCTGCTCTTCGACTGCAGCCGCACCATCGTGCGAGAGGCGCTCACCCGGCTGGCGGCGCGCGGCATCGTCACGGTGAGCGCCCGCCGCGGCTGGTACCTGATCGAGCCCTCGCAGGACGAGGCCCGCGAGGCCTTCGAGGCCCGCCGTGTGATCGAGACCGGCCTGATCCGCCAGAGCGCCGGCGGCGTGCGCAAGGACGCCCTCAAGCGCCTCAAGCAGCACCTGCAGCAGGAGAAGACCGCCCTTCGGCAGGACGACGTGGGCAAGCGCAGCTACCTGCTGGGCGACTTCCACGTCTGCCTGGCCGACTGCCTGGGCAACTCGCTGCTGGCCGACACCCTGCGCGACTACACCGCCCGCACCACGCTGATCGCGATGCGCTACCAATCCACCCACGATGCCGAGCAGTCCTGCGAGGACCATGTGCGCATCGTCGAGGCCCTGGAGCGCGGCGACATCGCCGAGGCCGAGGCGCTGATGGCCGAACACATTGGCACCGTGCAGGCCGCCCTGAGCGTCTCCACGGCGCCCGACCCGCTGGCGCGCCTGCGCGAGGCCCTGGCGCCCGTGCAGGCGCCCGGCGCGGGCGCCGCCACCTCGGCACAGCTTTTGCGAACCACTCCGCCCAAGGCCGCTGCGCGCAAGCGCAGCGCCGCCGGCGGCCCCGATTCCTCCGACGACTCCTCCACCTACCTGGGAAAGCTCCTATGACGCCCTCCAAACGCCTCTTCACCCTCGGCCTGGCGGCCGCCGCACTGTTCGCCGGTGCCGCGCATGCCCAAAGCGCGCTGGACAACGTGCTCAAGTCCAAGACGCTGAAGGTGGCCATTCCCACCGACTACCCGCCCTACGGCTTCGTCGGCACCGACATGGCGCCCCAGGGCCTGGACATCGACATGGCCAAGCTGATCGCCACCAAGCTGGGCGTCAAGCTGGAGCTGGTGCCCGTCACCAGCGCCAACCGCATTCCCTATCTGCAGACCAAGAAGGCCGACCTGGTCATCAGCACGCTGGGCAAGAACGCCGAGCGTGAGAAGGTCATCGACTTCAGCTCGGCCTATGCGCCCTTCTTCCAGGGTGTGTTCGCCAAGAAGACGGCCCCGATCAAGGACTTCAAGGACCTGGCCGGCAAGACCGTGGCCGTGACCCGCGGCGCCATGGAAGACCAGGAGCTCAACAAGGTAGCGCCGAGCGGCGTGGACTACCGCCGCTTCGAGGACAACAACGCCACCGTCGCCGCCTACGTGGCCGGCCAGACGCAGGTGATCGCCATGAGCGGCGCCGTGGCTGCCGAGATGATCCGCAAGAACCCGCAGATCAACACCGAGTTCAAGCTGCTGCTCAAGGACAGCCCGTGCTTCGTGGGCATCGCCAAGGGCGAGGACGCGCTGAAGGCCAAGGTCAACGAGATCATCGCCGCCGCCAAGAAGGACGGCACGCTGGACAAGATGTCGAAGCAGTGGCTTGGCAAGGCCGCCGGCGACCTGCCGACCTGATACCACCCCCGTTGCTTGCTCACTTCGTGTAGCCGCCTCCGCCCTCAAGGGGGCGCACCCAGCGGCCCGGCAAAGCCGGATCCGCGGGTGCTCCCGAACAGGCTGCGCTTCGCTTGCCCTAGCCGATAGCGACGCGCGAGGCCGGCATCCCTCGTTTCTCAGGGCCTTCCATGACTTTTGACTTCTGGGCCATCCTTTCGGAATGGCCGCTGCTCCTCAAGGGGGTGGCGTGGACCCTCGGGCTCACGGCCATCGCGACCGTGATCGGCATGGCGCTGGGCATCGGCTGCGCCTGGGCGCGCGCCTGGGGGCCGGGCTGGCTGCGCTGGGTGGTGGGCACCTATGTGGAGCTGATCCGCAACACGCCCTTCATCGTGCAGTTGTTCTTCATCTTCTTCGGCCTGCCGGCCGCAGGGGTGAAGCTCACGCCCGAGGTGGCGTCGATCATCGCCATGGTGCTCAACCTGGGCGCCTATGCGACCGAGATCATCCGCGCTGGCGTGGAGGCCACGCCCAAGGGCCAGATCGAGGCCGCCGCCAGTCTGGCGTTGACGCGCGCCCAGACCTTCCTGCGCGTGGTGCTGCCTCCCGCCATGAAGAAGGTGTGGCCCGCCATGGTGAGCCAGATCATCATCGTCATGCTGGGCTCGGCGGTGTGCGGCCAGATCTCGGTCGAGGAGCTGAGCTACGCGGCCAACCTGATCCAGAGCCGCAACTTCCGCGCCTTCGAGGCCTTCATCGTCGCCACGGTCATCTACCTGCTGCTGGCCATCGGCGCACGGCGCCTGTTCAACTGGGCCGGTCCCCGGCTCTTCGGCCGCTGAAGGAGCGCCACGATGGTCGAGTTCACCCTCTGGGACATCCTTCGCAACCTGCTGCTCGCCGCCCGCTGGACGGTGGTGCTGTCGCTGATCGCCTTCGTGGGCGGCGGCGTGGTCGGTGGCCTGCTGCTGGCGGCGCGGCTGCGCGGCGGCAACGCCGTGCAGCGCCTCATCGGCGGCTATGTGCAGCTCTTCCAGGGCACACCGCTGCTGATGCAGCTCTTCCTGGCCTACTTCGGCATCGCGCTCTTCGGCATCGACGTGTCGCCGTGGACCTCGGCGGCGCTGGCCCTCACGCTCTACACCAGCGCCTTCCTCACCGAGATCTGGCGCGGCTGCGTGGCGGCCATTCCGCGCGGCCAGTGGGAGGCCTCGTCCAGCCTGGCGCTGAACTTCGGCGAGCAGATGCGGCATGTGATCCTGCCGCAGGCCGTCAAGATCGCCATCGCGCCGACAGTCGGCTTCCTGGTGCAGGTCATCAAGGGCACGGCGCTGGCCTCGGTCATCGGCTTCGTGGAGCTGACCAAGGCGGGCGGGATGATCTCCAACGCCACCTTCCGCCCCTTCACCGTGTTCGCCTGCGTGGCGCTCATGTACTTCGCGCTGTGCTTCCCCGTCAGCCTCTACGCCAAGCATCTCGAAAGAAAGACCCATGGCCGCCGTTCCTGAAACCCACGCCCATGTCGAGCCCGGCGCGCCCATCGTGCGCATCACGGCGCTCAAGAAGTCCTATGGCAGCAACCAGGTGCTCAAGGGCATCGACCTGGAGGTGGCGCGCGGCGAGGTGATCGCCATCATCGGCAAGAGCGGCTCTGGAAAGAGCACGCTGTTGCGCTGCATCAACGGCCTGGAAGAATTCCAGGAAGGGTCGCTCACCGTCGACGCCAAGCCGCTGCTGCACGACAGCGCCATGGCCATGCGCGAGCTGCGCCAGCGCGTGGGCATGATCTTCCAGAGCTTCAACCTCTTCCCGCACCTGTCGGTGGGCCGCAACGTGATGCTGGCGCCGACGCTGGTCAAGAAGCGCAACAAGACCGAGGCCGAGGCGCAGGCGCGCAAGCTGCTGGCCCGCGTCGGCCTGGCCGAGAAGTTCGATGCCATGCCCGACCAGCTCTCGGGCGGCCAGCAGCAGCGTGTGGCCATCGCCCGCGCCCTGGCCATGGAGCCGGCCGTGCTGCTGTGCGACGAGATCACCTCCGCGCTCGACCCCGAGCTGGTGGGCGAAGTCTGCGCGTGGTGGAGTCGCTGGCCGATGAGGGCATGACGCTGCTGATGGTCACGCACGAGATGAGCTTCGCCCGCAAGGTCAGCGACCGCGTGATCTTCATGCACCAGGGCCGCGTCCACGAGATGGGCCCGCCGGCCGAGCTGTTCGGCAATCCGCAGACGGCAGAGCTGAAGCAGTTCCTGTCGTCGCTGCACGACTAAGCCATCGAAGGCGGCAGAGGCCGCTCACTATCATCGGCGCCCTCACAAGAACGGAGACGCCGATGACACAAGAACACCGCACGCCGATGCGCCGCCGCGGCCTGGCCGCCCTGCTGGGCACGCTGGCCCTTTGCACGGGCCTGGCCGCGCAGGCTGCCTTCCCCGAAAAGCCTTTGAAGATCGTCATCGGCTTTCCCGCCGGCGGCCCGCTGGACCAGCATGCGCGCCTGCTCACCGACCGCCTGCAGGCCGTGCTGGGCCAGCCGGTGCTGGTGGACTACAAGCCGGGTGCCGGCGGCTCGGTCGGCGCCGACTTCGTCGCCAAGAGCCCGGCGGACGGCTACACGCTGATGCTCGCCAACACCGGCGTGGCAGTGATCAACGGCGCGCTCTACCGCAACCTGCCCTACAACACGCTGCGCGACTTCACGCCCGTGGCGCGCACCGCCATGCAGCCGCTGGCACTGCTGGTCAACAACAACGTGCCCGCCAGGACGCTGGGCGAGTTCATCCAGTACGCCAAGGCGCGGCCGGGCCAGATCAATTACGGCTCGGCCGGCAACGGCGGCATCAGCCACCTGGTGCCCGAGATGTTCAAGAGCGCGGCCGGGATCTTCATGGTCCACATTCCCTACCGCGGCAGCGCGCCGGCCTTCACAGATCTGATGGGCGGACAGGTGCAGTTCATGGCCGAGTCCATTCCCCAGGCCGCGAGCTACCACAAGCAGGGCAAGGTGCGCGCCCTGGCCGTGACCAGCCGCGAGCGCAACCCGGCGCTGCCGGACATCCCGACGGCCATCGAGGCCGGCCTCAAGGGCTTCGAAGTGGTCGGCTTCTACGGCTTCTTCGTGCCGGACGGCACGCCCAGGGATGTGGTCGACAGGTTGAGCGGCGCCTTCCAGCAAGTGCTGGCCCAGCCCGACCTGAAGAGCCGCATGGTGAGCCAGGGCGCGGATCCGGCCTTCCTCGGCAGCGCGGACTTCGGCCGCTTCCTGCAGACAGAGACGCCGCGCTGGGCGGCGGCGGTGAAGGCGTCGGGTGCCCGGCTGGACTGAACATGCGGGCGGCGCCCTCGGCCCCGCCGGCCGCCCGATGCCGCACGCGTTGATCGAAGGCCGACGAAACATGCGGACACCACCTCTTCGACGGTCGAGGAACCCATCCCCGGCCCCACCTTCAAACCTCGCATGACGCTCCCCGACCTCGCCGCCCGCCGCCGCCTTTTCGCCAGCGGCGGTGCCCTGCTCCTGCTGGGTGCCGTCCCACTGCGCAGCGCCTGGGCCGGCTTCAACTTCTTCACCAGCGAATACACCGCCTCGCGCGAGGAACTGCAGGCCCAGGTGGCGAAGAAGTTTCCCCTGCGCCAGAGCGCCGGCGGTCTGTTCGATGTGACCCTGCGCGACCCACGGCTGGACCTGGACGCCAGCGCCAACCGCGCGATGCTGACCACCGCCGTCACCATCGCCAGCCCCTTCCTCAATCCGTCGCAGGTGGGCGGCCAATTGGCCGTGAGCAGCATGCTGCGCTATGACCCCGAGACCCTGAGCCTGCGCCTTGACCAGCCGCGCGCCGAGCGCGTGACGCTCGACGGCGTGGGCGGCCAGGACGCCGTGCGCCTTCAGCGGGCCGGCGCCGCCGTCGCACAGGAGCTGCTGCAGGGCCAGGCGCTGCACACCTTCCGCAAGGAAGACCTGACGGTCGGCCGCAAGACCTACGAGATCGGCGACATCACCATGCTGGCGGACGGCATCAAGGTGCAGCTCAAGTAGTTTGGCGAGGAAGGCGTCTACGCGCGCCTCGCCGCGGCCACTGATGGGCACCACTGCGCCGGCACGCGCCCGCTGCACCCCGCGGCCCGTGGCTCCGGGCAAACCCCGGCGCTGGCGCGGCGCGCCCGTCATCGTCGAAGGACAGAATCACGGAATGCCTTCGTCCCTGCCCATGCCCCTGTCCCGCCGCGCCATGCTCGGCCGCGGCACCCTCGTCCTGCTTCCCGCCTTCGGCAGCCTGGCCGCCTGCCGGGCCGTGCCCAAGGCGCCGGATCAGCGCGTCCTGGACCTGCAGGCGCACCGCGGTGGCCGCGGCCTTGCACCCGAGAACACCTTGGCCGCCTTCGACCATGCGATGAGCCTCGGCGTCACCACGCTGGAGCTCGACATCGGCCTCACCGCCGACGACGTGGCCGTGATCTCCCACGACACCGCCCTCAACCCCGACCACACGCGCGACGCCCAGGGTCGCTGGCTGAGCGCGACCGGCCCCGCCATCCACCAACTGACGCTGGCGCAGCTCAAGACCTACGACGTCGGCCGGCTGAACCCGAACACCAAGTACGGCCAGCAGTTCCCCAGCCAGGTACCTCGCGATGGCGAGCGCATCCCCACGCTGGCCGAACTGTTCGCACTGGCCGAGCGTCGCGGCGCGAGCCAGATCAGCTTCAACATCGAGACCAAGGTCGATCCCACCAAGCCGGCGGAGACCGCGTCGCCCGAAGCCATCACCGACGCCATCCTGGCCGAGGCACGGCGTGCCGGGCGCCTCCATCACGTCACGCTGCAGAGCTTCGACTGGCGCAGCCTGGTGTATGCCGAGACGCGCGAACCCCGCCTCTGGCGCGCCTGGCTCACCAGCCCGCGCACCGTGCAGGACAGCCGCTGGACGGCCGGCCTGCGCCTGGCCGACCATGGCGGCAGCGTGCCGCGGCTGATCGATGCCGCATCTCGGCGCGGCAAGGGCCTGTCCATCTGGTCGCCGGCCTTCGGCGACCTGCAGCCGCAGCAGGTGCAGGAGGCCCACGACCTCGACCTGAAGGTGCTGCCCTGGACGGTCAACAACCCCGCCGACATGGCGCGCCTGATCGACATGGGCGTGGATGGCCTGATCACCGACTATCCCGACCGGCTGCGTGCGCTGATGCAGGAGCGCGGCCTGCCGCTGCCGCCGGCCCTGCCCGCGCGGCCTACTTCGGCCTGACGCTTGCAGGCCCAGCCGACCCACCAACATCGAGAACTCCACAGGCCCATGAGTACAACCATCACCGACGCCGCCACTGCGCAGGACCAGCTCAACCGACTCGCCGACCTGCTCGCCGCCACCCGTCGCGATCCGCTGCAGCTCGGCCGCCTCTGCGACCACGCCCGCCAGGCCTCTGCCCTGCATGCCGCCCTGCCGCCCCGCTATGCGCCCGTGCTGCTCGACGTGGTGGACCGCCTGGAATCCAGCGCCCTGTTCAGCGAGGAAAGCTGCTCCTTCAGCCAGAAGGACCTGCTGGACAGCCTGCAGCTGTGGGTGGACAAGGCGCGGGGCGTGCTGCCGGGCGGCTGAGTCTTCCGCGTTCACCGCGATGGAATGGCGGTGAGGGCCTCAGTCCGGCTTGAGGCCTGCGCGCTCGATCACTGGCTTCCATCGCTGCAGCTCGTCACGCATGAAGGCCGCGAGTTGCTCCGGGGTCCCGCCGACCGGATCGAAGTAGGCGCCGAGCAGACGCTGGCGGACCTCGGGCTCGGCGAGCACAGCGGCGATCTCCCGGCTCATGCGCTCGACCACCGGCCGCGGTGTGTCGCGCGGCGCCATGTAGGCAAACCACGGCACGGCCTGGATGTCCGGCAGGCCGGACTCGCGCAGCGTCGGTAGTTCGGGCAAGAGCGCGGAGCGCTGCGCGGACGTCACTGCCAAAGCCTTGAGCTTGCCCGCCTTGACCTGCGGCATCACGGTCACCGGCGGCAGGCAGGCGAACTGCACATCCCCTTGCACCAGCGCCGTCACGGCCTGCGCCGACGAAGCGTAGGGAATGTGGACGGCGAATGACTGGGTCTTCGCCTTGACGAGTTCCACGCCGAGGTGAGCGATCGACCCGTTGCCGGTGGAAGCGAAGTTGTACTTGCCAGGATTGCGCCGCAGCGCATCGAGCCATCCCTTGACCGAGTCGATGCCCATCTGCGCATTGACGGCACAGACGTTGGGCGTGGTGGCGGCCAGCGATACAGGTGCCAGGTCGCGGAAAGGGTCGTAAGGCAGGTTGCGGTAGAGCACCGTGTTGTAGACCAGCGGGGCATTGACCGACAGCAGAAAGGTGTAGCCATCCGGACTGGCCTTGGCCACCACGTCGGTGCCGGCGTTGCCGCCTGCCCCGGCGCGGTTCTCGACGATCACCGGCTGGCCCAGCCTCGGCGCCAGGCGGTCATTGACGATGCGCGCGAGGATGTCCGGCGACGAGCCGGCGCCAAAGGGCACGACGATGCGAATCGGGCGCTTGGGCCAGTCCTGCGACACGGCAGCGTTCTGGGCTTGAGCGGGCAAGGCTGCCGACACGATGGCCGCCAGCGCAGCCCATTGGAGGGTATGTCGACGCAACAGGGTCATTGCCCATCCTCCACCGGGGCCATGGCCGCATGGTCCTGCTGCTCGCGCGCGATGAAACCGGCCACCATCGCGCGATAGCAGGCGTCCACCACTTCGGGATAGGCGCCCTTGGCCTCGGCCAGCGCTCGCACCTTGGCGAACACCTGCTCCTGCCGGGCAGGCGCCGAGACCTGGAAGGCGTCACGCTTGAAGCGCGCGGCATCGCGCACATAGCGCCCCCGTTCGGCCAACAGCGCGACGATCTGCTCGTCCAGCGCATCGATGCCGGCGCGGATCTCGGCCAGCGAGTTGCAAAGCGGCGTGTAGCCGGGATCGAGGAACCGCCGCAGCGGGGGGCCGTGCGGATCGGGTTCCGTGCCTGAAAGGTGGGCAGTGGGAATGTTCATGAAGCCGGCCTCAAATGGGGTAGATGATCGAGTTCGGGATCATCTCGCTGTCGTACACCACCAGCCGCGACGCGAACTTGAGCGAGCCGTCGGGCATCCGCACCACCTCATCGATCGTGCGGCCCACGTTGAACACGGTGGTCAGCTGCGACAGCTTGGTGCGGAAGACGGCGTAGTTGGCCTCGCAGCGGATGCGGCCGTCGACCACCTCGCGCACCAGCTGCGTGCCGACCACGTGGCGCTGGTAGTAGGGGTCGTGGTAGAGCGTCTCTCGGATGCCGTAGACGCGGTCGCGCAGCATGGCCTTGCTCTCGAAAGAGAGCGTCGCCAGCGGGAAGCCGCGTTCATGGTTCTCGCGCGGCTGCAGGCGGTAGACGCAGTCGTCGGTGAAGAACTCGGGCCAGGCGTCCCAGTCGGCAGCGTCGAGCGCGCTGGCATAGCGGGCGTACAGCTGGTTCAGCGCGAACCAGTCCTCGAAGTTGAGCAGGCTGCTCATGAGGCCACCCTCCCTTCGCTGCTGGCCGAGGGCACCGCCGTTGCGGCAGGCCCGCCAGCCTCAGCCGCAGTGGCGTCGGGTGATCCGCCAGCCTGGGCCACCCCACCCTCTTCAGGCGCCTCCATCACGCCGCGCCAGTATTCGTACATGCCACGGATCAAGGTCTCGGTGACCATGTGGTCGGCATCACCCACCTCGCGGCCACCCAGTTCGGCCAGGGCCCGGTGACCGGGCTTGCTCTCGAAGGCCATCTGCGACAGCTCGATCACCTCGCCGTCGTCGGCCGAGACGAAGCCCGCCGGCCCGAACAGATTGGCCTGGCGCAGGCGGCGCTGCTGCATCGCCTCGCTGTCGTCCTCGAAGCCGAAGTGCGTCCATTCGAAAAAGAAGGCGCCATGGCCGTCGGGCTGGATGTGGCGCGTGGAGACGCTGTTGACCTGCTGCTGCAGGATGACGCTTGGAAACAGTGTCGTCATGACGGCAGTCGGGCCGCCCCACCACGGCTCCGGCACGATGTCCAGGAAGCGCGCGTCCTCCAGCGACATCTTCTCCTTGAAGCTCGACACCTGCGTCACCTGCGCGGCGGCGCCCTGCTGGCCGCGGGTGGAGATCATGGCCGCATGGCGGTGGCGATCGTCCATCACCAGCTGCGACTTGTTGTCGGCCCGCCAGAGGCCGAAGGTGACGAACCAGGTGTGCAGCAGGCCGGGGTGGTACGGGTCCTTGATGTTCTCCTGCATCAGCTTCCAGTTGCCGGGGATGCGCTGGCGGTTGTAGCCCAGGATCTTCAGCTTGCGGCCGTTGAAGAGACGGTCGAACCAGCGCAGGATGACCGGGCCCATGAAGTCTTCCAGCGACTCGACCTCATGGTCGAAGCTGGCGAACACCACGCCGCCGCGCGTGGCCACCTTGAGTTTGGTCAGGCCATGGTCCTCGGGCTTGAAGTCCTCGGGCATGCCGCCGTGCATCTCGCCGGCCTCGTCGCGCACTCCGCGGCGGAAGGGCACGCCCATCAGCTTGCCGCTGAGGTTGTAGTTCCACTGGTGGTAGGGGCAGGTGAAGCTCTTGCGATTGCCGTGGCGCTCGCGGCAGAAGGCCATGCCGCGGTGGGCGCAGACGTTCTCCACCACATGGATGCTGCCGTCCTGTGCGCGCACCAGGATCACCGAGCGCTCGCCGACGGCGGTGCGCTTGAAGTCGCCGGGGTTGGGAATCTCCGCCTCCAGGCCGACGTAGCACCAGTGGCCGCGGTAGAAGAAGCGCTCCAGCTCCTTGCGGTGCAGGTCGTCGCGGGTGTAGGCGGCAAAGGGAATGCGGCTGGTGCCGCCCGCTTCCCAGCGCAGCGGGGCCTCGTGGGGCGCGCTGTTCATGTGCGTGTCTCCGTCGTTGTCGTGGTGGGCGCATCATCCGGCCGCCCCCACTATCCACCAATAGAATTCGGTGAATACGCTCCATCACCAACATCAATAACACCCCATGGACCTTAAGCAGCTCGACCTGAACCTGCTGCTGGTGTTCAACCAGTTGCTGGCCGAGCGCAGCGTCTCGGGCGCGGCGCGGGCGCTGGGGCTGAGCCAGCCGGCCGTGAGCAATGCGCTCGCGCGGTTGCGCAAGGCGGTGGGCGACGAGCTCTTCCTGCGCACCTCGCGCGGCATGGAGCCCACGCCCCGCGCCACGCAACTGGCCGAGCCGGTGGCCGCCGCGCTGCAGCTGCTGCAGGGCGCGCTGCGGCAGGACCAGGGCTTCGACCCGGCCACCAGCAGCCGCGCCTTCACCATCGGCATGACCGACATCGGCGAGATCTACTTCCTGCCCGGCCTCATGGAAGCGCTGGCCGAGGCCGCCCCCGGCGTGACGGTGAGCACCGTGCGCAACACGGCGGTGCAGCTCAAGGACGAGATGGAGGCCGGCCATGTGGACCTGGCGCTGGGCCTGCTGCCCCAGTTGCGCACCGGCTTCTTCCAGCGTCGCCTGTTCACCCAGCGCTATGTGTGCCTGATGCGGCAGGGCCATCCGCTGGACAAGCGCCGCATCGGCCTGCGCGAGTTCAGCGCCGCCGAGCACCTGGCCGTGGTGTCCGCAGGCACCGGTCACGGCGTGGTGGAGGACGAGCTGGCCCGCCAGGGCATCGAACGCCGGGTGCGGCTGACGGTGCCGCACTTCGTGGCCCTGGGCCACATCCTGGCCGGCACCGACATGATCGCCACCGTGCCCGAGCGGCTCGCCCAGCGCATGGCCGGGCCCTTCGGCCTGCGCTGGCTGGCGCACCCGGCGCCGCTGCCGGAGATTGGCATCCATCTGCTGTGGCACGCGCGCCTGCACCGCGAGCCCGCCAACCAGTGGCTGCGCCAGCTGATCGCCACGCGCTTCGGCGACGGCTGACACAATCCGCCGTTCATCCGACAACCCCTCATCGACCCGCAGCATGACCGCTCCCCTGACGCTCATCTCTTCCATGGCCACCCGGCAGATCCTGAACGACCTGGCGGCCGACTATGAACGCCGCACCGGCCAGGCGGTGAAGGTGGAGTCGGTGGGCGGCGTGGATGCCGCCAAGCGGGTGCAGGCGGGCGAAGCCTTCGACCTGGTGGTGCTGGCCTCCAACGCCATCGATCAGCTCGCCACCGCCGGCAAGACCGCCGGTCCGCGCAAGGACCTGGTGACCTCGGGCGTGGCCGTGGCCGTGAAGGCGGGCGCGCCGCGGCCCGCCATCGACAGCGAAGAGGCCGTCAAGCAGGCCGTGCTGGGCGCGCAGAGCCTGGCCTATTCCACCGGCCCCAGCGGCGTGCAACTGGCCAAGCTCTTCGAGCGCTGGGGCATCGCCGCCGAGATCCAGCCGCGCATCGTCACCGCCCCGCCCGGCGTGCCGGTGGGCAGCCTGGTGGCCAAGGGCGAGGTGGCGCTGGGCTTCCAGCAGCTCAGCGAGATGCTCAACCTGGAAGGCATCGACATCCTGGGCCCGCTGCCGGACGCGATCCAGATCGTCACCACCTTCTCGGGCGCCGTGGCAGCCACCAGCATGCGGGCGGCCGAGGCCCAGGCGGTACTCGACTTCATGGCCGGCCCCGAGGCGGCCGAGGCGATTCGCCGCCAGGGGATGGAACCCGCCTGAGGAGCGCAGGGCCAAGCCACCCGATTCGCAGCGAAGGGCAGACGCCGCGATAGTCGCGGCGTTGTCCGTCAAGACGCGGACCTGCGCGCACTCAGAATCCGCGGGCTTGTTGCGCGCGCATCTCCTGCGAGCGCGGGCAATGGCAGCTTCTCTGTAGTCTGCCGCTGCCCACAAGCGTGTACTCGCCCCCAGCCCAACACGCACACCCCGCCATGTCCGATGCCGCGTCTTTCCCTCCCCGTTCCGCCGCAGACGCTGCCCGCCCACTCAGGCCATCGACCTGGCCGCCCGCCGGCGGCCACTGCGGCGAACTGATCCGCACACGGGACTGGTCCGGCACCGGCCTGGGCGCCGTCGAAGGCTGGTCGGCGGCGCTCCGGACCACCGTCTCGAACATCGTCAATTCCCCAGTGCCCAAGGTGCTGGTGTGGGGCGCCGACCATGCCGTGCTCTACAACGACGCCTACCAGGCCGTCATGGGCCCGCGGCACCCCGAATCGCTTGGCCTCAGCATCGAGGCGGTGTGGCCCGAGAACTGGGCTTGGCACCGCGATGTGCTGCTGCGCTGCCTGGGCGGCGAAGTCGTCTGCTTTCGTGAGCACCCGATGACGCTGAGC
Organism: uncultured Pseudacidovorax sp.; assembly: GCF_913773995.1. GTDB lineage: Bacteria > Pseudomonadota > Gammaproteobacteria > Burkholderiales > Burkholderiaceae_C > Xenophilus. The sequence continues at coordinate 13,329 of NZ_CAJYES010000014.1, forward strand.
GGGCCCGAGGGCGAGCGTCACCATGTGCTCGACCTGTTCTACACGCCCGTCTACGAGCCCACCGGCATCGCGGCCGGCGTGATGTGCACGGTGCTCGACGTGACCGACCGCGCCCGGCAGGAAGAGGCTCTGCGCATCGGCAACCGCCGCTTCCGCACCGCCATGGATGCCGTCCACGGGGTGCTGTGGACCAACAGCGCCGATGGCCGCATGACCGGCGAGCAGCCGGGCTGGGCCGCGCTCACCGGTCAGACGCAGCAGGAATACGAAGGTTACGGCTGGGCCGACGCCCTGCACCCGGACGATGCGCAGGGTGCCATCGCCACCTGGAACGCAGCCGTCGAAGGCCGCACGATGTTCATCCATGAGCACCGGGTACGGCGCTGCGACGGCGCCTGGCGCAACTTCGCGGTGCGGGGCCTGCCCATCCTGCGCGAGGACGGCAGCATCGACGAATGGGTGGGCGTGCACACCGACATCACCGAACAGCGCGCGGCCGAACGCAGCCTGGTGGCGCAGGCCACGGCGCTGGCCGCCCAGGTGCGCCATCGCGAGCGGGCCGAGGAGCAACTGCGCCTGCTCAACGAGAACCTCGAAGCACGCGTCATCGCCGAGATCGACGAGCGCCGGCAGGCCGAGGCCAAGCTGGCGCAGGCCCAGAAGCTGGAGTCCATCGGCAAGCTCACCGGCGGCGTCGCCCACGACTTCAACAACCTGCTGCAGGTCATCTCGGGCAGCCTGCACCTGCTGTCCAAGGACATCGCCGGCAACGAGCGTGCGCAGCGGCTGGTGGGCAATGCCATGGCCGGCGTCCAGCGCGGCGCCAAGCTGGCGGCGCAATTGCTCGCCTTCGGACGTCGCCAGCCGCTGGAGCCGCGCGTCGTCAATGCCACGCGCATGGTCCAGGGCATGGACGACATGCTGCGCCGCGCCCTGGGCGGCGCGATCGAGATCGAGACGGTGCTCGGCGGCGGCCTGTGGAACACCTTCGTCGATCCGACGCAGATCGAGAACGCCGTACTCAACCTCGCCATCAATGCGCGCGATGCGATGAACGGCTCCGGGCGGCTCACGATCGAGCTCGCCAATGTCCATCTGGACGAGGCGTACACCCGCCAGCACGATGAAGTCACGCCCGGGCAATACGTGATGCTCGCCGTGTCCGACACGGGCGCGGGCATGTCGGCGGACGTCATCGCGCGCGCCTTCGAGCCCTTCTTCTCGACCAAGCCGGAGGGCAAGGGCTCGGGCCTCGGCCTGTCGATGGTGTACGGCTTCGTCAAGCAGTCCGGCGGCCACATCAAGATCTACTCCGAGCTGGGTCAGGGCACCACGGTGAAGGTGTTCCTTCCCCGCGCCATGCAGGCCGAGGACGTGGCGGTGCGCTTGGACACCGGCAGCGTCGAGGGCGGCACCGAGGTGGTGCTGGTGGTGGAGGACGATGCCGAGGTGCGCGAGGTGGTCGTGGCCATGCTGGCCGACCTGGGCTACCGGGTGCTGCAGGCCTCCGACGCCTCCAAGGGCCTGGCCGTGATCGAGAGCGGCATTCCGGTGGACCTGCTCTTCACCGACGTCGTGATGCCGGGGCCGCTCAAGAGCCCCGAGATGGCCCGCCAGGCGCGCCAGCGCATCCCCGATCTGGCGGTGCTCTTCACCTCGGGCTATACCGAGAACTCCATCGTCCATGGTGGCCGGCTCGATGCGGGGGTGGAGCTGCTGTCCAAGCCCTATTCGCGCGAAGCGCTGGCCCGCAAGGTGCGCCACCTGCTGGGCAACCGTGCGCAGCGACAGAGCGCCGCGCCCGCGGCTCCCGCGCAGCCGAGTACCGGCCTGTCACCCGCATCGGCGGCGGACCGGCCGGCAGCGGCAAGCGCCGCCACCACCCCGGCGCGTCCCAGCGCCGGCGTCGTTCTCCTCGTCGAGGACGATCCGCTGATCCGCGTGACCTCGGCCGCGATGCTGACCGACGCGGGCTACACCGTCGTCGAAGCTGGTAGCGCCGAAGAGGCGAACGCCCTGGCCCTGCGGCACCGTCCGCAGGTGATGGTGACCGACATCAACCTCCCCGGCGCCTCCGGCACGGAGCTGGCGGCCGGCCTGCGCGCGCAGCTGCCCGATCTGGTCGTGATCTTCGCCAGCGGCGATGCTTCGCCCCTGCTGCGCGGCGAGCTCAGCGGCAGCCTGATCCTGGCCAAGCCCTATGGCTCGGCGGCCCTCGTTGCCGCCGTCCAGGCCGCGCTCGAACCGGCCCCGTCGCCGCAGGACGGCCCCCGTGCAAGCGCCGCGGATGGGCGCTCCTGAGGCCCTGGGGCAGATGCCCCGACGCTGAGCGATGATCGACGCCGACCGCCCTCCGGGCTTCCAGGACACGCGCATGCCGCAGACCCCGACCCTCCGCAAGAACGAAGCCGCCCACCGCTACGAGATCCTGCTCGGCGACACGCTGGCCGGCTTCTCCGAATACAACGTGCTGGCCAACGGTCTGATCTTCACCCACACGGAGATCCTTCCCGAGTTCGAGGGCCACGGGCTCAGCGGCACGCTGGTGCGCCATGCCCTGGACGACGTCCGCGCCATGGGCACGCGGGTCATCCCCGTCTGTCCCTTCGTGGCGGCGTTCCTGCGCAAGCATCCGGAATACCACGACCTGATCGCGCCCGAGAGCCGGCGCGCCTTCGGGATCTGAGCGGCGGGCCCGCCACGGTCCGGCACCTGGCCCGCGCCCTGCGGTGAAGGCGGCCGGGAGCCCCCGTCCGCTGGGCACGGCCCTCGCACGAAGCTTGCTTGCGCCTTCCTGACCCATCCATGCCCCCCGGCCTCACCTCTGCATGACCGACACCCCCAGCCCCGCCTCGCCCGACGAAGCTGCCCAATTCGAGGTCGTGGTCGATGAGATCCTGGCGCACCTGCGCGAGCGCAGCTTCTTCATCTCGCGCATCACACTGCGCAACGGGCTGCTGGCCTATGCCGCCCGCGAAGGCGTGACGCCCTTGAGCGGTGCCCGCGTGGCCGACGAACTGATGCGCCTGCACATGGCGAGTCCGGCCGAACTGCTCCAGCTCTCCTGAGCCACGCCCGTCCGCCCCTGCGCACTTTCACCCCTGAGCTTGACGGGCGCCGCCAAGGCCCCTGCACCTACAGCGGCGCGCGCGGCGCGACGACGATCCGGGAACGTGCGCCCTTCAACGATGTGGACTCATTAGGACAAAACGGCTTTGCCACTGTCCTGGCCTGTGCATCACCATCCATGAAGGAGTCCACCATGGCCCAGACCACCAACGACGTCATCGACACCCTGAACGACCTGCTGGAGAACTCACGCGACGGCGAATACGGCTTCCGCCTGTGCGCTGAAGAGGTCGAGAACAGCAGCCTGCGTGCCACCTTCAGCACCCGGGCCGCCGAATGCGCGCAGGCCGCGCGCGAGCTGGAGGAGGTGGTGATCCGCCTGGGCGGCAAGCCCGCCGACGGCGGCACCGCGTCCGGCGCGCTGCACCGCGGCTGGGTGCATGTGAAGGGCGCCGTCGGCGCCAACAGCGAAGAATCGATGCTTGAAGAATGCGAGCGCGGCGAAGACGCCGCAGTGGCGCGCTACCGCAAGGCACTGCAGCAGGATCTGCCTGCCGATGTGCGCGCGTTGATCGAACGCCAGGCACAGGGCGCCCAGAAGAACCACGATCA
>NZ_CAJYES010000015.1 GCF_913773995.1 uncultured Pseudacidovorax sp.
TGACCATCGCCATGGTCGGCAAGTACGTCGACCTGTCCGACAGCTACAAGTCGCTCAACGAAGCGCTTCGCCACGCCGGCATGAAGAACCATGCCCGCGTGAAGATCGAGTACCTCGACTCCGAGACCATCCAGCCCGACAACGTGGCGCGCCTGGACAAGTACGACGCCATCCTCGTGCCCGGCGGCTTCGGCCAGCGCGGCGTGGAAGGCAAGATCTGCGCGGCCCGCTTCGCCCGCGAGAACAAGATTCCCTACCTGGGCATCTGCCTGGGCATGCAGGTGGCCACCATCGAGTACGCGCGCAACGTGGCGGGCCTCAAGGGTGCCAACAGCACGGAGTTCGATCCCAATGCCAGCGTCCCGGTGATCGCGCTGATCACCGAGTGGAAGGACGCCGATGGCACCATCAAGACACGCACCGCCAAGTCCGACCTGGGCGGCACCATGCGCCTGGGCGCACAGAGTTCGGACGTGATGCCAGGCACGCTGGCCCACAGCATCTACGGCGACGTGGTGACCGAGCGGCACCGCCACCGCTATGAGGCCAACGTCAACTACCTGGACCAGCTGCGCCAGGCCGGCCTGGTGATCTCGGCGCTGACGCAGCGCGAGCAGCTGACCGAGATCGTCGAGCTGCCGCAGGACGTGCACCCCTGGTACATGGGCGTGCAGTTCCACCCCGAGTTCAAGTCCACGCCGTGGGACGGCCATCCGCTGTTCAACGCCTTCGTGCGTGCAGCCCTGTCGCACCAGGGCTCGGACAAGAGCGCGCTGAAGGTCGTGGCCTGAACGGCCGGCGCGAGGAGCAAGCATGAAACTCTGTGGCTTTGATGTCGGGCTCCAGCAGCCCTTCTTCCTGATCGCCGGGCCCTGCGTGGTCGAGTCCGAGCAACTGCAGATGGACACGGCCGGCCAGTTGAAGGAAATCACCAGCGCGCTGGGCATTCCCTTCATCTTCAAGAGCAGCTTCGACAAGGCCAATCGCTCGTCGGGCACCAGCTTCCGCGGGCCGGGCCGCGAGAAGGGCCTGGCCATCCTGGCCAAGCTCAAGCAGGAGCTGAGCGTGCCGGTGCTGACCGACGTGCATTCCGAAGAGGACATCGCCGAGGCCGCCCAGGTGGTCGATGTGTTGCAGACGCCCGCCTTCCTGTGCCGCCAGACCGATTTCATCCGCGCCGCCGCCCAGTCGGGCAAGCCGGTGAACATCAAGAAGGGCCAGTTCCTCGCGCCGCACGACATGAAAAACGTGATCGACAAGGCGCGTGCCGCCGCCCGCGAGAAGGGCCTGCCGGAAGACAACTTCCTGGCCTGCGAACGCGGCGCGAGCTTCGGCTACAACAACCTGGTCAGCGACATGCGCAGCCTGGCGATCATGCGCGAGACCGGCGCGCCCGTGGTGTTCGACGCCACGCACTCGGTGCAGTTGCCGGGCGGCCAGGGCACCAGCTCGGGCGGCCAGCGCGAATTCGTGCCGGTACTCTCGCGCGCGGCCGTGGCCGTTGGTGTGGCGGGCCTGTTCATGGAGACGCACCCCGATCCCAAGAATGCGCTGTCCGACGGCCCCAACGCCGTGCCGCTCAAGCACATGAAGGTGCTGTTGGAGACGCTGGTCGAGTTCGACCGCATCACCAAGAAAAACGGCTTTCTGGAAGACCGCTTCAGCGCATGACCCTGCCGCCCAGCCAGGACTGGATCGTCGCCGCGCTGCGCCATGTGCTGCCGCAGGCGCGTGGCGCCTGGCTGTTCGGCAGCGCGGCAGCCGGACGGTTCGGGCCGGACAGTGATCTGGACATCGCCGTTGACCTGCCCGCGCCCTTGTCGCCGACGACGAAGTGGGACGCCGCCGAAGGGCTCGCCGCACAACTCGGCGCGGACGTGGACCTGCTGGATTTCCGACGCGTGTCGACCGTGATGCAGCACCAGGTGCTGGCCACCGGCCGCCTGCTCTTCAGCCTGGACCCGGTCGCGCTGGCCGGCTACTGCGGCTTCGTCCTGACCGAGCATCAGCACATGCAGGCCTGGCGGCAGCCGATGGTGAAGCAGTTAGCAGAGAGGCTCATGCGCGCGGGAGAGGCACGGCAATGACGGCATCGCTGGGCCGCATGGTCGGCTTTCGTAATATCGCGGTCCACGAATACCAGAGCCTGGACGTAGCCATCGTGGCTGCGGTCATCCGGCACGAACTGGACGGGCTGCTGCGCTTTGCCGGCCTGTTGCTCTCGCGCCAGCTTCCCGAATCGAACTGAAGGACACCTGCAACATGCCCAGCGGCTACGTCATCGCCCACGTCGAGGTCACCAATCCGACGCAGTACGAGGAATACAAGAAGTGGTCCTCCGCCGCCATGCAGGCGCACGGCGCCGAGGTCTGCGTGCGCGGCGGGCAGGTCGAGCCGCTGGAAGGCACCTGGCAGCCCACGCGGGTGGTGCTGCTCAAGTTCGCGACTTTCGAGCAGGCCAAGGCCTTCTACAAGACGCCCGAATACAAGAAGGCGCGTGAGGCGCGTGCCGGCGCCGCGATCATGAACATGATCGCCGTCGAAGGCGTCTGAGCCCGCACCCCTGCGCCGAACCGATTACCAAAAACCGGAGAACCCTGAATGAGTGCCATCGTTGACATCGTCGGCCGCGAGATCCTCGACAGCCGCGGCAACCCCACCGTGGAATGCGACGTGCTGCTGGAAAGCGGCACCATGGGCCGTGCGGCCGTGCCCTCGGGCGCCAGCACCGGCAGCCGCGAAGCCATCGAGCTGCGCGACGGCGACAAGGGCCGCTACCTGGGCAAGGGCGTGCTCAAGGCCGTGGAACACGTCAACACCGAGATCAGCGAAGCCGTGCTGGGCCTGGACGCTTCCGAACAGGCCTTTCTGGACAAGACCCTGATCGACCTGGACGGCACCGAGAACAAGAGCCGCCTGGGCGCCAACGCTATGCTGGCCGTGTCGATGGCCGTGGCGCGCGCTGCGGCCGAAGAGTCCGGCCTGCCCCTGTACCGCTACTTCGGCGGCATGGGCGGCATGAGCCTGCCGGTGCCGATGATGAACGTCATCAACGGCGGCGCGCATGCCAACAACAGCCTGGACCTGCAGGAGTTCATGATCATCCCGGTGGGCGCGCCCAGCTTCCGTGAAGCGTTGCGCTACGGTGCCGAGGTGTTCCATGCCCTCAAGAAGATCATCGACAGCCGTGGCATGCCGACGGCCGTGGGCGACGAAGGCGGTTTTGCCCCCAACGTCGAGAACCATGAAGCGGCGATCCAGCTGATCCTGGAAGCCATCGACAAGGCCGGCTACACCGCTGGCGAGCAGATCGCCCTGGGCCTGGACTGCGCCGCCAGCGAGTTCTACAAGGACGGCAAGTACGTGCTCGAAGGCGAAGGCGGCCTGCAGCTGGAGGCCGCGAGCTGGGCCGACATGCTGGCCACCTGGTGCGACAAGTACCCGATCATCTCGATCGAGGACGGCATGCACGAAGGCGACTGGGCCGGCTGGAAGCTGCTGACCGAACGTCTGGGCAAGAAGGTCCAACTGGTGGGCGACGACCTGTTCGTCACCAACACCAAGATCCTGAAGCAGGGCATCGACCAGAGCATCGCCAACTCGATCCTCATCAAGATCAACCAGATCGGCACGCTGACCGAGACCTTCGCCGCCATCGAGATGGCCAAGCGCGCGGGCTACACCGCCGTGATCTCGCACCGCTCGGGCGAGACCGAGGACAGCACCATCGCCGACATCGCCGTCGGCACCAATGCCGGCCAGATCAAGACCGGCTCGCTGTCGCGCTCGGACCGCATGGCCAAGTACAACCAGCTGCTGCGCATCGAGGAAGACCTGGGCGACGTGGCCAGCTACCCCGGTCGCGCGGCCTTTTACAACCTGCGTTGATGCGCCGGTCTTCCAGTTCCGGCGCCTCTGGGCCGACGGTGGCGGCACGGTTCGGCTGAGCGGCGATGCGCGCGCGTCTCATCGTCCCGGCCGTCCTGGTTTGCCTGCTCGGCCTGCTGCAGCTTCAGCTGTGGGCGGGCCGCGGCAGCCTGCCCGACGTGGCCAAGCTGCGCAAGAACCTGGAAGACCAGAAGGCCGCCAACATCCGCGCCCAGCACACCAACGAGCGGCTCGAGTCCGAGGTGAGTGACCTCAAAGAGGGCATCGAGATGGCCGAGGAACGGGCGCGGCAGGAGCTGGGCATGGTCAAGCCCAACGAGATCCTGGTGCAGATCGCGCGCTAGGCACCCGCCCTGCCCGGCCCTCCGCCCGCTGGTTGCTGCATATGACACCGCGACTGGGTCCGGGGCACGTGATCGCCATCTGGGGCGCGTGGGCTGCGGACCGGCGGGCCCTGACGGACGCCCTGGCCCAGCGTTTCCACGAGCGCGGCCTGCTGGCGACGACGCTGCCCAATACGGAGGCTGCGTCCTGCTCCCGATCCGCGTCCGGCCCCGACCCCGACGAAGCGCTCGGCCGCTCCCACGACTGGCGTATGCGGATCGACGAGGCAAGCAGGAGCGCCTTGGTCGTGACAGACCGTAGCCCCGTGGCCCTCCTGGCAGAGGCGGATTTGGAGTTTCAACGCTGGCCCGCCGCACTGATCGCCGCCGAGCAGCGCCACGCGTTCACGCTGCTGTTGCCTCCGCCGGATCCGCCCTCGCCCGAAGCGCAGGCACTCGACAGCCGGCTGCGCGCTGCGTTCGCCGCGGTGGGCCTGCCCTGCGCCATCATCCACGGACGGGAGCCCGAACAGCGCCTTGCACGCGCCTGGGCGGCCCTGCAGTCGGGCCTGGATGGTCGGGATGAGCGACTGCCGCCGGCACAGTCGCAGCCGCGGCTGCGCTCATCGGCATGGAACTGCGAGCGCTGTTCCGACCCTGACTGCGAACACCGCCTCTTCACCGACCTGCTCGCGCGCCGGCAACGGCCCGTGACCGGCTGACACATCCCCCATGCACCTCTGGACCTCCGCCCCCTTCCGCGTCCGACGCAGGCTCGCGACCTTTGCCGCGTCGGCTGCGCTCGCAATGTCGGCCTTGCCCGGCGCCCACGCCGCGTCCGCCACGGCGACGGTCGAGAACCAGACCAAGCCCACACGCTGTGCCGAGGAAGACAACGTCTCGCTCCTTCTGCGCGGCAGCGTGAAACGGTTCGTTGTCGAGGCGCTGCAACCCGCCTACATCGAGCGCATCGCCCAGGACATCACGGCACCGGACTTCTCGGGCTGCAATTTCGATGGCAGCGACCATCCGACCGACCCCAAGCATCGCTTCGAACCGCGCACCGTCACCCTGCACGAGGATGCCGAGTGGCGCATCGTCGGCATGACGCTGCCGGTGTTCTGGCGGCCTCAGCAGGTGCCTGTGGAGGTGGATGGCCATCGCGATCGCGGCTTCCACATGATCCAGATCTTCCGGCGCATCGACGGACAGATGAAGGAAGCGCTGGTGATGTATCCCGCGGACGGCTACTGGCGCATCAAACCGCTGCCGCTGGCGCGCTTCGGCGACGGCGTGTACGGCTCGTCGATGCTTCTGGGCCCGGTGCGCCATGACGGCCGGCCGGTGGTCGACATCCGCGACATCCGAATCCGCACCCAGCCGGACATCCGCTTCGACTTGCGCTTCGACGGCGGCGGCGCGGCCCGCATCCGCCTTGCCGAAGTCAGCCGCGAACGAACGACATTGGATGTGCGCTTCTCCAATCCAGTGCGCGGCCTGCGGCCCTTCTCGGTACTGCGGTCGATGTACGTGGCGGCGGACAACGCCGACATGAGCGAGGTCCGCTGGCACACCGTCGGCGACGCGCCCGAGTCACACGCGAAGCCTCTGCCAGACTTTCAACGTGCGTCGGGCGTAAGCGACATCCGATTCGGCCGGAGCGAGCCTTCACGGCACAACACCAGCGCGCCCGACATCCGCTACAGCGCCTTCGAGCGCTGAGGAGCAGCGGCGGCGCCGTCACAGCACGTCTTCGGGCAGCAGCTTGAGCAGCAGCCAGTCGCGCACGCGGTCGATGAGCATGGCGCCTGGCTCCTCATCGAGCACCGCCCGGCTGCCGTCGGGATGGTGCTCGATCCACTGCACGGCATCGTCTTCCTGGCGCAGGCGCAGCTCATAGGCGCCCAGTTCGCGCACGGGCATCAACGCACCAAATTGCGCCAACAGCGCCGGGCTGTCGATGATGACGCCCACCTCCGTGTTGAGCCGCGCGGAGCGGCCATCCAGATTCATCGAGCCGATGAACACACGCTCGCGGTCCACCAGCATGACCTTGGCGTGCAGACGCGCAGTCGAACTCTTGAACTCGCCGAAACGCCGCTCCTTGGGCACCAGGCGCGATCCCAGCTCAAAGATTTTCACGCCGGCCTTGAGCATGGCCAGCCGATAGCGCGCATAGCCGGAATACACGAGCGTCTCGTCTGTGGCGTCGAGCGAATTGGTGAACACCAGCACCTGCACGCCACGCGCCACCTGCTGCTGCAGCATCGCCAGGCCTGCCTTGCCGGGCACGAAATAGGGCGACACCATCAGCACCTCGTGACGCGCGCCGTAGAGCATGGCGATGGTCCGCTGACTGACGCTGTCAGCAAAGCTGGCCTCCGGGTCGTCGTAGGTGATCTTCTCCGGCACGTCATATACCACGCGACCATCGCCCTCGGTCAATAGCAGTCGCCCGGCCGCCATTTGCTCGCTCACTGGCGGATGCCCGAGCACGTCGGTGGCGGCTTCGGGCAGCAGATCGCGCCGATCCTCGCAGCGCTCGGCCAGCACGCGTCGGGTGGTTTCATTGTCCGGCGGCAGCTCCATCAGGCTGCCGATGGGGCGCACCTGCCGGCTGTTCCAGAAATCGTCGAAGCTCTGCGACAACGCCGGGACCACCGGACCGGCCGCCAACAGATCCATGTCGACGAAGTTGGCCTGGTCGCTGCGCATGAAATATTCGTCAGCGATGTTGCGCCCCCCGGTGACGGCGATGCTGTTGTCGGCCACGAGCAGCTTGTTGTGCATGCGCCGATTGATACGTCGCAATTCGCCAAGCGACAGCGCCACGCGCCAGGCCAATGGGCCGCTGCGTACGGCCAGCGGGTTGAACAGGCGAATTTCGAAATTGGGTTGGGACGCCAGCGCGGCGTAAAGCTGGTCCTTGCCCGGCGTGTACAGGTCGTCGACCAGCAGACGAACACGCACACCGCGACGGGACGCATCGAGCAGCTCGCTCAGGAAGAGCAGCCCGGTCGCGTCATCCTGAAGGATGTAGTACTGGGCATCAAGGGACTTGCGTGCGGCCCGGATGAGTGCAATGCGTGCATTCAGGGCCGTCGGACCTTCCGGCATGAGCAGAAAGCCCGAATGTCCGCGCGCTGCGGCATCCGCCGCAAGGCTGGCTGCGGCGATGCGGGCCAGAGGTGTGGGGCCGACATCCGTCGCCGCGAAGGACGGTGCCGCGGCGACAGAGGGTTCCTGCAGGCTGGCGCAGGCCGTGAGTGCGGCTGCCAGCCCGAGCCCAAGGACCCGGATCAGCCACCGCCACCACAAGCCATGCAGCAGTGCGGCACGGGCGGCCTGCGCCTGCGCCACTCAGTGACCAGCGATCACTTCTTGGGTTCGCCGGCTTCGTTGGGAGCGGGGATCGCGCCAGCCTTGTTGGCGGCGGCCACTTCCTTGCGCTTCTTGGCGCGTTCGGCCTTGCGCGACTCCTTAGTGCCAGTCACCGCATTGGCCTGCTTCTCGGGGGGCGTGGCTTCACCACCGGTGGGGGCCGTGCCGCTCTTCTCGGCAGCAGTCATTTCGGCCTTGCGCTTCTGGCGTGCGGCGGCGCGCTCGGCCTTGGTCGTCTTTTTGGCGGCAGGCGTGGGCGGTTCCTTGGTCGGATCGTCCGCCATGGCAGGGCTGGCAGCCAGAAGCGCCACGGCCAAAGCTGCAGTCGCCGCAAAGAGGTTCTTGGTGTTCATATCGTCCTCGAGATAGTTGAATGAAGCCGACCGTAAACGGCCGACACCCGATCCTGAAACTGGCTTACAAAACCGTCAAGTGTTGTGACATATGGAGTGCACGCCCGCCCCGCAATGCGGCGGGGGCTGTGGCGCCAACGAGACTCCCACCGGTGATCAGGCCACCCAATGGTTCGGATGAACAATTACTGAACGACCGAGCTTCCCGGCGCCTGCGCATCCGGCCCCGCGAAGATCTGGGCTGCGTCGACCGCGTCGAAACGGTACTGCTGACCGCAGAAGTCGCATCCGACCTCGATGCGTCCCTGCTCGGCGAGGATGTCGTCGGCCTCGGCCTGGCCCAGGCTGCGAATCATGTTGGCCACGCGCTCACGGCTGCAGGTGCACGCAAAACGAGGGCCAAGCATGCCGTCACGTGGCGTGAAGCGCAGGAGCCTTTCTTCCCAGAACAGGCGCCGCAGGATCGTTTCGACATCGAGAGACAGCAGTTCGTCGCGCGTGAGGCTGCTGGCCAGCGTCGCAATACGGTTGTAGTCCTCGTTGCGGCCGATCTCGTCCTCGTCGCGCGCGGTGGTACTGCCGGCCAGATTGGCCTCTCCCGCCAGGGGCAGGCGTTGGATCAGCAGGCCAGCGGCCACCTGCTCGTCTGCGGCCAACACCAACGTGGTGTCGAGTTGCTCACTTTGCAGCATGTAATGCTGAAGCACTTCCGAGAGCTTGCCCAGACGTTCGCCGCGATCGCCGAACAGCGGCACCACCCCCTGGTAGGGCTGCTGGCCAGGCAGGCGCTCCTTGGGATCGAGCGTGATGGCGCAGCGGCCCTTATTGCCCACATTCACCAGATCCGCCAGACCGGCGGTGGCCAGCACATCGCCCACCACGCTGGCCGTGGCGCGCAGGCTCAGGTCGGGCTGCGCTTCGGCCACGGCCACCTTGACCGGGCCATCGCCAAAGATCTGGAGGATGAGGGAGCCCTTGAACTTGATGTTGGCCTGCATCAGCGTGGCTGCGGCCGTCATCTCGCCCAGCAGCTCGGCGACGGGCGGCGCATAGGCGCCGGTCTGGGTGTTGGCGGCGCGGCGGGCAAGGATTTCCTGCCAGGCGCCGTCCAGGCGCACGATCATGCCGCGCACCGGCAGGCCGTCGAAGAGGAAGGTGTGTAGTTCGCTCAAGGTTGCTTTCCTCGGCCGACGGGGAGGCGCGCAGCGCCGGGAGTCAGCCGATCTTTTTGAGGCCCTTCGCAAAGCGATGGGCGTTTTCCACATAGTGCTGCGCGCTCTGGCGCAGCTTGGCGGCCGCGGCGTCGTCCAGGGCGCGCACCACCTTGGCCGGCGAGCCGATGATCAGCGAGTTGTCCGGAAACTCCTTGCCTTCGGTCACCACGCTGCCGGCGCCGACGATGGAGTTGCGGCCGATTCGGGCGTTGTTCAAGACCACCGCCTGGATACCGATCAAAGAGCCGTCGCCGATGGTGCAGCCATGCAGCATGACTTGGTGGCCGACCGTGACGTTGTCGCCGATGGTCAGGGGGCAGCCGACGTCCGCATGCAGAACGGAAAGATCCTGCACATTGCTGTTGCGGCCAATGGCGATGTGCTCGGTGTCGCCGCGCACCACCGCGCCGAACCAGACGCTGGCGTTCTCGGCCAGGCTCACATTGCCCATCACCTCGGCGCTGTCGGCCACCCATGCGCCTTCGGCGAGTTGGGGGGCGGTGCCATCGAGTTCGTAGAGGGCCATGCTTGTCGTCTCCTGGTGTCGTGGGTGCGCGTGCGGCCGGGCCGCAGGCGAAAAATAGAATTGTAGGGATGCACCCCCGGCTGCGCGCGCTCCAGGCGCTTGTCCTTACCGATCCCGCCCAGAAGGTGGCGGCTACCCGCGCGCTGGCCGCCGACTGCGCCCGGACGCCGCCCACCGACGCCTGCTGGACAGACACGGTCCGGGTGCCTGCCGACGATGCGGGCGTGCCGGGCCGCCCTGTGCGGCCGGCACGCGTCGGGGCCAAGGACGTGCCCACCCGCTCGCCCTTCACCGAGGAAGGCCGCGCCGCACTGGTGCACGCCATCTGCCATATCGAGTTCAACGCCATCAACCTGGCGCTCGACGCGCTGTGGCGCTTCGAGGGCATGCCGGCCGACTACTACCGCGACTGGCTGCGGGTGGCGGACGAGGAGGCGCTGCACTTCACACTGATCCACGAACACCTCCAGTCCATGGGCTGGCGCTACGGCGACTTTCCCGGCCACGACGGCCTCTGGACGATGTGCGAGAAGACGGCCTACGACGTGGTCGCCCGCATGGCCCTCGTGCCCCGCACGCTGGAAGCCCGGGGGTTGGACGCGACGCCCCTCATCCAGGCCAAGCTGGCGCGTGTGGGCACGCCCGATGCGCACGCCGCCATTGCCATCCTCGACATCATCCTGCGCGACGAGATCGGCCATGTGGCAGTGGGCAACCGCTGGTACCGCTGGTTGTGCGAGCGGAATGGGCTGGAGGCGCTGGCCCACTACCGCCACCTGTACCGCGCGCATCAGGCGCCGCGGCTGAAGCCCCCCTTCAACATGGACGCACGCTCGCGGGCAGGCTTCACCGAAGACGAACTGCAGGGGTTGGCGGCGGACGCGACATAGACGCCAGCGACGCGGGCCAACCGCGGGCAGGCCTCGCCCACCCGCGTAGACACCGCCCCAGGGAGATCAATCGGCCTTGATGCCAGCAGCGCGGATGATCCGGCCGTTGTTCTCGTACTCGGCCGCGATCTCCTTGGCGAAGGCTGCGGGGCTTCCGCCGGTCGGCACGTTGTCGGTGGTGGTCAGGCGCGAACGCATCTGCGGCGATTGCAATGCGGTGTTGATCTCCGCGTTGAAGCGCGCCTGCAAGGGTTGCGGCAGCCCGGTCGGTGCGAACACGCCGAACTGCGAGGACAGATTGGCGTCCTTGAAGCCCAGCTCGGCCAGGGTCGGCACGTTGGGCAGGCTCTCCAGCCGCGCGGGCGCACCGACGGCCAGGGGCCGCAGCTTGCCGGCCTTGACCTGGATGGCCACCGCCGGCCCGGCGTTCGTGGACAGCACTTCGAACTGGCCGGAAAGCGCATCGGTCATCTGCTGGCCGCCACCCTTGTAGGGCACATGGGTGATGTCGACCTTGGCGCCGGCCCGCAGCTGCTCCAGCATCACGTGGCCGAGTGAAGCAGGCCCGGATGTTGCCCAACGCACCGCGCCGGGCTGCGCCTTCGCCTTGGCGAGCACGGCGCGCATGTCGGCACTGCCCTCGGCAGAGGTGGCCAGCAGCACCACCGGCGAGTACATGACGCTGGCCACTGGCAGCAGGTCGCGCAGCGGGTCGTAGGGCAGCTTGCCCAGGTGCGGACTCAGCACGAGCGGGCTGATGGCCGAGAAGCCCAAGGTGGCGCCGTCCGGCGGCGCCTTGGCGATGGCCTCCATGGCGATGGTGCCGCTGGCGCCGGCCTTGTTGTCGACGACGAAGGTGCTGCCGGTCTGCGCAGCCAGCCGTTCGGCCAGGGTGCGCGCCACCACGTCGGCCACGCCGCCGGGCGGATAGGCCACGGTCAGGCGCACGGTCTTGGGCAGATCCTGGGCAAATGCCGGCAAGCCTCCGGCTACGAGGGCCGCGCCACAGGCGACGAGAACAGCGCCGCGGCACAGGCGCCGGCGCAGGAATGAATCGGTCGTAGAGATCATGGCCGGATCATGCCAGCGCCCCCTGTCGTCGGCTGCCGCAGGCGGCCAGCCGCCCGGCCTCAGCCACGCGGGTGGTGCCGCGCATGCAGCTGGCGCAGGCGTTCCCGCGCCACATGGGTGTAGATCGTGGTGGTGGAGATGTCGGCATGCCCGAGCAGCAGTTGCACCGCACGCAGGTCGGCGCCGTGGTTGAGCAGGTGTGTGGCAAAGGCATGGCGCAGCGTGTGCGGCGACAGCGGCACGCGAACGCCGGCGGCCTCGGCGTGCTTCTTGACGATCACCCAAAACATGGCCCGCGTCATGCCGGCGCCGCGAGCGGTGACGAACAGGTCGCCACTCTGCTGGCCGCCCAGGATGGCGGACCGGGATTCGGCCAGATAGCGGCCGATCCAGCGCTCGGCCTCCTGGCCGAAGGGCACCAGGCGCTCCTTGCTGCCCTTGCCCATGACGCGCAGCACGCCTTCCTGCAAGCCGAGGTCCACCAGGCGCAGGCCCACCAGCTCGCTCACTCGCAGCCCGCTGGCGTACATCAACTCCAGCATCGCGCGGTCGCGCAGGCCCAGCGGCGTGGCGATGTCGGGCGCACCCAGCAGCGCCTCCACCTGCGCTTCGCTCAGCGTCTTGGGCACGCGTACGGGCTGGCGCGCAGGCAGCAGGCGCAGAGTCGGATCGGCCACGATGCGGTGCTCGCGCAGCGCCCAGCGGAAGTAGCGCTTGAACACCGTCAGCCGGCGGTTGGCCGAGGTGGCCTTGCCGCGCTGCGCGAGACGCTCGCCCATGTAGGCCTGCAGATCGCTCTCGCGCGCCGCCGGCAGGGCAACGCCGCGGGGCGCAAGCCACTGCGCCAGCAGCGAGAGATCGCGGCGGTAGGCGGCCAGCGTGTTGCGCGACAGGCCCTCCTCCAGCCACAGCGCGTCGATGAAGTCGTCGATGTCGGCAGGCGATGGCGTGGCGGCAATGGAGGCCGGAGGGGTCATGGAGATGCAAAAAAACACGGAGCCGCCCGAGGGCGGCTCCAGAGAACGCCGGGCCCGCAGCGGCGGGCGGGGCAAGAACAGAACGCTCAGTCGAGCTTGAGATTCTGCTTCTTCACCACGTCCTTGTAGATCGCGAACTCGGCCTTGATCTGGGCGGCGAACTGATCGGGCGTGTTGGCCACGATGATCGAGCCGGTGTCTTCGATGCGCTTGCGCACGGCCGGGTCTTCCAGGGCCTTCCGGGTGCCGGCGCTGATCTTGTCGACGACATCCTTCGGCAGGCCCTTGGGGCCGAGGATGCCGTAGTAGGCCATGCGGTTCACCGGCTCCAGGCCCACTTCCTTGAAGGTGGGCACGTTGGGCAGGTCCTTCAGGCGCTGCGGCGCAGCCACCACGATCGGCACCAGCTTGCCCGCCTTGATGAAGGGCAGCGCCGAAGGCAGGTTGTCGAAGATCATGGGCACCTGGCCGCCGACGGTGTCGTTCAGGGCCGGGCCGGCGCCGCGGTACGGGATGTGCGTGACGAAAGTGCCGGTCATGCTCTTGTACAGCTCCATCAGCAGGTGGCCGATGCCGCCGGTGCCGGACGAGCTGTACGAATACTTGCCGGGGTTCTTCTTGAGCTCGGCCACGAAGCTCGCGTAGTCCTTGGCCGGGAAGCTGGGATGCACCGCGATCACATTGGGCGTGGCGGCGATGTTGATGATGGGCGTGAAATCGTTGATCGGGTCGTACGGGGTCTTGGGGTTGATCGCCGGATTGGCGGCCGTGCTGGACACCGTGGCCACGCCCAGCTTGTAGCCATCAGGCGCGGCGCGCGCGGTCTCTGACGCCCCCACCACTCCACCGCCGCCGGCCTTGTTGGTGACCACGACCGGCTGGCCCAGCACCTTGCCCAAGGGGTCGGCGATGACCCGGCCCACGATGTCGGTGGTGCCGCCGGGTGCGAAGGGCACCTGCAGCTCGATCGGCTTGTCGGGGTAGCCCTGCGCCCAGGCGGCAGGGGCGGCCAGCGCACCCAGCAGGGCGGCAGCGGCGATGGCGTTCCAGTGGCGGCGTTGCATCGGTTTGACTCCAGGTTCGTTTCTTGAATGGGCGGATTCGCTTCCCGCGTGCGGCGCATCCTAGCGGCAGCCCTGCGCCGGGCCTTGAGGGATACCTATAAGTGCGCGGTTTATGCTCGGCCGGTGAATTACGCCCAGCTGCTGTTTCCGGACTTCTCCCTCATCGCCTGCGGCTGGCTGCTGTGCCGCTACACCGCCCTGGACCGCCGGGTGTGGGACCAGGTCGAGAGCCTGGTGTATTACTTCCTCTTTCCTGTCCTGCTCTTCCACTCGATCGTGAAGAGCCCCATCGACTTCGGCGCGGCCACGCATCTGCTGGCCGCCGGGCTGGGTGTGGGTCTGGCCGGCATCGTGCTTGCCTATGCCCTGCCGCACCTGCCCTGGCTGGGCCGGCACATCGACCGGCGAGAGCATGCGGCCAGCGCCCAGGTGGCCTTCCGCTTCAACTCCTTCATTTGTCTGGCCGTGGCCGAGCGCTTGGCCGGCGCCGAGGGGCTGCTGGTGATCGCGGTGCTGATCGGCGTGTGCGTGCCGCTGATGAACGTGGCGGCGGTGTGGCCCATGGCGCGGCATGCCAACAGCGGATTCCTGCGCGAGCTCGCGCGCAATCCGCTCATCATCGCGACGGCGAGCGGGTTGGTGATCAACCTGCTGGGCCTGCAGGTTCCCGAATGGATGCAACCGACGCTGGGCCGGCTGGGCGCTGCGTCGCTGGCGCTCGGCCTGCTGGCAGCGGGCGCTGGCATGCAGTTCGGCGTACTCAACCGCGGCAAGGCTCTGGGGATCGCAGTGCTGTCGATCCGGCACCTGGTGCTGCCGCTTGTGGCCTGGGGCCTGTGTCGGCTGCTGGGACTGCACGGGGCCCAGGCGGCGGTGCTGATGGCCTTCTCGGCCGTGCCCACGGCGTCGAGCGCCTATGTGCTGGCGGCGCGCATGGGCTACAACGGCGCGTACGTGGCGGCGCTGGTCACGCTGTCGACGCTGCTGGGCATGGTGAGCCTGCCCTTCGCACTCAGCCTTCCGCGCTGAGCGCCCGCCTCAGGCGGGCGAGGCGATGGACGCCTGCGCCAGCGCCCAGTCGATGTGTTCGCGCAGCAGAGGCGTGGCGGTCTCGCGCCGTGACCGCAGCGCAGCCGCCGCTGTTGCATCCCCATGGCGCAGCGCATTGCCCAGCGCCACGGCGATGTTGCGCAGCCAGCGTTCGTGGCCGATGCGGCGGATGGGGCTGCCTTCGGTGCGGCGCAGGAATTCATCCTCGGTCCAGCCGAAGAGCTGGGCCAGCGAGGCGCCGGTCAGTCCCTCGCGCGGATCGAAGTCAGGCAGCGTGCTGCGCCGGGCGAACTTGTTCCAGGGGCAGGCCAGCTGGCAGTCGTCGCAGCCGTAGATGCGGTTGCCCATGGATGGCCGCAGCGCCTCCGGGATCGACCCCGCATGCTCGATGGTGAGGTAGGAAATGCAGCGCCGGGCGTCCAGCCGATGGGGCCCCAAGATGGCACCGGTCGGGCAGGCGTCGATGCAGGCGGTGCAGCTGCCGCAGTGCGCCGCCACGGGGTCGGTCGGTGGCAGCTCGAGGTCGACGTAGATCTCGCCCAGGAAGAACATGGAACCCGCCTCGCGGCTGAGCACCAGCGTGTGCTTGCCGCGCCAGCCTTGGCCGCTGCGGCTGGCCAGCTCGGCCTCCAGCACGGGCGCGGAATCGGTGAACACGCGGTGGCCGAAGGGCCCGATCTCGGCGGCCAGCCGGTCGGCCAGCTTCTGCAGCCGGGCCCGCAGCACCTTGTGATAGTCCCGTCCTCGTGCGTAGAGCGACACGATGCCCTCGCCGGCCCGATCCAGTCGTGCCCATTCCAAGGCCTGCCAGTCCTCCGGCGTCTCGCGCGGCAGGTAGTCCATGCGGGCGGTGATGACGCTCACCGTGCCCGGCACCAGCTCGGCCGGCCGGGCGCGACGCATGCCGTGCGCCGCCATATACCCCATCTCGCCATGGAAGCCCTGGGCCAGCCATTCCGCCAGGCCGGGCTCTGCGTCGGACAGGTCGATGCCCGCGATGCCGATTTGGGAGAATCCGAGCTCCCCGGCCCACGCACGAATCCGAGCCACGAGTTGAGCATCGACCGCAGTCACCGTCCGATTGTAGAAACCGCCTCCCGCCAGTTGCTGTGGCAGGGCGAGGAGGACACCGCCCGCTTTGCCCGATCGCTGGCGCAGGCCATGCAGGGCCGGCCCGAGCTGTGCCATGCCTTCATCGCGCTGCACGGCGACCTTGGCGCCGGCAAGACCACCTTCGTGCGCCACCTGTTGCGCGCACTCGGCGTGCAGGGCCGCATCAAGAGCCCGACCTATGCCGTGGTGGAGCCGCACACGGCCCAGGACGGCCGGCCGGTCTACCACTTCGACTTCTATCGCTTCAGCGATCCGCGCGAATGGGAAGACGCCGGATTCCGGGACCTTTTTGCCGGCGACGGACTCAAGCTGGCCGAGTGGCCCGGCCAGGCGGCCGGCTACCTGCCCACCGAGGACCTCGCCATCCACATCGAAGCCATGACCCCAGACGCCGACGACGTGCGCCGCGTGCAGTTGCGCGCCTTCACCCCAATAGGCCAGGCACTGCTGGCAGCGGTTGCGCCATGAGCAGTCGCCGCCCGCCATCGCATCCTTCCGCCCGAACCGACGATGCCGCCGAGGCAGCACCCGTGACCCACGCCCTGCTCCCCGTACAGCCCGAGCGCCGACGCTGGCTGCAGCAGGCCGGCAGCCTGGTGCTGCTGATGGGCGCGGCCGAGATCGCACATGGCGCCTCCATCGTGGCCGTGCGCGTGTGGCCGGCCTCGGACTACACGCGAATCACCATCGAGTCCGATGCACGGCTGCAGTCCCAGCAGCTCGTGGTGGGCGACCCGCCGCGCCTGGCGGTGGACATCGAGGGCATCGCCCTCAACCCTGCCCTGCGCGACCTGGTGGGCAAGGTCAAGGCGGACGATCCGTACATCGCCGGTCTGCGGGTGGGCCAGAACACGCCCACGATGGTGCGCATCGTGTTCGACCTCAAGCAGACGGTGCGGCCGCAAGTCTTCTCGCTGGCGCCCGTGGCGGCCTACAGGCACCGGCTGGTGCTGGACCTGTACCCGCAGGAGGCACTCGATCCGCTCGAATCGCTGATCGCCGAGCGCCTGCGCGACACCCGCAGCGGCGCATCGCCGGCCGCCCCGCTGCCGCCTGCGCCCCCTGCCGTGGCGGTGGCTCCGCCAGTGGTCCAGGCCCCGCCCCCAGTGCCGGCAAGGCCCGTCCCGGCCACCGATCCGTTGGGGGACCTGATCGCACAGAAGGCCGTCCGTCCGCCGCCGCACGCGGCACCCTCGCCGGTTGCGCCGGTGCCGCCGCCGGTCCTGGCAGAGGCGCCACGCCCGGCGCCTGCGCGACCGCAGCGGCCGGAACCCAACGTGGCCACTTCCACCCGCACCGACCGCATCATCATCGTGGCGCTCGACCCGGGCCACGGCGGTGAAGACCCGGGCGCCATCGGGCCCAACGGCACGCGCGAAAAGGACATCGTGCTGCAGGTGGCCCGGCGCCTGCGCGACCGCATCAACGGCAGCACCCTGGGCGGCAACCCGATGCGTGCCTTCATGACACGCGACGACGACTTCTTCGTGCCGCTGAACGTGCGCGTACAGAAGGCCCGGCGGGTGCAGGCTGACCTGTTCATCAGCATCCATGCGGACGCCTTCACCACGCCGGCCGCGCGCGGCGCCAGCGTGTTCGCGCTGAGCCAGAACGGCGCTTCGAGCAGTGCCGCCCGCTGGATGGCCAACAAGGAAAACCAGTCCGACCAGGTCGGCGGCATCAGCATCGGCGAGCACGAGATGCAGGTTCAGCGCGCGCTGTTCGACATGAGCACCACGGCGCAGATCAAGGACAGCCTGAAGCTCGGCGGCGCCATGATCGGCGAGTTCCGCCGGATCGGGGCGCGCCTGCACAAGGGCGACGTCGAGCAGGCCGGCTTTGCAGTGCTCAAAGCGCCCGACATTCCCAGCGTGCTGGTCGAGACGGCCTTCATCAGCAACCCCGAGGAAGAGGCCAAGCTGCGCAACGTGGCCTACCAGGAGGATCTGGCTGACGCGCTGATGAAGGGCATCCACCGCTATTTCGGCCAGAACCCGCCGCTGGCGCGTAGCCGGGCGCTGTAATACCGCGGCCGTCGCCTCACGCGCGCGGCGTCTCGCAGGGCTGGACCGCGTCGACGCACAGCGCCCCGCGGACCACTCCTACAGTCAGCAAACGCTGTTGGCAAGCAACATCCGTCCATCACATTCCAGAAAGGTGGACACCATGTTGAAGACTCGCACTTGGATTTCGGCCGCCGCAATCGGCGCAGCCGCTCTCATGGCCGGCTGTGCAGCGGGCCCCAATCAGCAACTGGGCGCCGGCGTCGGCGCGCTGGGCGGCGCGGTGGTTGGCAACGCCATCGGTGGAAACACCGCGGCAACCGTGGGCGGCGCCGCCATCGGCGGCTTGGTCGGCAACGAGATCGGGCGTCAGCGCGACCAGCAGAACTACAACAACCAGTACTACTACCCTGACGGTCGCCGCCGCTACTGAGCGTCTGCACCTTCTATAGAAGCACAAGGGCCGCAAATGCGGCCCTTCTCGTTCCTGCGCTTTCAGCCTCTAACGGGCCGCAGCCGCCTCTGCGCCTGACGCGCGAGAGCCGCGCCAAGCGCCGAAGATGGCAATGAGCCCCGGCACCAGGATCAGCGCCCAGATGATCTTGTCGAGATGTTCCCGCACGAAGGCCAGGTTGCCGAAGAAATAACCGGCTGCGCAGATGCCCACCACCCAAAGAACGGCCCCACCGACGTTGAAAGCCGTGAACTTCGACCGGCTCATGGCGGCCACGCCCGCCACAAAGGGGGCGAAGGTGCGAATGAAGGGCATGAAGCGCGCCAGCACGATGGTGACGCCGCCGTAGCGCTCGTAGAACGAATGGGCCTGGTCGAAGGCGCGGCGGTTGAAGAAGCGCGAGTTTTCCCACTGGAACACGCGCGGCCCGACATGCCGGCCGATCGCGAAATTGCACTGGTCGCCGAGAACGGCCGCTGCCAGCAGGACCGGCACGGCAATGCCCAGATTCATCAAGCCCGCGCCGCACAGGGCACCGACGATGAACAAGAGCGAATCGCCTGGCAAGAATGGCATGACGACTACGCCCGTCTCCACGAAAACGATGAGGAAAAGCAGCGCATAGACCCAGGCGCCATAGGCGGCGACGAAGGACTCCAGGTGCTTGTCCACATGGAGGATGAAGTCAATCAGGAAGGCGACGATGTCCATGGCGCGGCATTATCCGGGCCGCCCGTTGACGGATTCTTAAAATCCCCCGCGTGAGCGCCCTCCTTTCTCCCTCTTCCGCCGGCCGCCGGCCCATCCGGGACCTGCCGGACGAACTGATCAGCCAGATCGCGGCCGGCGAAGTGGTGGAGCGGCCCGCCTCCGTCGTCCGGGAACTGGTCGACAACGCCCTGGACGCCGGCGCCCGGCAGATCACTGTGCGCCTTGCGGCCGGCGGCGTCAGACTGATCGCGGTGGAGGACGACGGCGGCGGCATTCCACGCGATGAACTCCCCCTGGCCCTGCGCCGCCATGCCACCAGCAAGATCGCCAGCCTGGCCGAACTCGAGTCGGTCGGCACGATGGGATTCCGGGGAGAGGCGCTGGCCTCGATCGCCTCCATTGCCGAGCTGAGCCTGCTGTCACGCCACACCGAGGCCGACACCGCTTGGCAGTTGGATGCCCGCACGGGCGAGCTCCGGCCCGCGGCGCGCAGTCAGGGCACCACGGTGGAAGTGCGTGAACTGTTCTTTGCGACTCCCGCACGTCGCAAGTTCCTGAAGACCGACGCGACCGAGTTGGCCCACTGCATCGAAGCCGTGCGCCGCCATGCACTTGCACGACCGGACGTGGGCTTCGCGATCTGGCACGAAGGCCGGCTGGTCGAGCAATGGCGGATTGCCGACACACCGGCGCAGCGGCTGTCGGACGTGTTCGGCGACGACTTCATCGGCCAGAGCGTGGAGGTCGACCATGGCGAGGGCGCCCTGCGCGTGCATGGCCATGCGGGCGTGCCGGATGCCGCCCGCAGTCGTGGCGATCAGCAGTTCTTCTATGTGAACGGCCGCTTCGTGCGCGACAAGGTGCTCCTGCATGCGGCACGTGCCGCGTACGAGGACGTCCTGCATGGCCAGCGCCAGCCCGTCTTCGTGCTTCACCTGCAGATCGATCCCGCCCGGGTGGACGTGAACGTGCACCCGACAAAGATCGAGGTGCGCTTTCGCGATGGCCGCGAAGTGCACAGCGCCGTGCGCCATGCCATCGAGAACGCCCTGGCCGCGCCCCGCGCCGCTGGCGCGGCGAGCCTGGACGAGGGCGGAACCGCCCGTCCCGCGCCGCTGTTGCGTGGCTATGACGCGGCGCCGGCAACGCCGGCGTGGCGGCAGGCCGGCATTCCGTTTGCGGCAGAGCGCGGCGCGGGTGACTGGGCCGCCATGTGGCCCACGACGCAGGCGGCGCCGCCCGCCGCTGCCGC
>NZ_CAJYES010000016.1 GCF_913773995.1 uncultured Pseudacidovorax sp.
CGCGGTAGTCGGTGACGCGGTGGCGCAGGATCAGGTCCTGCGCACGGGCCGGCGCGCGGATCGGGTCGGCCTGCACGAAGCCCAGCCGGCGGATGGCCGCGGGCAGCGTCGTCGGCGTGAACAGGGAGCGCGCGATGGCATAGCGGCGCAGGTGGTCGAGACTGAGGGCGGCGGCTGGCATCCGACAGATTCCAGCACACCGCCTCGGGTGTGCGCTGGAGCGCAACATGCCATCCGGGCGGGCCTGCCGCCGAGGGAGGAATCAGCCGCCACCCGGCGGCACG
Source organism: uncultured Pseudacidovorax sp. (assembly GCF_913773995.1). Lineage (GTDB taxonomy): Bacteria > Pseudomonadota > Gammaproteobacteria > Burkholderiales > Burkholderiaceae_C > Xenophilus. The sequence goes on from NZ_CAJYES010000016.1 coordinate 285, forward strand.
CGGAAGTTGGCGCTGATGCGGGCCTCGGCGCGCTCCAGCAGGTCCACCAGCGCGTCGAGCAAGCGGCGCGCTGTGCGCGCCGCGTCAACGATCTCCTCGCCAACCTTTTCCGCCCCGCTCTTCCATGCGACCTGCGAGTGCACGGTGCCTGTGCCGACCGTGGCCCTCGTCGGGGAATCGGGCTGCGCGTCGGTGGGGTACTCAGCGGGGTGGGCAGCATCAGGAATCGACATGCCCGGATGCTCCCGCTCCGCCAACCTTGCGTAAAGTTGAATTTACTGAGCATTCACTTCATCATTCCTGATGCGTCAACTGAACCTCGACCAGCTGCAGACCCTGATCGCCATCGCCGACCTGGGCACCTTCGCCGCCGCTGCGCAGGCGCTGCACCTGGCACCACCCACGGTCAGCCTGCATGTGAAGGAGCTGGAAAGCTGGCTCGACACCCTGCTCGTCGTCCGCGGTCGGCGCCAGGCGGAGCTGACGCCGGCCGGCGCCGTGCTGGTGCAGGAGGGCCGCAAGCTGCTGGCCGCGGGCGACGACCTGGTCGACCGGGTGCGCCGTCGCGCAGCCGGCCGCGCGGGCATGGTGCGGGTGGCCGTCTCGGCCGGCGTGAGCACCCAGTTGCTGCCGCTGATGCTGCAGCAGCTCAATGCCCAGAGCCCCGACATCGAACTGCGGCTGGAAGCCGTCGGCTCCGCCGAAGCCATGCGACGACTGAAGGCCGGCACGCTGGACATCGCGATCGTCGCCAGCCCCCAGCCGGCCGCGCCCGAGGTGCGGCTGCAGCCCTGGCGGCAGGATGCGATGGTGGTGCTGTTGCCCGCTGCCTGGGCACCACCGGAGGCCATCACGCCGGAATGGCTGGCCGGCCGTCGCTGGGCCAGCTTCACGCCGGCCACGCAGATGCACGGACTGATCGCCGGGTGGTTCGGACAGGCGGGCCTGAGCCCCCGGCCCTACCTGGCGCTGAGTTATCCCGGCGCGCTCAAGAGCCTGGCCGCCGCCGCGCAGGCCGCGGCCATCCTCCCTTTCGAGGAAGTGGCCGACTTGGCGGACGCGCCCGAGGTGTGCATCCGCCCGATGGCGCCGCCGTTGATGCGGCCGATGGCGGTGGCCAGCCGGCAGGCGGGCACGTCCGACCCCGCGGTGACGGCGGTGCTGGACGTGATCGAGCGGTTCAAGTCCTAGGCGCACCCACGCTCAAGTGCAGAGGCAGCACCCGAGGCAACTTGGCGAGGTGCGGCGCGGGGCACGAGGCACAGGCGCGAAACGGTGGGACGGAGCGGAGTCGAGCCAAGCCGGGTCAGCGTGAACTCTTCCCGCTGACCGGCTCAGCGCGGCCGGCGCGCTGACCGCGGTCCGGGAGCAGCGGCAGCCGAGCTGCGCGACGCACCCGGCTTGCCACCGCCCTTGCCCGCCATCGGGCGGTTGCCCGTCTCCCGCGGCGGCAGGCCCGTGTGCTGCGTCAGCACAGTGCCCGGCCGTGGCGCGGCACCGACGCGGCGGGCGCTGGATGGCGTCGCTGCCGACGAGGGCGCCGGCGTCGAGTTCTTGCGCCGCGCACTCTGGTAGCCGCCATCGGTCGCCGGCTGGAAGGTCGGGATCAGGTGGTGCTTGCCGTTGCCGATCAGGTCGGCGCGGCCCATGGCCTTGAGGGCCTCGCGCAGCAGCGGCCAGTTGTTGGGGTCGTGGTAGCGCAGGAAGGCCTTGTGCAGGCGGCGGCGCTTCTCGCCACGCACGATGTCCACCGACTCTTCGGCCTCGTCGCGCATGGTGCGGCGCACCTTTGTCAGCGTGTTGCGGCCCGAGTGGTACATGGCCGTGGCGGTGGCCATGGGGCTGGGGTAGAAGGTCTGCACCTGGTCGGCGCGGAAGCCGTTCTTCTTCAGCCATAGCGCCAGGTTCATCATGTCCTCGTCGCGCGTGCCCGGGTGGGCGGCGATGAAATACGGGATGAGGTACTGCTTCTTGCCCGCCTCGGCGCTGTACTTCTCGAACATGCTCTTGAAGCGGTCGTAGCTGCCGATGCCCGGCTTCATCATCTTGGAGAGCGGGCCCTCCTCTGTGTGCTCGGGCGCGATCTTGAGGTAGCCGCCGACGTGGTGCTGCACCAGCTCCTTGACGTACTCGGGCGACTTCACGGCGAGGTCGTAGCGCAGACCCGAGCCGATCAGGATCTTCTTGATGCCGCGCAGCGCCCGGGCCCTGCGGTAGATCTGGATCAGCGGGCCGTGGTCGGTGGTGAGGTTCGGGCAGATGCCCGGGTACACGCAGCTGGGCTTGCGGCAGGCAGCCTCGATCTCGGGGCTGCGGCAGCCCAGGCGGTACATGTTGGCGGTCGGGCCGCCCAGGTCGGAGATGACGCCGGTGAAGCCTTCGACCTTGTCGCGGATGTCCTCGACCTCGCGAATGATCGAGTCCTCGCTGCGGCTCTGGATGATGCGGCCCTCGTGCTCGGTGATGGAGCAGAAGGTGCAGCCGCCGAAGCAGCCGCGCATGATGTTCACGCTGAAGCGGATCATCTCCCACGCCGGGATCTTGGTCGCGCCATCATGGCGGCCCTGCTCGTCCGCGTAGCGCGGATGCGGGCTGCGGGCATAGGGCAGGTCGAACACGTAGTCCATCTCGGCCGTGGTCAGCGGGATGGGCGGCGGGTTGATCCACACGTCGCGGGCCGTGGTGCCTTCGCCATGGGCCTGCACCAGGGCGCGGGCGTTGCCCGGGTTGGTCTCAAGGTGCAGCACGCGGTTGGCGTGGGCATAGAGGATCGGGTCGGACTTGACCTGCTCGTAGCTGGGCAGGCGGATCACGGTCTTCTCGCGCGGCGGGGCCTTGGCTTTCGCTCCCTCCCCCGCTGGGGGAGGGTTGGGGTGGGGGCCCGCGGCCTTTGCTGCGAGCGCAGGATTGGGCACGAAGACCAGCGGCTTCGCCGCGCCCCCACCCCTGCCCTCCCCCAGAGGG